>JAPOYS010000135.1 GCA_026706455.1 Chloroflexota bacterium | reverse complement strand
GAGCACTGGTCTACGGAACCAGGTGTCGGGAGTTCGAATCTCTCCAGGCACGCAGAGAGCCAGCGAGCCGCTGGCTTTTTCTTTTGCGATTTCCGCCCGGCAGACCCGAGGCGAGGATGTCAGTTGCTGACTTCGACGAATCTCCGGAATTTCGGCGTCTCGCCCGGCGTTGGTGAATTGGTGAAGACGCCGCGCGCAATCACGGCCTCGCGGCCGCCGAGCGACTCAATGCGCGCCGCTTGATCGGCTTTGGCGCGCTGGTCGACCGCCTCCGGATCCAGGATTGCTCGCAGCTGCGCTTCATAAGCGGCTAGCAATTGCCGCGTATTCTCAGCCGGCGCCCCCGCCAAATCGTTCAATTCAGCCGGGTCGGCGCTCAAGTCGAAGAGCTGGGCGGGCGCAGCCACATGATAAATGTACTTGTAGCGTCGGTCGCGCAGCATGTAATAGGCTTTGCGCGAGCCGATCGCATGATACTCGGCAAAGACCACTCTGTCATGGTCATCAGCCGCCGCAATCTCCCAGAGCGAGGCGCCGGGCCGCTCGACGCCATCGTCCGGCGCGTCGCAGCCGACGGCTTCCAAGATTGTCGGATAGCAGTCTATCAGCGAAATCGGCGTGTCGACGACTTTGCCCGCGGGCACATCAGGTCCCGACATGATGAAGGGGATGTTGGCGGCTTCTTCGTACATGGTGAACTTGCCATAGATGCCGCGCGCGCCGATATGCTCGCCGTGATCGGAGCTGTAGATCACGCGCGTCGTCTCACGCAGCTTGAGATCGTCCAGCGCCGCCAGCACCAGCCCGATCTGCTCATCGAGAAAGGTGCAGATGCCATAGTACACCGCGTTCAGGCGGCGGATTGTCGCCTCGGGGAAGGGCGCCTCGCTGCTGAAAAAGCGCCGCATGTACTCGTAGGCCGGGTGGCGGGGCCAATCCGCTTCCCGCCATTGGGGCGGCAATGGTATCTGGTCCTGCGGATACAGGTTGTAGGTCTCGGGAGGCGCGAACCAGGGCGGATGCGGCGTGACAAAGGAGAGGAAAAGCGCCCAAGGCTTCTCGTCGGCGGCGTGATCGCGCAGCCAGCGGATGGCGTTGTCGCGGTTGCGAATATCATATTGCTGGTAGGTCGAATCGGCCGGACCCGCTTCTTCGATGCCCGGGCGCCAATCGCGGCGAATCGAGCCGTCGCGGATGCCGCTGGCCGGATCGCCAATCCCGTCGACAACATGCAGCGGCTCGATTTCGTGGCGGAAGCCGTTGTCATCGTCGGCGCTGCGGAAGTGCAGCTTGCCGATCGAATCGACCACATGACCCTGTTCTTTAAGACGATGCCCCCAGCTGGGAACGCTGCCGTCATAAGGCAAGCCGTTATCCCAATTGCCGATCTGGTGCACGAACTGACCGGTGGCCAGCGAGGCGCGCGCCGGGACGCAGATGGCGCAGTTGGTATAGGCATTGCTGAAGCGCGCGCCCGAGGCCGCCAGGCGGTCGAGGTTGGGCGTTTGCACCAGCGGGTGGCCCGCGCAGCCCATCGCCGCCGCTTGATGTTGATCGGAAATGATGAAGAGTAGATTGGCTGGTTTCATCGGGCGACCTTGGGACACGGTAGAGTCAGCGTAGAGATGATAGCGCGCGGCGCTCACTAAGGGCAAATGCCTTCGGATTTCGGGCGCCCTACCACGTCGCCTAAAACCACAAGTCGCAGCGGCAGCGGGCGCTTCTGTGAAACGCCCCTACACGTTGGTATCGGCCGCCGCTAAACTCCAGCAGACCAATCTCGGAATAGAAGGACCAGCCGGTGACAATCACGATTCAGGCGAAGCCGCTTGAGCGCCTGGCGCGCGACATTTTCTCTGCCGCCGGGGCGCCCGCTGATATCGCGGCGGTCGTGGCTCAATCGCTGGTAACGACCAATCTGCTGGGTCACGACTCGCACGGGGTCTTGCGCGTCAAGCAGTATATCGACATGATGCGGGTGGGCATGATCCAGCCGGCTGAACGTCCGCGCTTGCGCAAACGATTCGGCGCGACGGCGATGGTGACGCTCGCTTACGGCTTCGGGCAGATCGGCGCGCGCTTTGCGGCCGAGTTGGCGATTGAGATCTGTCGCGAGCATGGAATCGCGGCTGTATCGCTGGGGCAATGCGCGCACCTTGGACGCTTGGGCGAGTACAGCAACATGATCGCGGCGCAGGGCTTGATCGGGATTGGCTTCGCTGGCGGCGGTTTCTCGCATGGCTTTGTGACGCCCTACGGCGGACGCGAGCGCCTTTTCAGCACGAATCCGCTGTCCATCGCCGTGCCCTGCGGCGCTGAGGGGACGCTGCTGCTAGACTTTGCCACGAGTGGCATCGCGCACGGCAAGGTGCTGCTGGCGCAATCCAAAGGCGCGCCCCTGCCCCGAGGCATGCTGCTGGACAAGGCGGGACGCCCGACGACAGTTGCGGCTGATCTGGACGCGGGCGGCGCGCTCTTGGCGATGGGCGGGCACAAGGGCTCAGGCTTGTCAATGATGATGGAGATCATTCCCAATCTGCTGGCTGGCGAGCGGCCGATGAGCTCGCCCGAATTCCATTATGGCAATCCGATGCTGCTGCTGGCGCTGCTGCCGGAATCTTTCGACGAGGCAACTGATTTCGCGGCGCATGTTGAGGCGCTCAAGGCGCGCGTCAACGCGGTAAAGCCGGCGGCAGGCTTCGATGAAGTGCTGGCGCCGGGCGAGCCGGAAGCGCGCTCCTACGCGGAACGCGCCGCGGCCGGCATCCCCCTGCCTGACCAGGTCTGGGCGGATCTGCGCGCGCTGGCGGAAGAGCTCGGGCTTGTGGTTCCTGCGCCAACCCCGCAAACTTGAAAAGGTTGGCAGCGGGCGTTTCAACGAGTTTGCGTACGTGCGGCCCGCCGGGGCGCGTAGACACTGCCCGCCGGTCGACCTTGTAGAACGAGACGTAGTGGAGAGTTTACGGGCTAATCGACAAGGAGACGAACACGATGTACCACCCAAACCAACAAAGGGCAACACCGACTGGTTCACGCATGATCGCTTCGGCATGTTCATTCATTGGGGGCTGTATGCCTTGCCGGCGCGCCATGAGTGGGTGAAGAACCGCGAAGAATTAACCGACGAGCAATACGCGCCCTATTTCAAGTATTTCAATCCGAAGCGCTTCAATCCAGACCACTGGGCAGAATTGGCGCAGGCGGCCGGCATGAAGTACGTGGTCATCACTTCCAAGCATCACGAGGGCTTCTGCCTCTGGGATTCGCAGTTCACCGACTACAAAGCGACCAATACGCCCTGGGGCAAGGGTCTGCTGGGCGAGGTCCTGCGCGCCTTCCGCAGCCGCGGTCTCAAAGTCGGTTTCTATTACTCGCTGATCGACTGGCATCATCCCGATTTCACCATCGACATGCGGCATTCGCAACGCAATCATCCCGATCGCGCGAGCCTGAATCAAGGGCGCGACATGAGCAAATACCGCGCCTATATGAAGAATCAGGTGCGCGAGCTGCTGACCAATTTCGGAAAGATCGATGTCATCTGGTACGACTTCTCGTACCCGGGTCCAGACGGCAAGGGGCGCGCTGACTGGGACAGCGAGGGGCTGGAAGCGCTTAGCCGCGAATTGCAGCCGGGGATCATCATCAACAATCGGCTCGACCTGCCGTCGTCAGCTGATATCTACACGCCGGAGCAATTTCAGCCGCGCGAGTGGGTGCGGGTCGCTGGCGAGCCGGTCGTCTGGGAGACCTGCCAGACCTTCTCCGGTTCCTGGGGCTACCATCGCGATGAAGCGACCTGGAAAAGCCCGGGGCAACTGATCCGTATGTTGGTGAACACGGTGGCGACGGGCGGCAACCTGCTGATGAATGTGGGACCGACGGCGCTGGGCGAGTTGGACAGTCGGGCGGAGGATGCCTTGGGCGTCTATCGTGACTGGATGGCGCAGCACAGCGAGTCAATCTACGGCTGCAGCGCCAGCGCCTTTGCGCCCCCGCAGGACTGCCGCCTGACGCAGAACGGCGACTTGCTCTACGCGCATATCTTCGCTTACCCCTTCCGTCATCTGCACATTGATGATATCGGCGACCGGATTGACTACGCCGAGCTCTTGCATGACGGCAGCGAGGTCCAGTTCAGCGTGGACGAGGCGGGCACAGCCAGCTTGCAACTGCCGGTCGTGCAGCCGCGCGTCGAAGTTCCGGTCGTCAAGCTGTATCTGAAGTCCTGATCCGAAGATCCATGTAGGGGCGCGCCTCAGCTCGCCCGCCCGCCAACACAAAATCGTAGGAACAAGCCGGCGGCTCGCCCGCGCGCACGATCTGCAGTCCGTAGCAAAGAAGCGGGCGACCGAATAGGCCGCCCCTACATTCGCCATCTAACCCGAATACGATACTTCCAGGAACTGGTTGACGGCGACGTCCCGCAGCGTCTCTTCCAGGCCGTTGGGCCAGCGGATCAGCAATTCGCGAATGCCCGCCTCACCCAAGCCGAAATGCAGGGCCGTGTCGTTGCCGGCGCCCAGGCTGGAGCCGCTCTTGACCTCTTGCAGCAGCGTCCGCCCGTCACTGGTGGTGATGTAAACGCGCGCGCCGATGGCATCGCGATTGATGTCGCCGCCGCCCGCCAGCCGGATGTTGATCCAGTTGTTGGCGCCGCCTTCCGCGCCCGTGTTGCGATAAAGAACGTAGCCTTCGTTCCAGTTGCCGATCACAAAATCAAGGAAACCATCGCGGTCGTAGTCGGCGTAAGCCAAGCCCATGCTCGGCTTGAGATTCTCCAGCCAGCCTTGCGGCGTGACGTCAGCGAAACTGCCGTCGCCGCGATTCCTGAAAAGAAAATCACGATATTCAAACATCATGCCTTCGGGACCGGATTCGATATCAAACTGGATGAATTCGGTGGCTGTGAGGATCAGGTCGAGCCAACTGTCATTGTTGTAATCGAAGAAGATCGTGCCCCAACCGACCGCGCTGCTTGGCCCCACCATGACGCCGGCCTCATCAGCCAGATCGTCAAAAGTGCCATCGCCCTGGTTCTGCAGCAGCACCATGCCATTGACCATGTCGGAGAAATAAAAGTCCAGATCGAGGTCGTTGTCATAATCGCCGACGGCCAGTCCCATGCCGTGGATGAAGGTGCGCGCGCCCGCCTCAATCGAGACATCGCGCCAGCACCAGCTAAAGCCTTGCCCCTCTTCCACGCTCCCCCCATCTCTATGGGGGGAAACACAACCGGGACCCTCATTGCGCCAGAGGATATTGCCGAGCATGTTCTTGAACTGATCGTTGACGACGTAAATGTCGGGATCGCCATCGTTGTCGTAATCGGTGAAGCTGGCGCTGAAGCCGGCGCCGAGCAGCAGGTCGTAATCCAACAAGTGAGTCACATCCTCAAAGGCGCCGTCGCCGCGATTGTGATACAGCGTATCGCGGGCGGCGTCATGTTCGCGCGTGATGTTTGGATCGCCGCACTCGGGGAAGCAGGACCAGTTTACGACGTAGAGATCGAGGTAACTGTCGCCATCGAAGTCGCCCCAGGTTGCGGTGGCGCCTTTGCCAGCATCCCCCACCCCGGCGCGCTCGGTCACATCGGTGAAGCCGCGGCCGCCGTCGTTGTGGAAGAGCGTGTTGGCGCCGTGGTTCAGCACATAGAGATCGAGCCAGCCGTCGTTGTCGTAATCAGCCCAGACGGCGCCGCCCGTGTCGACATCAGCCAGCGCGACCTGCGGCGCAAATTCTGATACGGAAAACGTGCCATCGCCGTTATTGCGGTAGAGGACGCTGGGGTCGCGATTGCCGGTGACGAATAGGTCGAGCCAGCCGTCGCGGTCATAGTCGCCCCAAGCCTGCCCTACGCCGAGATAGCCAGTGATGAAATCTTGGTCGAATAGCTGCCAGTCGCCGCTGTGGGTGGCGCTGATGCCGGCGGCTTGGCTGACGTCGACGAAGGGTTCAAGCTTGCCAATGGCAGTCAAAAGTATGAGGGAGAGAATGAGCAGGGTCAGGCGGGCAACTGAGTTCATCTGACAAAATGGAAATCTCTGTGCCTCTGTGCCTCTGTGGCAATATCAACGCTTCACGCCGGAGGTGGCGATGCCTTCGACGAAGTAACGCTGCCCGAAGATGAAGATGATCAGAACGGGGATCACGGCGATGGTCGCGACCGCCATCATCAAGTGCCATTCGGTGTTGCCGTAGGCACCCTGATATTGAACAAGGCAAACAGGTAGCGTCTGCACGTTGGGCGTGCGCAGGTAGAGCAGCGGACCGAAGAAGTTGTTCCAGTTGCCGATGAAGGCGAAGATGGCCAGGGTCGCCAGCGCCGGTTTGGACAGCGGGATGAAGATCTGCAACAGGATGCGCGCGTGCCCGGCGCCATCGATTTTGGCGGCGTCGATCAGTTCTTCCGGGATAGTCAAGAAGAATTGCCGCAGCAGGAAGATGAAGAAGGGCCAACCGAACCAGGGCGGCACCATCAGCGGCAGGTGGGTATCCAGCCAGCCGAAGCGATTGAAGAGCACATATTGCGGAACTACGAGCGCTTCGTTGGGCAGGAGCATGGTCGCCAGGACGATGGCGAAGAAGAAGTTCTTGCCGCGCGCCTTCAAGCGGGCGAAGGCATAGGCGGCCAAGGTGCAGGAAACCAGATTGCCGATGATGTTGTTGATAGTGATTTTCAACGAATTCCAGGTGCAAGTGGTGAAATCTACGTAACCGTAGCCGTACCAGCCATCGGCGAAGTTCTCCCATTGGACCGTTTCCGGGATCAGCCGCGGCGGAAAGGCGAATACCTGATTCAGCGGTTTCAGCGCCGTCGACAGCATCACGAAAAACGGCAAGATGAAGGCGATGCCGAGCGGGACCAGCAAGGCGAATGTAACAATATAGCCAATGGCGCGGCGTCCCTCAATCGACCTGCGCCAACTGACCTTGTCTTGGCGTTTTCTCGTCGTCATTACGCGTCAGCCTCGTAGTAGACCCAACGCCGGCCCACGCGGAACTGGATGCCAGTCAATACCATGAGGATGACGAACATGATCCAGGCGACCGCGGCCGCGATGCCCAATTGCAAGAATATGAACGCGTTCTCCCATAAGTACCAGATCAGGACATTGCTGGATTCGCCGGGACCTCCTTCCGTCATCACGCGGATTTCTGTGAAGTTCTGGAAGGAACTTACGACGGAGATGATTATCACAAAGAATAGAACTGGCGACAGCATGGGCAAGGTGACATTGCGGAATTTCGCCCAATTGCCCGCGCCATCAATTTCAGCTGATTCGTATAGTTCTTTGGGCACGCCCTGCAGTCCAGCCAGTAAGATAATCATGATCGGACCGACTGAAAACATGCTCATCAGGATGAGCGAGGGCTTAACCCAGGTCTTGCTGAATATCCAATCCGGACCCTGGATGCCGATCTGCTTCAACGAATAATTCAAGATGCCCAGACGCGGATTAAAGATCCAGATCCACACCAGCGCGACCGCCACGCCCGCAGTCACCGTCGGCAGATAATAGACGGCGCGAAAGAAAGCGATGCCCGGCACTTTTTGATTGAGCAGGATCGCTAGCAGCAGAGCGAATGACACGCCGAAGACCACGCGCCCAACAACAATGTAGAGCGTGTTGCCGACTGAGGTCCAGAATATCGGATCGGCGAATAGCTTCGAGTAATTGTCCAGACCGATGAATTGCAAGTCGTCCAGCGAGATGCGCCAATCGGTGAAGCTCAATCCAAGCATACCGAAGACGGGACCGATGCTGAAGGCAATCAAGCCTATCAGCCAAGGCGCGATAAACAAATAGAATATCCGCTCTTCACGCCGCGCGCTGGGAGATATGGGCTGTGTCAACCGTCGAAACATGTAGTATGCGCTCGCCTATATGCCAACAGAACTGAGGGAGACCAGAGAATGATCTCCCGCAGCGGTTTTCAGTTTACGAGATTGAATTACATTCCCGCGACTTCGTCGAGGGCGGCGTTGCCCTCTTCCGTGATTGTGGCAATCGCCTCTTCAACTGTGGTTTCGCCCAGGCGCAGCAGATCGGCTTCGCGACTCAGAATGTTGCTGACTTGCGCGGCAGCCAGTGACTGGAAGGGCGGTCCGGTCACCGCGTAATCGAACATCGCTTCCAGGAAATAACGCCCGCTCGGCGGCGCCGGGTCAGAAGTCAGCCAAGCTTCCAAGCCCTCAGGGCGCGCCGGTGAACCGCGGCCCGACAGACTCCACATGAAGATCATGCCGTCCAGTGAGAGGTACTCGCGCAGGTAACGCCAAGCCACATCCGGCTTATCGCTGGTCGGCGTGATGCCGTAACCGCTGCCGAAGGCGCCCGTATAGCGCGAACCGTCCGGTCCCATCGGCGTCGGCGCGACATCCCATTCGAAATTCGCCAGCGCGCGCATGCTGGGCGTGCTCCAGGTGGCGATATGACCCATAGCGGCCACACCAGCGCGGAATGGCTGTGAATTGGGGAAGGATTCCCGTTCGGTGCCGCTGGCGCCGGCGCCATCTTCGTGAATCAGCTTGTACCAGTGGTTAAGCGCGTCGCGCATTTCGGGGCTGTCGAAGGTCATTGCGGTTTCGTCTTCGTTCATTGTGACCGCGCCCCAGGCGCCCGTGAAGAAGCCGCCGCCGCCGTTGCCCAGATCAAGACCGCCATCCCAGCCCCAGACGCCAGCATCGGGATCCGTCAACTCGATCGCGGCAGCCGCCATGTCTTCCATCGTCCAGTCTTCGCCGGGATAATCCATGCCGGCGGCATCAAACAAGTCTTTGTTGTAGCCAAGGATGATCGGGCCGTGGTCATAGGGCAGCGCATGGATGCGTCCATTGACGCGGTACAAACGCACCGACTCTTCCCACATGCCCTCGACGTTGAATTCCTCGTCAGCCACGACGATGTCATGGATGTCGATGATGATGCCCTCATGCGCCCAGGGCGTGGCGCGGCTGCCGTGGACATAAATGATGTCGGGCAAGGTGCCGGCGGCCGCCCAGGCGGGCACCACATTGTTGTGATCAGCCCAGGTGTTGTAGGTGATGCTGACCTTGATATCCGGATGCCGCTCCATGAAGCCTTCATCGTATTCAGCCTGGCGCGGGCGGAAAGCCGCTTCCCAGTGGCGGCCGAATGTCAACTCGACCTGGTCTTGCGCGGCGGCGATGCTGCTCAGCGGACCGAGACCGGCAAGGGCTGCGCCGGTGCTGGTGGCTGCTGTCAGCTTGAGAAAATCGCGGCGTGAGAGTTTTTCCTTGTTCATGATGCTTCCTTTCTGTGTAAAACACTCTTGGCGCATAAATGTGACCGTTCGTTGCACTGTATTGGCTTCGTCACCTCCTTCGGCGGCCGCTGATTCTCCTCCTGGTCAACAGCCTCTGAGCCAATCTTCAATGGTTTGAACTGTTTAACTTAATCTATATTAGACGACGAAGTTGAGTTTGTCAAAGCGCTGAATTTGACAGGCGGGAAGGGCGCAGCGCGCATCTGGGCTTTGGCAGGCGCGGGTCGACTGTGGTATGCTTGCCGCCGTCCATGTGCAAGCGGGATCTTTCAGCAGTAACGGCGAGCGTATGCCCAGACCCAAAGTCATCCATCAGCCGCGAACGCAGCGGGCTCTGCGAGAGGGAATCTCCACTTTGGTCAACGCCATCGCGCCGACGTTGGGGCCGACGCCGCGCCGCTCCATCGCCCAGAATCAGACCAAGTTTGAGCTGCTGGACGATGGGGGCTTGATCGCCCGGCGCATCATCGCGCTGCCGGAGCAAGAAGCCGATGTCGGGGCGATGCTGCTGCGGCAAGTGCTGTGGAAAGCGCGCGAGCATGTCGGCGATGGCGCCGCCACGACCGCCATTCTCTACGAGCGCATTTACAACGAGGGCTTGCGTTTTATCGCCGCCGGCGCCGACCCTATGCGCCTGCGCGCCTGTTTGACTTCGCTGCTGCCCCAAGTGACCGAGCGTCTGCAGGCGCAGGCGCGGCAATTGCGCGGCGACGCGGAATTGAAAGCGCTCGCCCTCTCTATCTGCTATGACGAAGAGATGGCCGCTGTCTTGGGCGAAGTAGTCAGCACAATTGGAAGATACGGGCAAGTTGATATCCGCGCCGGGCATGGCCGGGGGCTGGAATACAACTACGTTGAGGGCAGCTATTGGAAGGGCGGCGCCCAATCGAAGGAGATGCTGCGCGGTTACGCGCGTCCAGTCGCCGAGCTGCGGGACGCCGCCATCCTGGTCACCGACATGGACATTGAGGAAGCGCGCGAACTGGTGCCGCTGATGAGTTTGGCCTTGCGCCGCGGCCTGCGACAGCTGCTGCTCATCGCGCATTCTATCTCGGAAACGGGCTTGTCGGTCCTGCTGGATAAGCGCTTGCGCGAGAAGATCACGACCATCGTCGTCAAGATCGACAGCTTTCTGGTAGATGAACAGGCGCGAGCGTGCGAAGATATCGCGCTGCTGACCGGCGCGCGGCCGCTGCTGCAAAAGGCGGGCGATTCGCTGGAGCGCGTGCGCGAAAGTGACTTTGGCGAGGCGCGTTGGGTCTGGGCGGATGACAAAAGCTTCGGCTTCGCCAGCGGCAAAGGCGATCCACGGCAACTGCGGGCGCAGGCGCGCAGCCTGCGGGAAGCCTACGCCGCCGCCAAAGAGGACGATGACCGGCAGCGCCTGCTCGAGCGCCTGGGCCGATTGAACGGCGGGCTGGCGACGGTCTACGTCGGCGGCATCGCCGAAGACGAGATTCGACAGCGCAAGGAGATTGCCGAGCGAACTGTGCGCGCCCTGCGGAGCGCCAGC
The DNA here is from genome assembly GCA_026706455.1 of Chloroflexota bacterium. Taxonomy (GTDB): domain Bacteria; phylum Chloroflexota; class Anaerolineae; order Aggregatilineales; family Phototrophicaceae; genus UBA6055. The sequence goes on along the minus strand of JAPOYS010000135.1, from coordinate 11,604 downwards.
GCTGACGGCGTGATTCCCGGCGGCGGCATGGCGCTGCTGCGCTGTCGTGATTGGCTGCTGCAGGCAGCGGAGGCGCAGGCGGATCTCGAGAGCCGCGCCGCCCGGCTGATCATGGCGAAGGCGGTCGAGGCGCCAATCCGTCAGCTGCTGACCAACGCCGGCTACGACGCCAGCGAGATATTGGCGCGTTTGGGGCGCGCCGGTGAAGATGCCGGCTTTGACGCGCTGCGGGGAGAAATCGTCGATGTAGCGGCGGCCGGTATATTGGATGTCGCGCGCGTGCAGGTCGAGGCGCTGCGGCGCGCCGTGACAAGCGCCGGCCTGGCATTGACGATTGATGCGCTCGTTTTGCACCGCGAGCCGGAAACGATGACGGATCCATAATATGCCCGCTGTCGATGCGTTGGACCGAACGAACGATTTGCTGGAAATAGGCGAGACGCTGTACGCCGCGCGTCAAAGCGGCTTGATTCGATTGAGCGCGGACGGCGGCAATGCGCATAGCCTCTTTGAAAGCTGGCTGCCCGGTCAGGATGTGCCTACCACGGCGATAGCGGCGCGGGACAATCTACTGCTCGCGGGAATCAATGGCGGGGTCGCCCGTTCCGAAGATGGCGGCGCCAGCTGGCAGGCGCAGCAGTTTCGCGCCCCGGCGCCCCTTGTGACCTGCCTAGCGCTGTCACCCGAGTTCGACAGTGACGGCTGCGCCTTGGCCGGCACATTTGAAGATGGCGTTTTCCGTTCGACCGACGGCGGCCTCAACTGGCGCGCGGTCAACCACGGCTTATTCGATCACAGCATTTTCGCGCTGGCTCTCTCGCCCGCTTTCGCCGATGACGGCATCGCCTACGTCGGCGCGAGCAGCGGCATTTATCGCAGTGACAATGGCGGCCGTTTGTGGTGGGATATGACCATGCGGGCCGGTGATGAAACCGTGCTGAGCCTCGCGCTCTCGGAGAGCGGCGCGCTCTACGCCGGCTGCGAGTCGCATGGGCTGCTGCGTTCAGCCGACGGCGGCGCGACGTGGATTATGCTGCTGGAAACGGATGGCGCGGTCAACAGCCTGGCGCTAGCGCAAAGCGGCGCGATCGTGGCGCAGGTGGACGACGGCGTAGTCCAGTCGCAAGATAAGGGCGCGAGTTGGCGTGAAGTGGTGGCAAAGGATGTGGAATGCCTGGCGCTGGGCGCGGACGGAGACGCGCTGCTGTTGGCGCTGGCGGATGGCAGCGTAAGGCGAGAAGCAATCTGACATAGTGGTGGAACACAACCAGGTAACGGGCGACCAGATTGGTCGCTCTTACATTGCTGATTAGCTAAGCCAGCGTTTTGAGGAGAGCAGATATGACATTTGAACCCACGTTGGAATCCGTAAGGTCGCACGAGATCCCGGATTGGTATCACAATGCCAAGCTGGGCATTTTCATCCATTGGGGGCTGTACTCGGTGCCGGCTTGGGCGCCGGCCGGCGGCGACATCGGTGAAGTCTTCGAAAGCGGCGACATGAGCGATTGGTTTCGGACCAATTCTTACGCCGAATGGTATCTGAACACGCTCAAGTTTGAGGATGGGCCCACGCGCGCCTGGCACAATCAGCATTACGGCGCCGACTTCGGCTACGATGATTTCGCGGCCGGCTTCAACTCGGCGCTCAAACGCTGGCAGCCGGGCGAGATGGCCGCGCTCTTCCGCGAGGTCAACGCGCGCTACGTCGTCCTGACCAGCAAACATCACGACGGCTTCACGCTCTGGCCCAGCGCCATCCCCTGCCCGCACAAAGCAAACTATCACACGCAGCGCGATGTGGTCGGCGAGTTGACCGAGGCCGTCCGCGATCAGGGCTTGCGCATGGCGATTTATTATTCCGGCGGCTTGGACTGGGCTTTCAACGAAACGCCAATCATTGATGTGGCCGATGTCTGGGGCACAATTGTGCAGACGCCCGAATTCGTGGAATACTCGGTCGCGCATTGGAAAGAGTTGATCGACCGTTATAAGCCGTCGATCATGTGGAACGATATCGGCTACCCGGCGGCGGCCGACCTGGGCGAGCTCTTCGCCTACTATTACAACAGCGTGCCCGACGGCGTCATCAACGACCGCTTCACGCAGTCGCGCGATACTGCGCCGACGCCGGGCGAGCCGCTTTCCGTGCCGCGCGGTCCCCACTTCGATTACATTACGCCGGAGTACGCCACCTTCGACGAGATCCAGGAGCTCAAGTGGGAATGTTGCCGCGGCATCGGGCACAGCTTCGGTTACAACCGCGCCGAGGGCGACGCCGAACTGCTGGCTGAGGATGAGATGATTCACATGTTCGTCGATATCGTGAGCAAGAACGGCAATCTGCTGCTGAACGTCGGTCCGATGGCGGATGGCAGCATCCCTGACAACCAGGCTGAGCGATTGCGGGCTTTAGGACGCTGGCTGGATCGCAACGGCGACGCCATCTTCGATACGCGCCCCTGGAGGCGCGCCGATGGCAAGACGACGCAAGGGCTCGATGTCCGCTTCACGGCTCGCGACGGCGCCCTCTTCGCCACGCTGCTGGGCGCGCCGACCGAGAGCGAAATCAGCATCGAAGGAGTGGAAGCGCCCGCTGGCGCGAGCATCCAACTCTTGGGGCGCGATGATGACCTCGAGTGGCGGCAGAATGGCGCCGACTTGATGATCCGCTTGTCGGATCTGCCCGAGGCGCATGCGCATTCCATCGCGATTACCGGCGCGGGTGGCTGAATTGAGCGCGGACGTCAAAGCCTACGCCGAGAAGAACCTGCGCTGGAACTTTTCGGTCAATCTGATCGATATCACCTTCATCACGCTCGCCTTCAGCATTATCTCGCGCGAGACGATCACGCCGTTGCTGATCAGCAATTTGACTGACTCCAAGATCGCCATCGGCTTGGTGCCGGCGATCTACAGCATCGCCTACTATCTGCCGCAGCTCTTCGCGGCCAATCACGCCGAACGGCTGAAACGCAAGCTGCCCTTCGTCATGTTGATCGGCGGCTTGCTGGAGCGCGTGCCCTATCTCTTCGCCGGCTTGGCGATTCTGCTCTTCGCCGAGAGCGCGCCCATCGTCGCCTTGCTCTGTCTTTACCTGGTAATCGGACTGGGCGCTTTAGGCAACGGCGTGGCGACGCCGGCCTGGTTCAGCATGATCGGCAAGGTGCTGCCGGTCAATCGGCGCGGGATTTTCTTCGGCCTCAGCGAGGGCTTGGGCACGCTGATGGGCATCATCGGCGCTTTCTTCGTTGGCTTGACGCTCGATTCTGTCGGCTACCCGCTGAATTTCGCGACGCTTTTCCTGGTGGCGGCGCTGCTTATGGGCGTCTCCTGGATCGGCTTGGCGCTGAACCGCGAACCGGATAGTCCGATCGTCAAGCAGCATATACCCTTTCAACACTACTTCCGCCGCTTGCCCTCCATCCTGCGCGACAATCACAATTTTCGGCGCTTTCTGCTGGGTTATTCCATCAGCCGTCTGAGCACGATGGGCGTCGGCTTCTTCATCGTATTTGGCGATGAGCGCTTCCAATTGAGCGGCGCAGACGTGGGCTTGCTCACGGCGATCCTGATTGGCAGCCAGGCGGTTGCGCAGCTGCTCCTGGGCTGGCTGGCGGACCGGCGCGGGCACAAAGCCAACCTGACGATCTCCGGGCTGGCGCTGGCTTCCGCGGCGCTGCTGGCGCTAGCGGCTACTGAGCTCAATGGCTTGCTGCCAGCCTTCGCGCTGCTTGGCATCGGGCTGGCGAGCGACCACGTGTCACGCCTGAACATCATCCTGGAATTCGCCGCGCCCGAAGATCAGCCGACCTTCATCGGGCTGACCAATACGCTGCTGGCGCCGGTTGTATTCCTGGCGCCGATACTGGGCGGTTGGCTGGCTGACATTGGCTTTGAATCGCTATTCGCGCTGATGGCGATATGCGGCGCGCTCGGCGGGCTGCTGCTGCTCTGGGTGCGAGAACCGCGCAATACGCCAGCGACGCCAATAGACGGGAAAGCCAAGAACCAGCCATAAGCAGGAACGGATGCTGATTTGACTTCGTCAGCGGAACGCCTGACAGACAAAAACCTCAACTGGAATTTCAGCGTCAACGTGCTTGACAATATGTTTTACACGCTGGCGATCAGTCTGGTGTCGCAAGAGACAATCATGCCTCTGCTCGTCAGCAAGTTGACCGATTCGACGATCGCGGTCGGTTTGATCCCTGCAATCTTCAGCCTGGCTTTTCTCTTGCCGCAGCTTTTCGTCGCCAATCACGCCGAGCGGCTGCCGCGCAAACTGCCCTTCGTCCTGTTGGTGAGCGGCTTGCTGCAGCGCCTGCCCTACCCCTTGATCGGCGTCGCGCTGCTGCTCTTCGCGGTCATGGCGCCGGGATTGGCGCTGCTGCTCTTCTTCATCGGCATCGCCACGGCGGCTTTCGGCGGCGGAGTCGTCACGCCGGCTTGGTTCACCATGATCGGCAAGGTGGTGCCCACGCGGCGGCGCGGCATCTTCTTCGGGCTGGCTGAGGGCGGCGGGCTGCTGATCGGGATCATCGGCGCCTACTTCGTCGGGCGCGTGCTGGATATCGTCGATTTCCCGGGCAGCTTCGCCCTGCTCTTTCTGGTCGCCGGCTTGATCCACGCGCTGTCCTGGTTCTCGCTTTCGCTGACCCGCGAGCCGCCGAGCGCTGACCTACGGGAGCCGACGCCGCTACGCCATTACTTCCGGCGATTGCCGACCGTTTTGCGCGAGCACGCCAACTACCGCCGCTTCCTCGTCGGCTACGCGCTGCTGCGTCTTAGCATGATGGCCATCAGTTTTTACATCGTATTCGCCAACGCCAACTTCGAGTTAACCGGCGCCGACATCGGCTTTCTGAACGCGGTCTTCATCGGCACGCAGGCGGTCATGAGCCTGCTCTTCGGTTGGCTGGGCGACCGTTGGGGGCATAAGCGCAACCTGGTGGTTTCAGCGGCCGCGATGGTCCTGGCGGCGCCCCTGGCGCTGGCTTCATCCAATGTGCTGGGGTTGGCGCCCGCCTTCATTTGTCTCGCCTGCGCCATCTCCAGCGACGGCGTGTCGCATTTCAATCTCGTGCTGGAGTTTGCCCGCCCGGCCGACCGGCCGACCTATATCGGGCTGACCAACACGCTAATGGCGCCCTTCACATTTATCGGTCCCATCTTCGCCGGCTGGATCGCGGCCGCCTTCGATCTTAATTTGCTATTCATCGTCTCGCTGGGCTTCGGCCTTATGGGCGGCGCGCTTTTGTTGTGGTGGGTGCGGGAGCCGAGGAATATCTACAAGCGAAAAGCGGATTTGAATTAACGGGAGACGGCATGACCAAGACCTACCAACCTAACTGGGATTCACTGACGCGACACCAGGTTCCGGCCTGGTTCAGCGATGGGAAATTCGGTCTGTACGCGCATTGGGGCGTCTACAGCGTGCCCGGCTTCGGCAACGAATGGTACGGCAAGTGGATGCAGGATCCGGCGCACGAGATTCATCGACTGCATAGCGAACGTTTTGGCTCGCCGGCTGACTACGGCTATACGCGCTTCATCGACGGCTTCACAGCCGAGCGCTATGACCCGGATGAATGGGCGGCGCTCTTTGAAGCCAGCGGCGCGCGCTACGCTGGCTTCTCGCTGGCGCATCACGATGGCTTCGGCTTGTGGGCTAGCGATGTCTACCGCTGGAATGTCGGGGTAATGGGACCGAAGCGCGATCTGTATGGCGAGCTGGCGGCCGCATTGCGAGCGCGTGGGTTGCGGCTGGTGGCGCCCTTTCACATCATCCGCGGCTTCAACTGGTTTCTGCCCGGCTGGAATCAATGGGATCAGACATTTGACGAGTCCGCTGTCGAGCGTGGGCTGGCGGAAGGCTGGGAGCTCTTCGATCCCGAATACGCCGACTTCTATTGGGTGCGGCAGACGAGCAAGTTCGAGGACTTCTTCTTGCAATGGCAGTTGAAAGTGCGCGAGGTGATCGATAAGTACCAACCCGATTTGATGTGGTTTGATGGCGGCAAATTCCGCGATGAGGGCTACGAAGACACGGCGCTTGAGATCCTGGCCTATTATCTAAATCAGGCGGCCGCCCGCGGCGATGAGGCGCTGGTGCTGAACAAGCTGCCGGTCAGCATGCAATACAATTTCCATCCCGACTTCGGCGTCATCAACTTCGAGCAGGGGCGCGACCGACCGATCGAATACGAGCGGCCCTGGAACGATGATATGCGCATCGGCGACAAGTCCTGGGGCTGGGTCGAGGATCAGCAATACGCCAGCGGACACAGCCTGCTGAGCAAGTTGATCGATTGCGCGGCGCGCGGCGGCACGATGATGCTCTCGCTCTCGCCCAAGCCGGATGGCGCCATCCCCGCCGGACAGCGCGCTTCCCTGCTTGAAATGGGCGCCTGGCTGCGTTTGAACGGCAAAGCGATCTACGACACCCTGCCCTGGACGACGCCCTCCGAAGGTGATCTGGAGAAGCTGTGGCGTCACGAGCGCGGGCATAGATTCTGGATTTACGACAAGTGCAGCGCCGATGACCGCCGCTATACGCAGTCGAAAGACGGGAAGACGGTCTTCGCCCTGACACTGGGCATCCCGCAATCATCGGTGACCTTCGAAGCATTGAACAGCGGAGTCGGCATCGAGCGCGTTTCCCTGGTCGAGTCCGCGCAGCCGGCGCGCTGGACGCAGTCGGAGGCGGGCTTGACAATCGACGTGACGAATCTCGAGTTCAAGACGGATCTGGCGGCCGCCTGGAAGGTTTCGCTGAAATGAGCGCGCCCGCCGCCAATCCGCCTTCGGCCGCCGCCGTAGTCGCTGTGCTTGACGCGCTCACGCTGAAGTTCAGTGATTTCAGCATTCATTCGCTGCCGTCGACATTTTCCAATTTTACGCACATGGTCCATGTTGAGTTGGCCGACGGCTTGAGCCGGCGCATTGTCCTGCGGCGCTACAATCCGGAGAATTACGAAGACGGGCACGACAAGCAGCGCTGCGAATACCGCGCGCTTCAGCTGCTGCAAGGGCATGGCGTCCCGGCGCCGGCGCCGCTCCTGCTGGACGAGACGGGCGAATTGCTGGGCTTGCCCGGCATCGTTACCGGCTTCGTCGACGGCGAGCCCATACAACTGCCGGCTGATGCGAGTCGCTGGGCTGAAGTGGCGGCGACGGCGGCGCGCATGCTGGCGCGGATTCATCAAGTTCCGTTCAGCGAAAGCGACAAGCGCTACTTGATGGATGACAATGTGGAGGTCGCCTGGTTCATCAAGGACGGCAAGGTCCCGGATTACATGCGCGCAGACCCCGATGGAGAGGAAGTCTGGCATCTGGTTAAGGATGGCTGGGGACGCTGGACGCCGGTTGAGCCGCGCTTCGCCCATACCGATTATTGGGCGGGCAATATCTTGTGGCGGGGCGCTGAAATATCGGCGGTCGTCGATTGGGAGGAAGCCGGCTACGGCCATCCGGCAGCTGACGTGGCTTATGCCCGCATGGGTTATTTCATCGAGGGCATCCCGGAAGCGGCTGAGACTTTCTTGCGCGAATATGAGGCTGCAGCGGGTTGGCAGCTCACAGACCTGGCGCTATTCGAGCTGGCGGCCAGCGTTCGGCCGATGACGGATCCGGAGGGCTGGTTTGCCCATCCCTACATGGAAGCGGGTTTCCGCCGATTCATTGAGCGGGCGAGAGAAAAGCTGGTTTCATCAGGCGGTTGAATCCGCAGTTGATTTGCGGGCGACCTGGTAGGTCACCCCTACATCGCAGCGCTAATCCACATCCAAGTGATAGCGCTCGTCGCCGACTTCGGCTTGCAGGCGATGCATCTCGGCTTTGAGTTCGACCACTAGATCAGCGTAGGCGGGATCGTCGACCACATTGTTCAGTTCATACGGATCGGCTTCCAGATCGAAAAGCTCCCATTCGGGCGCGTAGGTTTCGTCAATGCTGCCTTCCGTTCCCAGCGCGTCGGCATAATAGTAGATCAGCTTGTGCCGATGACTGCGGATGCCGTAGTGGGCGTAGACATTGTGATGCGTCTTGTGCATCCAATAGCGGTAATACATGCTTTGACGCCAGTCTGGCGGCGTCTCGCCATGCAGTTGCGGCGCGAAGCTGCGCCCTTGCATCGCATCAGGCGTCGGCAAGCCGGCCAGCTCGAGGTAGGTGGGAGCAAAATCGACATTGAGGATCATGTCGCCGTTGACGCTCCCCGCTTGGATGCCCTTGGGGAAGCGCATGATATAGGGCATGCGCAGCGACTCTTCATACATGAAGCGCTTGTCATACCAGCCGTGATCGCCCAGGAAGAAGCCCTGATCTGATGTGTAGACGACGACCGTATTCTCGCTTAAGCCTTCGGCATCGAGATAATCGAGCAGGCGGCCCACGTTGTCGTCGATGCTGGCGACCACGCGCAAATAGTCCTTAATGTAGCGCTGGTAAGCCCATTTGCGCAGCTCCATCTCCGGCAGGTCGCGCGGGATTTCCGCTTTGAGGTCGAGCGGCGTATGGTGAACCCCCATGCGCATTTCGGCTGCTTCGGCGGCGGAGGCGCGGTTGGCGTAGTCATCGTAGAGCGTTTCCGGCTCCGGCACATCTTCATTGAGGTACAGGCTTGCGTGTTTTTCGTCCGGCTCCCAATGGCGGTGCGGCGCCTTGTGGTGGCACATGACGAAGAATGGGCGCTGGCGGTCGCGGTCGCGCAAGAAGTCCAGCGTCATGTCGGTGATGAGATCGGTCACATAGCCTTTGACTGGATGCCGAGACGAGCCGTCGCGTAGGGCAGTGCCTGCGCGCCCCGATTTGAAGATAAAGGTGGGATTGTGATAGAGCCCCTGCCCGGGCAGCACCGCCCAGTCATCAAAGCCGGTCGGCTGGTGCGCTGGTCCCTGCCCCAGATGCCACTTGCCGAACATGCCCGTCTGATAGCCGCTGGCCTTCAAGTCCTTGACGAAGGTGGGCAGGCGGTTGTCCATGTGTGTGCTCAGCGTGGTGACGCCGTTGATATGGTTATAGGCGCCGGTGAGGATGGCGGCGCGGCTGGGCGTGCAGATGGAGTTGGTGCAGAAGACATTGTCGAAGCGCATGCCTTCATCGGCGATGCGGTCCAGGTTGGGCGTCTGATTGATCCGGCTGCCATAACAGCTCATGGCGTGCGAGGCATGGTCGTCAGACATGATGAAGAGGATGTTGGGGACTTCGTCGGGCATGACTTTGGGACTCGCTTTACTCAGGAAAAGTCGCGGAGAATAGATGCTGGTCGTGCAACGCCTGCTAAGGCTGGTCATCTGTCCAGCGGCGAAAAACAATGCCTTCGCTGCCGCTGCGCTTGAGCAGAGCCAGTCGTTCGGGGTGATTATTGAAACGCATGGCCAAATCCCAACCAATATCTTCGGGCGCCTCTTCCCCGTCCATGGTTTCAACATAGATTGTGCCGTCGGAAATATCCCCCGTGAGAATGACACGATAACTCTCGCTGGGGCGGCGGTATTCGAGGGCGGTAGGATAGACGGTTTTGGGCGTATCTTCTTGCCAATGCGCTTTGACGTACTCGATAAGCGGCAGGCATATCTCGCCCGCAAAATGACATAGCGGGGGGCTGTCGGGGTCGTCGCCATAGAAGGAAATAGCGCCGCCAGCGGCATCTTCAGCCTCGATAAGCGCGAAGGCGACGCTGGCTGGGTTTGCCCCCCCCCCCGCTTCTATGGCGCGCTCGAAATCACGCCGCGCAAACCCGCTGCCCATCTTGCCCTCCAGTGGCCGACGCCATGCTCAAAGCCTGCTTTTATCTACTCAATGGACATTCCGCGCAGGAATCTTCGTATCTCGGGAAACGGAATCGGCCGGCAATCCTTCCGGACACAGATATCCAGAAGGTAAATCGCGTTGGCAGTTTCGCAGGAAATTATTCGGAATCCACCGCTCTTGCCCGAATTATCCGATGAGTTGGCGCGGCGGAGGCGATAAACAGGCGCGCCACCCACACCTTGTAGCCGATTTGCGTCATGCAAAAGACCTGTTTCCAGGTCATCTGCCAGTTTCTCTATGTCGTCAAATACTTTGCGAAGTCTGCGCGAAAGACGTTTCACTTGCGCCTTGAACTCAGTTGTCCACAGAATTGTCTTTGGCATTGGTGTCTAGCTCGCGACGCAATTCTTCCAAGCCTTCGCGTACTGGCTGTACATCACCGATCTTCATCTGATTGATGCTTCTGCGGAGGCTGTCGATGTATGCTTGTTCCGACCGCTCTCCGGGATCATATCCGCGCTGCTCAGCATGCTGTGTAGTTGGAACAGCCGCTGTTTCGTCCACGCTGATTCCAGTTGATGCGCTCATGCAGCGTACTCCCATGGCAACTCAAGATCGGCTCCGCTGATTTGAAGCGTACGCTTAGCGTAACACAGTCACAATCCCACGTCAAACCGACGCGGAAAGTCAAGAGCCTGTTGTTGCAATACACATTTAGGCAATATAAGGATGATCAGCGGCGAGCAAGCCCTCTTCTTTCAGCACCGCCCAGAAGCCGGCCGGAATCTGAGCGGACATGGCCGCGACGTTTGTCGCCACGCGCTCGGGCCTGCTCGTGCTGAGCGCGAGGGCGACGATGCCCGGATGCGATTTGCCGAACTGAATGCAGACCTCAGCTGGGACTTGTCCGTGCTGCTCGCAGAGCGCGAAGAACTTCTCGCGCCAGGCGAATTTCTGAGCCTGGTCCGGATTTGCCCTATCGAGCTTGACATAGTTAAAGAACTCGCCGCCGGTTAGGAAGCCGGCGTTGAAAACGGCTGAATTGATGATAGCGACGCCCTTCGCCCGCAGCGAATCCATGAAAGCGAGCAGGTCGACCGGATGCGAGTAGAGCGTGTAGCTGTTGGCGAACATGACCCAATCGAGTTCGACCTGCGCGTCAATCTCGGCGATGGATTTCCAGTTCTTGGCGCCGACGCCGATGCCCTTGGCTTTGCCGGCCGCTTTCAATTCGCCCAGCGCGGCATAGGCGTCGAGGATGTCGTCGAAGCGCCGCTCGCGGTCGGCTGGCGAGGCCGCCGCGTCCAGGTATTCGTCGGGGTCGTGCACCGAGATCAACTGCGTGCTGTAATCGCCGCCCAGCAACTCCAGCCCCTGCTCGAAGCATTGGAGGATGCCGGCGTAGCTGATGTCTTGCACGGCGTCGTGCGCCAAGCCGAACCAGGCGCCGGGCTCGAAGGTTGGTTCCGGCGTCGTCAAGGGCGCGCGCAGCCAAGCCAGCTTGTTGCTGATGATGACCTCGTCGTCGGGCACGCCGAGCTCGCGCAGGCAATCGCCCATCACTTCCAGCGCCAAGCCCGCGCCGTACTTGCCGGCCGAATCGATGACGACCGGCTTGGGCAAGCGCTCGATGATGGCGCGCATCGTGGCTAGCTTGGATTCGTATGAAAACTCGCGGAAGAGATTGCCCAGCGCGGTTGAGCCGAAGATCAAGGGCGGGGTCAGCAGTCCGGTGTTGCCGAAGGGGATGGCTTGCATGTTCGCGCTCCTTGCCGATGTCTCGCGGGTTTCAGCTAAGTATAGGGCAGCGGGCGCGCCCGCGCCAAGCTGGTTCTGCCAGCGCCGGGT
>JAPOYS010000163.1 GCA_026706455.1 Chloroflexota bacterium | reverse complement strand
GCGACCAGATTGGTCGCCCCTACGAGGCTCGCTTCTTTCGCATGACTAACTTGGCACTGCTTCTGTGGCGCCTCCATTCCACTGTGGTGAATTCCCCCTGCGGCGATTCATTTGCGGCGTGATACCGCCTATGTTATAGTCCAAGCCGATGTCAGGAAACCGATTGCGCGCCGGTCTCAAACAGGTCGGCAGGCGCAGGTGGAGCGCGCATGAAACAGGTCACAGTCCGTGGCAAAGAGCAAGCGGGCATCGAACGCGTAGCGACGCCGCGGGCGAAGGCCAACTGGGTCGTCGTCAAAGTCCAAGCCGCGCCGATGTGCACCGAATACAAAGCCTTCGCCGCCGGCGCCAGCTACCCGCTTTGGGGGCACGAAGCGGCCGGCGACGTCGTTGAAGTGGCGCAGCCGGGCCGGGTGAACGAGGGCGACCGCGTGGTGGTCATGCCGCTCAGCGCTTGCGGAAAATGCGCGCTCTGCCTGGATGGCGATTATATTCATTGCCAGGACGCGCTCGACTTCGCCGCCATTCACGGGGGCGGAGCCGGCATGGGCACGATGGCGCAGTATCTGCTCAAGCAAGACTGTATGCTTGTGCCGATTCCGGCAGGCATGTCCTATAACCACGCAGCGATGGCATGCTGCGGCTTGGGCCCGACATTTGGCGCCTTTCAACTGATGGCGGTAGACCGCCACGACACCGTGCTGATCACGGGTTTGGGACCGGTCGGCTTGGGCGGCGTCATCAACGCGGTCTATCGCGGCGCGCGCGTGATAGCGGTCGATTCTATCGAGTATCGCGCGGAGAAGGCGCTCGAGCTGGGCGCAGCAGCCGTGATCAATCCGGCCGATGAGGACGCCTTGCAGCAGATCCTCGATCTGACGAGCGCTGGCCGCGGCGTCGACAAAGCAGTCGACTGCTCGGGCGTGGTGGCGGCGCATCGCCTCTGCATTGACGCCGCGCGGCGCAAGGGACAAGTGGCTTTCGTCGGCGAATGCGGCGATGACACGCCGCTGCGCGTCAGCGACGATATGATCCGCAAGGGGCTGCGGCTGATCGGCTCCTGGCACTTTAACATGGCTGATACGCCGCGCATGATGAAGATGATCGGCGAGATCGGCGACCAGTTGGACAAGCTGATCACGCATCGATTCGCAATTGATGATATTCAAAGCGCCTGGGAGACGCAGCTCTCCGGGCAATGCGGCAAAGTGATTCTACAGCCCTGGGAGGGAAGCGATGTATAAATCGGTCATCATCGGCGTCGGCGGCGGGCGGGCGCACGGGCACGCGCAGGCCTACGAGCATGTGAAACGGGGGCGCGTGGTCGCGGTCTGCGACATACGGCAAGACGCTATGGATGAATTCGGCGACAAATTTGATATTAGCGCTCGCTACACCGATTACCGCGAGATGTTCGAGAAAGAGAAGCCCGAGCTGGCGCAGGTCAGCACGCCGCCTAATGTACGGCTGGATGTGCTGGAAGCGGCTGAGGCCGCCGGCGTGCCGCTGGCGATCGTGGAGAAACCGCTGGCGATCCAGGGCGAAGATTATGTGGCGCTGCGGAATTTTGCCGCGCGCAAGCCGAAGATCAAGGTCGCCATCAATCATCAGTTGCAGTTTCATCCGCGGCGGCAGGCGCTGCAGCAATTGGTGGCTGACGGCGCTATCGGCGATCTTCGCTTCATTGAAGCGAGCTCAGGCATGAACCTGGCGTACCAGGGCACGCATTCGCTGCAGGCGATCGGCGCTTTCAATCCGGCGACGCCGACCACGGTTTTCGGGCAGGTCGCCGGCGCCAATGGCTTGCAGCCCAACATCCAGGAACATTACGCGCCCGACCAGAGTCTGGCGGCGGTCGAATACGACAATGGCCTGCAAGCGACCCTGCGCTGCGGCGAGAACGCGCCGCGCGTCCCGCGAGGCGACGCCATCTACCAGCACAAGCGCATCGCCGTCTACGGCATGAAGGGCTATGTCCACTGGACAATGTGGGGTTGGGAGACTTTCATCAATGATGTCTACGAGAGCGGCGAGCACGAATACCCGGATGAAGATTTGCTGGGGCAGGCGGCCATGTGCGAGGCGATGTTTGACTGGCTGGACGACGATGCTGCCGTCCATCCCTTGAATCTGGAGCGCGCGCTGGTCGACTTCAACGTCATTCTGGCGCTCTACGCCAGCTCGCTCAATCACGAGGTGGTTGCGATTCCATACGAGCCGGAAGCGGACTTGGTGGCGAAGCTGCGGCGGGCGCTGGGTTGATTTTTTCACTAACGAAGGCACAAAAGCAGTTCCAAGTTAGTCGTGCGAAAGAAGCGAGCCTCGTAGGGGCGACCAATCTGGTCGCCCGCTGCCGCTGCGACTTGTGGTTTTGGGCGA
>JAPOYS010000176.1 GCA_026706455.1 Chloroflexota bacterium | reverse complement strand
CAGGCGCTTAATCGGGCGCTGCTTGCAATAGGCGCGGATGGCTTCCAGCGGCAGCCCGAACGTTGCCGTTTTTTTCATCGCGCTTCCTACCCCCATGCTTGCGCGCGGGCAAACAGTATACCATAATCTCGCCAGGCAAAGAATACAGCGCCATGCCCAAGCCACCCCGCCAATTCCGCACGCAAGCCATCATCCTCAGCCGCCGCGACTTCGGCGAATCCGACCGGCTGCTGACGCTCTTCACGCCGGCGCATGGTAAGCTGCGCGCCATCGCCAAGGGCGCGCGCAAGAGCAGCGCCAAGGTCAGCGGACATGTCGAGCTCTTCGCGTGCAGTGATTGCCTCATCTACAAGGGGCGCAACCTGGACATACTGACGCAGGCTGAGCTGGTCGAGCCCTACCTAGGCTTGCGCGACGATCTGGAACGGGGCGCTTACGCTAGTTATGTCGCCGAGTTGCTCGATCGCTTCAGCGCTGATGAAGAGGAGGCGAGCGGCGATCTTTTTGAGTTGCTGCATCAGACGCTGGCGCGCATCGCCGAGACGAGTGATCCGCGATTGGCGGCGCGTTTCTATGAATTACGGTTGTTGGATCTCGCGGGTTTTCGACCCGAGCTGAGTGAATGCGTCGTCAGCCGGCAAGCGCTGAAACCGGAGCCGCAATATTTCAGCCACGAAGAGGGCGGCGTCGTCAGCCGAGCGGCGGCGACGCGATTGCCGGCGCGCTTGACGGAGATCGACTTCGATACCTTGAAGCTGCTGCGTCACTTGCAGCGCAGCGTTGGCGCCTATGAGCGGGTCAGCAGCCTGCGCGTGACACCCGCCCAGCACAACAGGTCCGAGCGGATCATGCTCGGTTATATTACGCACTTGTTGGAGCGCAAGTTGGAAAGCGTCGATTTCATCCGGCGGCTGCGTCAGTTGCCGCCAGGCAATTGAGCAGGACAAGTTTTACCGGGGCAATCGTGGAAAGGCTGAGCTAATCGCTGTCGTCGGAATCTGGGGCGAAGCCCATGCCTCGTGAGGAAGCGAGAATTTCCTTGATCGCGACCAACTCTTCTATTACGCGAGTCATCAGGTTTTCAAGATTATCGAGACGCTCGGAATGCTCACGTAGAAGCCTGGAATGCTCACGTAGAAGCTTCGAATGTTCAAGTAGGATCTTCGAGTGTTCTCGCAGGAGCTTCGTGTGTTCCTGTAAGGTCAAGTCTTGCGCGTCCATGCGCGCGGCAATCTCATCAAGCCGTTTTGATTGCTCTTGCAGAATCCGAAGGGTTTCCGTCTGGCTATCCGCCGTGACAGTCGCCAATTCTTCGAGTCGTGAGATACGTAAATCCTGCGCTTCCATCAACTGTTTCCTCAGGTTTTGAAAAGTACAAGCCTAAAGTGACGCGCTCAAACAAAAGAATAGCACAGTATCAAGACAGATTCAACATTTCGCGATAAACCGCCACGGTCGCCTCCGCGATGCGCTCGTGCGTGAAATGCGCCAGGAAACGAGCCGTGCCTTTCTCGATCAGGTCCTGGCGCAAAGCGGGCTGATCGCGCAGCTCGCGCAGCGCCCCCGCGAGCGCCTCGACATCGCCTTCCGGCACGACCAGCCCGGCGTCGCCGATGACGCCGGGGATGGCGCCGCTATCGCTGCCGATGACAGGCAGGCCGCTCGCCATCGCTTCGACTAGCACGCGACCGAATTGCTCCTTCCAGTTCGCGCGCGTCAACGAGGGCAGGACGAGCGCGTCCAGCTTATGGTATTCAGCCGGCAAGTCTGCTGATGGCAGCTGCCCGCTGAAGTCGACTCGTTCGCCGATGGCAAGGGACTGCGCCAGCGCTGCCATCTCCGCCAGCGCCGAGCCGCCGCCGATGAGGCGCAAGCGCCATTCGCCGTCGAGTTGGCGCGCCGCGCGCAGCAGAATGCGCAAGCCTTTCTCTGGCACGATGCGCCCGATGTAACCGATTGTGAATGGGCGAGCGGGCCGCGTCTCGGCTGGCTTGAAAAGCGAGGCTGACGTGCCGAATTGAGGGATGGTCGCCAGGCTGCCGGCATAGCCCTTGCGGCGCAGGACGTCGGCGGCCGCCTCGGTGCCGGCCAAGGCGTAGTCGGCTTTGCGCAAGACATAGCCTTCACCCCAGCTGAAGGGCGGCGGATAGGCGCGCAAGATATTCTGCCAGCTGAAGAAGAGCGATTTGGCGCCGAGGCGACGCGCGTGATAGAGCGCCTGCCAGGTCGCCAGATTGTAGGGTTCTTCATCGATGTGGACGAGCTGTGGCTGGCGCTGGCGCATTTCTCGCCCGAGAGTCGGGTAGTGGTGCAGATGGAAATTGCCGTTGAAGCGGATCGGAAGCTGGCGCAACTGGTAGCCGGCGGTATGGCTGCGCTCGAGCCGCTGGAGGCCGCGTTCGTCGCGCCAGGCTGGCGGGACCAGCACGGTCAAGTCGACGCCGCGGCGCGCGATCGCCTCCAGCTTCGGCTGGTAGATGCCAACGATGCAGGCTTTTGAGAGCATGAGGACGCGCATGTTTGCTACGGTACGGATCGTTTTTCCGGTCGGGCGACTCACGGAGCCACTCCTACCGTCTCGCGTTTCGGAGCGGGAACCAGGCTAAATGATATCGAGCGGCGGCTCGCCGCAGCTTGCGTTGGCGTCATAAACGCGGAAGTCGAAGTCTGGCAGCGACAGCACGCCATAAGTATGCGAGGTGGCGCGCGCGCATTTGAAGGTGTAGAGCGAGCCAGGATTCACCAGGCAGCCCCATTTCGTCTTCATGTGCAGGGGCAGATGCGTATGGCCCGTCACCAGGACATCGGCTTTCAGCGAACGCAGCACCATCTTCAAATACGTTGTCGACAGGTGATCGCGGTACATGCCCCACATATTGTTGCCGGGTTTGCCATGACACATATACACAACTTTGCCCGCCAGCTCGCCTTGCCAGTCGAGGGGCAAACTCCGCAGGAACTGCCGGTTCTCGCGCCGCAGGCCGTAGAGCCATTCGTCATGATTCCCGCGCGCCACCGGGATGCCGTGGGCGCGAATCAAGTCGACCACGCGATCGGGCTCTGGTCCGCGCCCGACCAAGTCCCCGGCGCACAAGATCTGGTCTACGTTATGGTGTTCGGCAAATCGATCGAGCACATCCTCTAGAGCGGCATAATCGGCATGTACATCCGAAATAATTCCAATCTGCATCCACACTAGACCTTAACCGTTCACTACGTCAATCATTATACGCCAGCTTCCAGCTGATGTAGAGGCAGGAATTATCGGTGGACCGTTAGCGGATCCCGGCAAGACCTCGCCGGCAGCCCGTGCAAAGTGGTTCAAGTGGCGAAAATGTTGCGGATAATGCAATAGAGTTGCGTTGCTCTATGCAGGTCTCAAGCTCATGATTTAGAGAATTCATACAAAGACATGCTTCTATTTTCAGCAGTATATGGTAAAGTATATCAGTAAGGCATCTTGTTCTCCCGATAAATGCCCAAGGTCGCATTCGCAAGCAGGCTGTTGCACACTGCAAGAGACGTTGACGACAGCGCAACAAATACAAACATCGTATTAGAATGCCAATAACATCACAGCCGGAGAAGCAAGATGCCTTGCCTCTCCCAGAGGCTTGGTCCCGCGCCGCGCGCCTCTCCAGAAACTGGCGCATTCTGAGAAGACTCAGAGCAGGCTGCCGGACCCACAGTGCGGACATTCCGCGTCATTCACATTGACCACGGCTTTGCAATCATCGCAAATCACGATGCGGCCCTTTTGCAGGCGCTGGTCGAGCGACACCCGCTCGTCAAATACAAAGCATTCTCCCTGCCATAGGGATTCCGCTGGCTCTCCCGTCGCGAGATAGTTCAGGATGCCGCCGCGCAGATGATAGACCTCAGGGAAGCCCTGAGCCAGCAGGTAGGCGGTCGCTTTCTCGCAACGGATGCCGCCGGTGCAAAACATGGCGACGCGCTTATGCCGCTGCGGGTCGAGGTTGTCGTCTATGAAGCGCGGCAACTCGTGGAAGGCGCCCGTCTCGGGGTTCAGCGAGCGCGGGAAACTGCCCATGCGCGCTTCGTAATCATTGCGGGCATCGAGCAGGAGCAGGTCGTCTTGCGCAATGAGGCGGTTCCAATCTGTCGGCTCGACATAAGCGCCGACCTGCTTGTTCGGGTCGATGCCGGGTACTTTCATGGCGACGATTTCTCGTTTGAGGCGCACCTTCATCCGCCCGAAGGGGATGCAATTGTGAAAGGATTCCTTGACCATGAGATCGCCTAAACGCGGATCGGCGCGCAGGCAAGATATCATCGTTTCGACAGCGGCGCGTGTGCCAGCGATAGTCGCGTTGATGCCTTCGCGGGCGAGCAAGATTGTGCCGCGGAGGCCGGCTGCGTGGCAAGCGCGCAACAAGGGTCCGCGCATTTCTCGATAATCGGGCAGCGGCACAAACTTGTAGAATGCGGCGATGAGGATTGGCTCTTCCATTGAGCGGGATTCCGACCATGTACGCCTCTATTCTAGGCGGGCGAGGCGACATTTTGCAGGCGTAATTCGACTCACGCCTCATGGGGAGAGGCACAGGCTTGCCCGTACAGATGAGGATTTGAGACTCGCCCGAACAAATTGAATATCGGAGGTTGCCCATGGATTTTACCAGCGCTTGCGGGCGGGTCATTTGACCTGGCGCGCATGATCACCCAGGGGAGCAGCAAGGGCTGATATGCTATACTCAAGGGTATGAGGATTGGGTTAAATGCGCATTTGCTCTCGGGGCAAACCGGCTATCGCTCAGCTGGCATCCACGCTTATATCAGCAACCTGCTGCGCCACTTGCCGGAGCAGGCGCCCCGCGATTGGCAGTTCGAGGCGCTGGTGGGCGCGGCGACCAGCGCGTCCTTCCCCGGCGTCAGCATGTCGCGCGCGCGCATGAATACGGCAAGTCCCCTGCGCCGCATCTTCTGGGAGCAGGCGCTGCAACCCTGGCAGCTTCGGCGCTACGACCTCTATCACGCCTTGGCATTTGTCGCGCCGGCTGTTTTGACGGCGCCGATGGTCGTCACCGTATACGATTTGAGTTTTCTGCGTTTCCCAGCTCGGCTCAGTGCGGCGCGGCGTCTGTACTTGCGCGCTCTGACCGCCTTGACTTGCGCGCGCGCCCGCCGCGTGCTGGCCATCAGTCAAAGCACGGCGCATGATTTGACCGAGCAATTGGGCGTGCCAGAGGGCAAGATCGATGTCACGCCGCTCGGCTACGACCGCGCTGCCTTCCGACCCTTGCTGGAGGCTGATATCGCGCATTTTCGGCGCAAGCAAGATTTGCCCGAGCGCTTCTGGCTGTTCATCGGCACGCTGGAACCGCGCAAGAACCTGCCGCTGCTGTTGAAAGCCTACGCGCGCCTGCCAAGAAACGAGCGCCTCCCCCTGATCCTGGGCGGCGGCGCAGGCTGGAGGGCGGGTGAAATCTTCGCGGCGATGGAAAGATTGGGGCTGGAAGAGAGCGTCAAGCACGTGGGATTCATCCCTACCGCCGACCTGCCGCTCTGGTACAATTGCGCCGAAGCCTTCCTCTATCCATCGGTGTACGAAGGTTTTGGATTGCCGGTGCTGGAAGCGATGGCTTGCGGCACGCCGGTCATCACGACGGACGCGTCTTCGCTGCCGGAGGTCGCGGGCGCCGCGGCGCAATGCCTGCCGCCCCAGGATATCGAACGCTGGACGGCCGCCTTGCGCGACGTCCAGCGAAATGACGAATGGCGCGACGGAGCGCGCAAGAAGGGGCTGGCGCGGGCGCGGCATTTCAGTTGGGCGCGCGCGGCTGAATTGACTGTGGCCAGCTATCGCAAGGCTATGGCAAGGCGCGATCTCCCGCTCGGCGAGAGCGAGACGGCGACTCGCGGTGAATGCAAATGAATCAAGCTTGCCTTGCGCGTTGCTCGCCGCCAGCGTGAGCCGTCGGCGTGATTAACGATGAACACACATCTCAAGTTGTCGGAACGCCCCACGCTGGAACCACGCTGGCTATTGCCCGCGATTGATGCGGTTTTGGCTTTTCTGGCTTTCGGCGTCGCTTATGTCATGCGCTACGAAATGCAGATATTCCCGCTGGCTTACGATCCGCCAGAGCGCGGCTTTGTGCCTTATATTCCTTTCGCCGCCGTTTTCGCCATTCTCATCTGGCTGAACTTTCATCGCAATGGTTTGTATCGCAACATCGCCGGGCGCGCCTGGCTGGAAGAAGTCTACTTGATCGCCAGCGGCGTCGCCGTCTCAATCGTCATTGTGCTGGCGCTGTTTTTCCTGCTGCGCCCCCTGGTCACCAGTCGCTTGATGCTGATCTATGTCGCGGCTTTGACCTTGATCGCCAGCGCGCTTTCGCGGCTGATTCGGCGCTGGATACTGGCGTATCTGCGTCAACAGGGGATTGGCATTCGCCGCGTGCTGCTCGTGGGCATGGGCGAAATCGGTCGCTCGTTGCTGGGCATCATGTTGACGCGGCCCGAATTCGGTTACCAGCCGGTCGGCTTTCTGGATGATGACGAAGCGAAGGTCGCCGCCAGCATGGGGCGCGTCGAGGTCCTCGGCGGAACGGAGCAACTGGCTCATGTGATAGCCGAGCGCAGGATAGACACGGTGGTCATCACCTTCCGCTGGAAGCATTACGATCGGATTCAAGAACTAACGGAGATCTGCCGTGAATTGGGCGCCGATCTGCGGATCGTGCCCGAAATCATGCAGTTGAATATTCGTCAGGTGCAAGTGGAGAACCTGGATGGGATACCCTTGTTGGGCATTGGCGCGCGCCGGTCATTCAGCCGCGCCAATCAATTGCTGAAACGCGGGCTGGATATCCTGGTCGTTGTCGCTGGCTTCCCGCTATGGGCGCCGCTCAGCCTGTTCGTTTCGCTGGCGCTGGCGCTGGAGGGCGAAGGACCGGTGCTGTATCGGCAAGTCCGCGTGGGCAAAGACGGCAAGAAATTCGAGATGCTGAAGTTCCGCAGCATGGTGGAAAACGCCGAGGAGCTGCAAGAGGCGATGCTGCGCGAATCGGGCGAAGATCCGCGCCATCCCAAATTCGTTGATGATCCGCGCGTGACCGGCGTGGGCCGCTTCTTGCGCCGCACGAGCCTCGATGAACTGCCGAATCTGATCAATGTCATGCGCGGCGAAATGAGCCTGGTGGGTCCGCGACCGCCGACGCCGAGCGAAGTTGAGCTGTATGAAGCGCGCCACACGCGCCGCCTGCAGATCACGCCGGGCATGACCGGCTGGTGGCAGGTTCGCGGGCGCAGCAACGTCCCCTTTGACGAGATGTGCGAGATGGATATGTATTACATCGACAATTGGTCACTTTCGATGGATATCGAAATCTTGATGCTGACCATCCCGCGCGTCGTTTTGCGCAGCGGCGCGCTCTGATCTGCGCAGCAGTTCGGGCATGACAATCGCAGCCAGCTTGGCGACGCCTTGCGGGATCAGCGGCAGCAGAAAGAGCGGGCGCAGCAGCTTGAAGAGATCATGCGCCCAGCGCAAGAGATTGCGCGTCGCCGCTTGATCGGGACTACGATCGTAGAGCCAGAATAAGAGCGCCAGCATGTGAAAGGCATAAAGCGCGATGCCCATTTGCAGCGCCTTGGGATCGCGCAGGGCATCATCCGAATCCAGGACGAGACGGTGATAAGCGCGCGCGATCCGTTCCGCGCCTTCGCCGCGCATCAAGTCGAAGCCGGCCTCATCCGCCATTGCCAGGCCGAAGAGCGCCGCCAGCTCACTTCGTTGACTGGACATGGCTTCAAGCGCAGCTTCCAGCGATTGATAATAGCGGTTGGCCAGCTGCCCCGGCGCCAGTGAATCAATCGTTGCCTCCATGGTTGCAAGATGCCGTTCATGAATGTGAATCAGGCTTGACGGCGCCGGTTTGCCCGATTTGTCTCTTTCTGCCTGCACATTGCTCTCGCTTGGAAACTGATCAACAGTGATATCGAAGAAGTTACCGGCGGACCGATTGCCAGTCAAGCGGTGAAAGCCGACCGGTGCAAAGGAACCGTCAAGTACGTGGACGACAGCTTACGGCAATGGACGCTAGTTTGTGTGATTTTCTGGGCCTGCGCTCCCGACCTTGAGCGAAGGACTGAATTGCCTTAGGCCCCGGCTTTAGGCATAATGCGCTTAACGGTCGCCGGTCCAAGGCGCGACTGTCGGTTCATTGGTGTCGAGACGATGGTTCCCAAAGCCAGAACTCTTCGGCTTTTGCTTTTCAGCCTTCTCTTGGCGCTTGGCGCTTGTGAGTCGGCGCTGCTGCAGGAGCGGGCGGCGATGGCTCCGCCTACCCCATTGCCGCAGACGGGTACGACCAGCGACGAGCCGGCCGAAGTCTTGCGCGAATTCGTAGAAGCCTGGAGCGGCGAGAACTTCGAGACGATGTACGGGCTAATCGCCAGGCGCAGCCGCGAGCTCTATCCCCTGCAGCGCTTCATCAATCAGTACACGGAGGCGCACAGCGTCATCCGCTTCGCCGGCGTCAACCATACGCTCGGCGCGTTGAGCTATCAGGGCAGAACCGCGATACTCGATTACGATATCGTCATTGACTCGCCGACATTCGGCGCCATTTCTGATGAAGGGCGTGTGATGCGGCTAATTGACGAGAACGGCTGGAAGATCGCCTGGTCCTCCATGGATATTTTCGCCGGCCTGTCCAATCGCGCGCGTTTGACCGAACGGGCTGATTTCCCGCCGCGCGCCAATATCTACGACCGCAGCGGCAAATCCCTGGCGGTGGAAGCGGGCGAAGTGCACAGCTTGTACCTTATCAAGCAGGACATGCCCGATGTGGAGGATTGCCTGAGGACCTTGGCCGAGGCCACGCTGCAGCAGATCAGCAGCCTGCGCGGGCTCTTCGCCAATTATCTCGGCGAGACGCGCTTCCACGTCGCCGAGATGGACCCGGAGCGATACGCGCGCTATCGCGAGCGGCTGACGGCCGACTGCGCCATCACGCGCACTGACAGCCCCTTCAGCAAGGTATTGACCTATCCGTCGCGCAGCTACTACGGCCACGGCATCGCCACGCATCTGGTCGGCTACGTGGGCGCCGTGCCTGCCGATGAACTGGAACGCTGGCAGGCGCGCGGTCGCTCGGCTGGAGATCTTGTCGGGCGTGCCGGCATCGAAGCGGCTTACGAAGATATGCTGGCAGGACGGCCGCAGCGTTATCTGCGCATTATCGAGGCGGGCGGCACAGTCATCCGCGAGTTGGCGGGCGCGGCCGGTTCGCCGCCCAGCGATGTGACCTTGACCATCGATCGGGATCTGCAGGAGATCACCGCCCAGACGCTGGCTGACGCCGTCAGTTACGCCGTGCCCAATTGGGGCGGGATCACAGCGGGCGGCGCCATTGTCGCCCTGGATGTAAACAGCGGCGCTGTCCTGGCGCTGGCCAGCTACCCGAGCTTCGACCCGCATATTTTCAATCCGGATACGCTTTACAATATCGGCAACGCGATTCTGCGCTTGGACCGCGACATCCGCCAACCCTTCGTCAACAAGGCGCTCGCCGAGCAGTATACGCCCGGTTCCGTCTACAAGATCGTGACGACTCTTGCTGCTGCCTCAGAAGGGATCTGGGCGCCGAACGACATATTCGAATGCGGCTATATCTGGCAGGGCGCTGAATACGGCGATTCGGAACGCCGCCGCACCGATTGGCGCCTGCTGGATGGTCTTGATCCGACTGGTCCGGTGACGATGCCCGAGGCATTAGCCGCCTCCTGCAATCCATTCTTTTATGAGATGGGCGGGCGGATGTACCGCGAGGATCCGCTGATGCAAGTGCGCTACGCCGAATTGCTCGGCTTTGGGGCGCCCACTGGCTTGGCTGGCTTGGGCATCGAAGCGGCCGGCAATGTGGCGCCGCCGCGCGAGCCGGCCGCCGCCATCAACAATGCCATCGGGCAAGGCGAAGTCGCCGTGACCGTCGTGCAGATGGCGCAGCTGACCGCGTTGATTGCCAACGGCGGGCGACTCTATCAGCCCTACGTTGTCAGTCACACGGGGCGCGCGGGCGAGGCCGGTTATGCGCTCGTGAACGAGCCGACTTTGCTTTCTGACCTGGCATTGGACGACGAGGCGCTGGCGGTCCTGCGCGCCGGCATGTGCCTGGCGACAACGAATCGTGAGCTCGGCACGGCCGAATGGGTCTTTCGCGGCGCGCCCTATCTGGTCTGCGGCAAGACCGGCACGGCTGAAACCCTGGGCAATCCCCACGCCTGGTTCGTCGCCTATTATCCGCATGAGAATCCGGAGATCGCCTTCGCCGGCGTGATGGCGCAGTCGCGCGAGGGCTCGGAAGTGGTGGCGCCCATGATCCGCCGCATCCTCGATGTCTATTTCGGCCATCCGGTCGCGGCTTTTCCTGAACGGTGGCTTGAACCCTATACGCCGGTCAGATCGCAACAGCAGGCGCTGGCTGAGTACCTGGCGGAGGCGAACTAGCCGCTGCAGCCGCCGCTGGGATAGCTGACGCTAGGCTTCCAGGGGGGCAGTATGTAGATGATCTTCTCGGGCGGGGGCCACAGGTGATAGACCCAAGTGTAGCGCGTGTGGGCCTTCGCGGCCTCCGCTTCGGCGCGGCTGCCGTAGCCGAGATCGATCCAGAAAGCTGTGCTTCGCGGCCCGGCGCCGGTATCGCGAATGGCGCCCTCGCCATAGCCTGGCACGTAAACCGATGTGTGGTAGGGAATGATGTGGGGTTTAGCCGCAATGACGCCTTTTGCCAGCCTGGCGCCAGTTGCGGTGCTGTAGCTGCCCCCTTGCGATTCGGGGTCATAGTTCGTGGCAATGACGCATATTCGGCGCCAGTAAGGCAGGTTGGCGCCGGGGACTGTCCCCAAGGTCACGATCTTCGCGCCGTATGCGACGATCCGGTCGACCGGCGCTTCGACGATTACCGTTTCGATCAACTCGCGCGATACCTCGGCGCCGTTTTCGAAGCGCGTGCGATAGCGCGTCTCTTGCAAGCCCGCGCGCCCCTCTTGCAAGACCGCGACCGCGTCCAGCTGCAAGCTCTCGTCCAGGCGCGTCTTAACCGCGAAGTCGATGGGGGCGCTTTCGGTCACGATGTCTTCGAGGACGCGCACGATCTCGATCGTCATGTCTCTGCTGACGGGCGCGTCCGCCGGCGGCAGGACGGTATCCAGGCCGAATAGCGGCGCATTCAACTCGACCAGAGCCTCGCCGACTCTCGTCATATTGGTGCGAGCTTGGATCAGTACGCCATCCACCAGCAGCTTAATCGGCAGCGCGCGCTTGATAGTAACGGTCATATCGCCGGCGAGCGCAGTCTCCAGCGGCGGCGTCACCGTATCGCTTGGATGGATCTTGATGCCGGCGGCGGCAAGCGCGGCGCCCACGGAATCGGCTCTGGCGACGTGGGTCGATTCTTCGCCGTCATCGATGATCGTCAGGCGCACCGCTCGGCGGATTTTGATCTCGCGCGCGGGCACGGTCCAGCCGGGCAATGCCTCAAGCTTGGCAAACACGCCATTGACCCAGATTCGGTCGGCCTCGTCGACGGCGAAGCCCGCGCTCTGCAGGATGTCCCAGGGATTCTCCAGGGAAGTATGAATCAGGCGCTTCTCGCCCTTCATATCGATGGTTACGGCACGCTCCACGCCAGCCTGCTCAACAGTAACCTGCGCCCCGTTTACGCGCGCGCCCGCGCTTTTTGGCAGGGCGCGGAGAAAGAGCGCAACCGTGAATACGAGAGAACAGGAGGTCGCCAAGATGATAGCCAGCAGCAGCCAGCGTTCGCAGCCGCCGGGCCGGCGTCGGCGCGCCGCGGTGGGAATCCGCCTGCCTTTGTCGCTGGCAACGATCGACGGCTGCGTTTCATCCAGGCGAGTCATACGTCCGAGTGTAACCGCAAGCAGCCTTTATAGACAGGAAGTTAGTCAGGGGCGGGCTTCATTACCGAGCCACCGATATTTGGCCCGATTGCCAAAGCCGTCTTGCTATTGTCAAATTTATTGACTATAATGAGACTAAGTATCAATAAGATGAGAGGAATTCGCTTCATGAGTTGGAAACTCGCCTCGATTTTAGTTGCTGTAATCGGAATGCTGCTGCCGGGCAGCGCATCGTTTGCGAATGGCGATCAGCTTCACGTTGTGGCGACGCACGGCATTCTCGCCGATGTCGCGCGCAATGTGGCCGGCGACCTTGCCGAGGTCAGTTCACTCGTTCCGGTCGGCGCTGATCAGCATGGATTCGTCCCCAGTCCCAGCGACCTGACGACGGTTGCCAATGCCGATCTGGTTTTGATCAATGGCGCCGGTTGGGAGGAGAGCCTGTTGGACGCGGTGGAAAGCGCGGGCGAAGGCGGCAATATCGTCAATGCCTCGACTTGCGTCCAGATTCGGCCTGTCGGCGCCGGCATGCGCGCGGATGAACATGAGCATGAGGTCGATCATGCCGACGATGATCATGGCGATGAGCAGGCCGAAGACGACCACGATGAGGCCCATGCGGATGACGACGACCACGCCCATGATCATGATGACGACGACCATAGCGATGAGCGCGCCGAGGGCGACCACGATGAGGCCCAGGCGGAAGACGATGACCACGCGGATGACGCGCACGATGATGATGACGATCATGGCGATGAGCACGCCGAAGACGACCACGATGA
Organism: Chloroflexota bacterium; assembly: GCA_026706455.1. GTDB lineage: Bacteria > Chloroflexota > Anaerolineae > Aggregatilineales > Phototrophicaceae > UBA6055. The sequence goes on along the minus strand of JAPOYS010000176.1, from coordinate 10,214 downwards.
TGAGCATGCGGAAGACGATGACCACGCCCATGATCATGACGATGACGATGACCACGCTCACGACGATCATGAAGACGATATGGCGGAGGAAATCGACTGTGATGCTCATGACGCGGAAGTTGCCGCTATCGTCGGCGAAGAAGAGGACGATCACGCGCATTATGAGACCTTGGGCCGCGGCCAGGATGTCGATTGCCAGGGCGGTCACGGCCCTGACAACGGTCACGGCCACGCGCACGGCTCCTGTGATCCGCACCTGTGGCTGGACCCGCACAATGTCATCTATTGGGCGCTGATGATCCGCGACACGCTTTCGGAGTTGGACGCCGCCCATGCCGATGCCTACGCCACCAACGCGAGCGCCTACGCCCAGGAAGTGGCAGCGCTGGAAGCGGAGTTCATCAGCCCGGCGCTGGCGGAATTGCCCGAGGAAAAGCGCGTTCTGATCACCGGCCACGAGTCCCTGGGCTATTTCGCGACCAGCTTCGGCTTCGAGATCATCACGACGGTTGTGCCGGGCGTGTCGACCGTGACCGAGCCAAGCGCGCGCGATGTGGCGGCTGTGGTGGATGTGGTGCGCGACGAGGGCGTGCCGGCGATCTTCAGCGACATCCATCTCTCCGATGTGCTGATGAACGCCATTGCTTCCGAGACGGGTGTAGAGGTCGTGGGCTTGCATAGCGATTCGTTGGGCGCGGCCGATGGTCCAGCGGGGACATATCTCGATTACATGCGCTACAATGTCAGCGCGATAGTTGAGGCGTTGAAGGGCGACTGGCGTTAAGGGACGCCGAGACTAGACCATGCGCTTCAGTTCGGTGATACGGGAGGCTCGCGGCGTGGCGGCCTCGGCAGCAAGAAAGACAAACAGCAACGGGGCGGGGTATCCCCCCGCCCTCCAGGTTGAGCGCGTCTCGGCCGGTTACCGCGGCAACCGCCATGCGCTGGACGATGTTAGCTTTACGGTGGAAAAGGGCGAACGCGTCGCCGTCATCGGTCCCAATGGCGCCGGCAAGAGCACCCTCTTCAAAGCCATCGTCGGCGTCATGCAAATCAGCGGCGGGCGCATCACGATCTATGGCGAGGATACGCACAGCAGCCACACCAACGTCGGCTACGTGCCGCAGCAGAACGCCATCGACTGGTCCTTCCCGGCGTCGGTATTCGATGTAGTGATGATGGGCCGCAGCCGGCATATCGGCTGGTTTCGCTGGCCCGGCAAAGGCGATCGCGCTGTCGTGCGCGATATCCTGGCGCAGCTCAGTTTGGATCACCTGGCCAACCGTCAGATCAGCGAGTTAAGCGGCGGCGAGCGACAGCGTGTCTTCATCGCTCGGGCGCTGGCGCAAGACACCCGGCTCATGGTGCTGGACGAGCCCTTCACCGGCGTCGATCAAACTTCCGAGCAAGAGATCGTCGATTCGCTCGATATTCTGACGAATCACGGAATAACTCTGCTCTTATCGACGCATCACATGGAGAACGCCGCTTTGCATTTCGACAAGGTTTTGATTTTGCGGCAGCGGCTGTTGGCTTATGGCCCGCCGGACGAGGCGCTGACGACAGCCAATCTGCGCCATGCCTTCGGCAGCGCCCTGCCGGTCATGACCCATGGCGACGACCTGCTCATGTTCAGCGCGGATTATGGGACGGGCGATGGATCCGGTTAGTTTCCTGGCCGAACCGCTGCAGTACGCCTTCATCCAGCGGGGTATGCTGGCGCTGATCCTGGTCGGCGGCATTAGCGCGGTGGTTGGCTGTTTCGTGGTTGTACGCGGGATGTCCTTCTTCGGCGATGCCTTGGCGCACTCGATACTGCCCGGCGTCGCCATCTCGTATACGCTGAGCGGCGGATATGTTGCCAGCAATTTATTCCTCGGCGGCTTGGGCGCTGGCATCGTGTCGGCGCTGGTCATCGCCTGGCTGACGCGCAAGGTGGAAGTCAAGGAAGACAGCGCCATCGCCATCGTCTATGTGACGTTTTTCGCGCTGGGCATCGCCATTGTAAGCACGCAAGACAGTTACGCGGTTGATCTCTCGCATATTCTCTTCGGCAGCATCAACGGCATCAGCCAGACCGATCTGCTGATTGTGGCGGCGATGGGCGCGATCGTGCTGCTGATCATCGCCCTGCTGTACAAAGAGTTTCAGATCATCAACTTTGACCTTGGCTTGGCTCACAGTCTGCGATTGCCGGTCGAGTTCCTGCGCGTCCTGCTGCTGATTCTGGTCGCGCTGACGATTGTGGCCAGCTTGCAGGCGGTTGGCATCGCCCTGATGCTGGCGCTGCTAACTACGCCGGCGGTGACGGCGCGCTTGCTAGTGAAGCGGCTGCATCACATGATTTTCTTCGCATGTACTGTGGGCATCCTCAGCGGCGTGGTCGGCTTTTACGCGTCGTACTACCTGGACGTCCCCTCCGGCGCATGCATCGTGCTGACCACCAGCGTGATCTTCGGCCTAGCGTTTCTGCTTCAGTCGAGCTGGAATCTGCTGCGGGAAAGCCGCTAGCCATTTGCCAAGCCCGGGGAATCTTCAAGACTTGCCAGGCAGAGAATCGTCCGTCGCGCGGAAGACAGGCGCTGCATTCGCGGCTTTATGAGGTAGAATTGGCTGCAAACGCAGAGAAGCGGGCGCGCTCGGGGGAGGGACAATGCGCTATCAACTGGAGACCAGCATCAACTTGCCGCGCGACCGCGTAATCGAACTTTTCGACAGTTTCGAGAATCTCAAGAAATGGCAGGAAGGGCTCATCAGTCACGAACATCTAAGCGGCGAGCCGGGCCAGCCCGGCGCCAAGACCAAGCTGCTCTATGATATGGGCAAGCGGCGTATGGAAATGATTGAGACCATTATCACGCGAAATCTGCCGGATGAATTCTCCGGAACTTATGACGCCAAAGGCGTACACAATATCGTGCGGAATTACTTCCACGATCAAGGCGAGACCACGCGCTGGGTGCTGGATTCCGACTTCCGCTTTCAGGGCTGGATGCGCCTGATGTCGCTTTTCATGCCCAGCAGCATGTTCAAGAAGCAGACGCGCCAGACGATGGACGCCTTTAAGCAATTCGCCGAAAACGCCTGAGCTAGCGTCGGTCGAGCAATTGGCGGGTCATGCCGGCATGGCCCAAATGCTCGGCTGTGTGATCGAGGCCCCGCAGCAGGGCATAGCCACGCGTCACCACCTGCGAGGGCCGATCCATAAATTGACCGACGTCCACTTCTTCCACCAAGCCGCTTAACTCTTGTTTCTCGAAAGCCTCTCGATAGAAGGCGATGTTGGCGCTGAAACGCGCCTTGAGCGCCTCCAATTCGTAACCGGAGGCCATGAACTCCGCGGGCCGATTTCGCTCGCTGACATCATTGATGCCGATGCCAATCCAGAATCGTTCGGCGGCCGTCACATGAACCGCCAGCACGCAAAGCGAATTCATATCGGCGCCCGGCGACCAGTCGAGGTCCGCGCTCGAAAGCCCGTCCATATAGATGAAGTAATCCTGGTGCAGCGCTTCCAGGCGATTGAGCACATCGGCAAATATCGGTTCCATCGTTTCCTCTCCTAAGCAGTTCCTACAAATAATTAGAAATTGTAGGGGCGACTCGGTGAGTCGCCCTCTCCGCAACCGGTATCTGTTCATGCGGGCGAGCCACCGGCTCGCCCCTACAGTTTCCATTGAAAATTCGCATTACTTAATTGGAACTACTTAGTTTGTAACGGACTGCGCGCGTAAGCGCTACAGTCGTCAGGCGTTACTGTATGCGCAGCATCACTTTTGAGGCGGCGTCCCAGAGTTCCTCAAGCGCGTAATAGGCGCGTTTCTCCGGCGCGAAGAAATGCACGACCACATCGCCGTAATCCATCACGATCCAGCCATTGTCAGCGCTGCCTTCGTTGGTGAAGGGCAGCTTTTCGTATTGCTCTTTCACTTGCAAGCGGACCGTCTCCGTCAAGGCGCGCAGGTGCCGTTCGTTGTCGCCGCTGCAGATGATGAAAAAATCGGCGATGATTTGGTCCGGTCTTAAGTCGAGGAGCAGGATATCTTCCGCTTTTCGCTCCTCAACCAGATCCACGATCTCATGGGCAAGCCGCAATGCGTTCAAATAGGAATTCTCCAAACTTTGAGCAACTGTGCGTGCGCCCATTCTAGCACAGGCGGGCGCCCGCTTGCACTTGCATTTCCATGCGCTGACCAGTCGCCGCGCTCGATGTTAGAATGCGCTTGCCGCGTATTGGCGCGGGCTTGCGTAAATCGGGAGGCGATCCAAGCGGTGACCATCTCACATCCATATCTCGACAGGGTAAAGCAATGGGCGAAGAGCTACGATTCGATCCGCGCCCTGGTGCTAACGGGCTCGCTCGCTCGCGATGATGGCACGGTCGATGAATACTCTGACTTGGATGTTCAGGTCATCGCGACGGATATCAAGCGCTTCACCAGTGACGACAGTTGGCTGGATCGGTTGGGCGATGTCTGGATCCGCTTTCCCATATTCGACGATTCGCCCTATCGCCTGGTATGGTTCAAGGGCGGCGCCAAGGTCGACTTTCAGTTTCTTTCCGCAGCCGATGTACAGGCGATCGCGGCAAGCGGCGCACTGCCTGATGAGTACCAGCGCGGCTACCAAGTTCTGGTCGACAAGGACGGGCTCTTCCGGCGCCTGCCGCCATCGCCGCGCATCTTCCCGCAGCCGCCCAAGCCCAGCCCCGAGCAGGTGCAGGCGCTCATAAACGAATTCTGGTTCGAGGCGATCCACGTCGCCCAATTCATTCGCCGGCGCGAATTCTGGGTCGTCAAACATCGCGATTGGACGATGAAGGAGAATCTGCTGCGTATGTTGGAATGGCGCGCTCGCGCGTCACCGGGCGAGCCGATCAATACCTGGCTGCTGGGCAAGCGGATCGCGCGCTGGGCGGATGCCGACTCCCAAAGCGCTATCAGCCAGATCTGGGCTGGCTGGGACGCGGTCCAGCTTTGGGAGGCTCTGTTCGCGCAATTGGCGCTCTTTCAACGCCTAACCGCGGAACTTTCGGACGCGCTGGGTTACTCCTATGAAGCAGAATTATTTCGCGATATCGAGGCTTATATCCGCCGGTTGCGGCGGGAAGACATCAGCGCCGCGGCTACAGACTGAACTCGCCCTCCGGCTCCAGCACGATGGCGCTCGCCCCCGTCTCGCTCTCGACCCGCGCCGCCCAAGCGGCCGCGTCTTGCTCAATCGGCGGGAAGGTATTGTAGTGCATCGGCGAAACCAGCTTCGGCTTCAAGAAACCGATTGATCGAATCGAGTCGTCAATGCCCATGGTGAAGCAGTCGCCGATGGGCAAGAGCGCCAGGTCCAAGCCTTCATCGCCGATCAACTGCATGTCGCTGAACAAACAGGTGTCGCCGGCGTGATAAATTGTCGCGCCGCCGCCGCGGATGACGAAGCCATTCGGCTGGCCGCCGTAGGTGCCGTCAGGGAAAGACGAACTGTGATGAGCGACTGTCCATTTGGCGCTCATCCAGTCATTGCGAAAGCTGCCGCCGGGATTGCCCTGCGACACGTTTTGCACGCCGTGCGCCATGAACCAGTCTCCCATCTCAAAATTGCAAACGACTGTGGCGCCGGTTCGTTTGGCAATCTCGACCGAATCGCCGACATGATCGGCATGCGCATGCGTCAAGAGGATGACCTCCGCTTCCAGCTCTGTGGCTACCGCCTTCGCCACCGGGTTGCCGCTCACAAAGGGATCAATCAAGAGTTTGTGTCCATCAATATCGAAAGAATAAGCCGAGTGTCCGATCCATCTGATTGAAACAGCCATGACCCTCTCCTTTCAGTTGGCGCTGCTACGATGGCATTATCGCAACGCTGATTGTAGCACTCTCTTGAACGCAATGCGAAAGCGGGCGCTGTCAGCGCCGACTGTTACAGGAGGCATTATGGCTGCGCGCAACTGGGGTCAAATGGCGAAAGGCAAACCCAAAGCGGGACGATCTTCGCTAATTTTATCCCAAATCCAATTGTGAGTTTTGGGATATTTGGGAAATGCGGGTTGAGACTTGGGATAAGTGGCGGCGGGCGCGGGATTGCCCGGCTAAGGTCGCTGAACTTTCAGTTCACCAATATCCGCCGAAAGTTTACAGTTTATTTGCAAAGAATTCCGTATTACCGTGTAGGATGTCGTAAGTACGGGCAAAAAAGGATCGACAAGATGGAGGCGCCTAAACAAATGTCGAATGCAAACAGAGGCGGTGTTCCGTATCTGCTGGTTCTGATTCTTCTGTTGATCGCGCTGGCAGGCGGCGCGGCGGCCGGCATCCTCGGTTATATCTGGATCACCGGCGGCTCAGGCGAAGCAAGCTTGTCGGTGGAAGAGGCTCTGGCCACGCTCGAGTTGAGCGAAGACACGATGGCGGCGGCGGTGGGCACGGCGATTGTCGAGGCGGCTGCGACGGTTATTCCCAATGCGATAGCGGACGCATTCGCTCAAGACACCGGCTTGGAAGCTGTGGCTGACGACGTAACGACGATGGTGGAAGAAGGCGTCGCCGCCGTCGTGGAAGCATTTATGCCCGCCAGTGAGCCGATCGAATTCCGCATCGTTTCGGCCGAGAGCCGCGCGGCTTTCACGCTGGAAGAGGACCTGCGGGGCGTGCGAACGACCGTGATCGGATCCACGAGCGAGGTTGGCGGCAGCATCCTGGTCGACTTGGCGAATCCCGGCAATTCGTCCATCGGCGCCATCGTCATCAACGCGCGCACACTGGAGACCGACAACAGCTTCCGCAATCGCGCCTTGCGCAGCCAGATACTCAAGTCGGCGCAGGACGAGTTCGAGTTCATCGTCTTTGAAGCGCGCGCACTGAGCAACTGGTCGGCGCAGAGTGTAGCGTTGGGCGAGAGCCTGAACTTTGATGTCACTGGCGATCTGACCGTTGCCGGCGTCACGCGGAGCGTCACCTTCCCCGCAACCGTGACGCTGGACAGCGAGACCCAGATCAGCGGCAGCGCCAGCGTCAATCTGCTGCACGCCGATTTTGGCTTGGTGATACCGGATGTGCCGTCGGTCGCCAACGTGACCGACGATGTGACGCTCAGCCTGGAGTTTGTGGCGCGGACGGGTTAAGCGGCGGTCAGTTCTGCGCTGCGATAAAGCGATGCGCCGCGACGCCAATCAGAAACTCGCGAATCTGTGTACCGTCATAGCCTAAAACAAACAGAACGGAGGCAAGCAGGATGATAAAAATGCAGAGGATATATAATGCGAGCCTCGTGCATCAGCCGAAGAAGATGTAGGTGATGCCAATTGTGAAACCGAGATACGCTAATACTTCAACTGGAGTACGACCAACACTCAGAGCCAGGAGGACCGTCAGCGCTGCAATTATTGCGACCAAATATAGAAAGCCGCGTTTGTAGGGCGCAGAGGTCTTTTCATCATTCATTCGAAGCACTTTCCAACTTTATTCTTCGACATATTACATCACACAATTCTAGCAATTCTGGCGCATGAGGATTTCTCAAATCTTCGCCAACGAGCGACTCACAACGTCGCCCCTATATGAGTCCGTTCGCGTATCTGCTGCGCGACCTAGCCCGAAACGCGCGCCTCTGCGATAATTCAGTCGTGCGCCCGCCTCAAAGCCGGACTAGCCGACAATGCCCCGACCCCTCTATGCGACCGAGCCGACGGTGATCAACACGTTGCGGCCGCGCCAGCAGAAACAGCCCTATCTCGAAGTCGCCACGACCAATCGCAATAAGCTGGACGAATTTCGGCGCCTCCTGCCCGATGTCGAAATCGTCGGCCTAAGCTTGGATATCGAAGAGATACAAAGCCTCGACCCCTACAAGGTGGCGGCGCGCAAAGCTATCGAAGCCTACAAGGCCAATGACTATAACCCGATCCTGGTGGAAGAGACATCGCTGGCGCTGCGCGGGCTCGGCGGGCGACCAGGCACGTATAGCAAGGACTTCTGCGAAGAGGCCGAGATGCGGCGCATGATCGCCGAAGCCTGGTTGAAGGGACGCGATCGCGCCGCGCGAGCGACAGTCTTGATTGCCGTCTTTGATGGCGCTGAAGTGCAGATCCGCGAGGGGGTTACCGCCGGGATGATCGCCGCGACCCTGCGTGGAAGCAATGGCTTCGGCTGGGACGATATGTTCATCCCCGAGGGCGAAACGCGCACCTTCGCCGAGATGGGCGATGGCGACAAGGATTGCCATAATATGCGGCGCAAGGCGCTGATGGCGCTGCGGCAGCAGCCGTTCGAGCTGGGGCAAGGCATATTCATGATCCCCGAGCCCTATCGGCAGGAGCTCGAGCGAGTTGATTACGCCGCGCTGCAAGGCGAGGCTGCCCTGAAATTCGCCTTTTCGCTCGAGGCGCTGGAAGATGACAACGCGCCCAACAGCAAGTTCGAGGCGCCGAATTACGAGCCGATTCAATATGAAGAGAACATCTATTACACGCGCTACCTGCCCAAAGCCGACAGCAGCAGCATCGGCTTGATACTTACCGATGTCGACCGCGGCGCCCTGCGCATGAACAAGAATGGCAGTCCAGTCATCTGGCAATTCGGTCCCGAACGGCGCACGCTCTGCCTGGCGCAGCGGGCTGATTTCTATCACAGCAATCAGAGAGCGGAGGTGCTGCAAACGCTGGACGGCATCGCCCGGGACGGCGCGATCCCGCCGCGCAGCAACAAGCGCTCGCGCACTGTCGAGTCGGTCTTGGGCTTAAACGAGAACCCGTTCAGCACCAGCACCTATTCCTGGAAAGACTTGGGGTATCGCAAGATGTCCTCGGCGCAGCAGGTCTCGCGGACGCTTACCGCCGAATTGGGCTTGTTCAATCGCATAGGCAAGCACCCGCGCAGCGTGCTCGGCTTCGGCTCGATGCCGGCGATATCGGGTTGGCGCGATGTGCTGGCGACAGCCGCCATCGGCCATCATGCCATTTTCACCCATCGCAACAGCATCTTCGCCGGTTATATCGAGCGGCAGGCGGCCGTCATCAAGGCGGCCAAAACGGTGCTGCGGCGCGCGCTGGCCAACGAAGGCGATTATCAGCGCGCCGCCCGCAACATCGGCGCCGCTATCGGCTGCAGCAGCGTCGAAGACGAAGTCGCGGCTGCGCGCCATTTGTACGAGCAGGCCGGCGTGCGCCTCTTCCGCATCTACACGATCAATTCTGACCCGCGCGTGATCGAGGTGGCAGGCGCCCTCCGCGCTGAATTCGGCGATGACATTGAGCTATTCGTCGGCCAGGTCAGCGACAAAGCGCAATGCTTGCAATTGATCGCGCCGCAAATCCGGGCGGACGGCTTGTTCTTCGGGCATGGCGGCGGCCGGCAGTGCACATCAGCCAGCAACGGCATGGCGGTGACCACGCTGGAAGAGGTCTACAGCATCACGACGGACGAGCGCTTCAACGAGGTGACGATCGCGGTCGAGGGCGGCATCGGCAGCTCGATGGGGCATCTGCTGTTGATGGGCGTCGACCTGATTTCCTACAATCAGCAACTGGCTCGCTGCGTCATCGAGCAGGGCGATATCTATTTCGAGCATAAGAGCGGCCTGGTCTGCATGCCCTATCACGGCAGCGCCTCGGCGCCGACGATGATCATCGAAAGCGCCAACCCGGCTTTGGGGCGGAAGCGGCTGCGCCCCGGCGGGCGGACGCGCAATGTCGAGGGCAAAGCCGGCTATCGTTTCTTCGAGGAGAAAGCCAATTCGATGGTCTTCTACCTCAACACCTTCAAGCATTACGCGGCGCGGGCGCTGGCGGATGTCGGCGTACGGGATATGGCTGAACTGCGGCAATTCGCGCGCGATCACGACGAGGAGTTGATCCGCGTGGTCAGCTCGCAGGCCAGCGCGGTGGGGCAGGCTTATGGGAATCGGATGTGAGGTGCTGCCTCACAGAGCGTTTTCTTAATCCAGACGCGCCCCTCGGTGGTTGAATTTCAGCTTTATTATTTCTCATCCCATGCGTCACCACTTTACTGCGATTGCCCTGCCGCCCAATTTAACAAACTGTCGCAATCATCCAAACGCTTGGTATAATATGTGAAGTTTTTAAGAAAGCGGAGGCGTTATGTCTGATGATGTCTTGGGAAAGCAATACACAGATCCTGACTTCTTATGTTATGAATCGAAAACCCGAACCCGGCCCGCGCCGTACAGCAGCGTGCGCTCGCGACCGCGCGGGATGGGAAGGATGA
>JAPOYS010000182.1 GCA_026706455.1 Chloroflexota bacterium | reverse complement strand
CGCAGTTGACTTTTAATCAATTGGTTGCAGGTTCGAGTCCTGCCGCGCTCATAGTTCGTCCCGAGGCGCAAGTCAATTCCGGCGATCCAACGATCAGGTCACGGTCTTTCCAATCTATTATCCGGCATTTGTCAATCCTCGAGCTGTCTGTACGGGCGAGCCGGCGGCTCGCCCATTTTTACAACACTCGTCAGTCAATGTAATATCTGTCTTCACTCCAGCGTGAAGGATTCTCCAGGATGTAATTGCGAATTCGTTCTAGTGATTTCTCGTTGCGTACAATGTGATCATAGTAATTGCGCTTCCATATCGGAAAGAGCTTTGGATTAGCGAGGCTTCTGCTTCGCTTTGTTACTTTCGACTTGAACTGCGCGATTATTGACCCGAGGGAACTGGCGCGCATAGTCGCCGTACCTTCAGCGATTTGCTTTGCTTGGCTTTCGGTAATCCAGAGCAACCCATGTAAATGGTTGGGCATTACAACATCCAAGTCGACGATGACCGATGGCCGAACTAATGCCGTTCTACTCCATTCCTCCTCGACAAGCCGCCCAAGCGAATTCAAATGTACGTTTCCGTTCACTATTCGTCCAAACAGGCTCGCGAACCGATGTGTACAGATCGTGACAAAATAGACACCGCTCCGCGTATAGTCGTAGTCGGGCAGACGCATGGATCGGCGACGATTCATCTCATACTCTCTTAGCCGCCGTTGCGATTAAGTGAGGGCGAGCCACCGGCTCGCCCGTACAAGGCGTGTACGCTAATCTATCGGTATTGGTCAAGCTGCGAGTTCGCAGCTCACGAAGGCGTCCAGGCGCGCGGAGCGATCCCGTCGACAGCCGTTTTCACATCGATGACGACCGGGCGCTCGGCGGCGAAGGCGCGCTCCAGCGCAGCACCGATTTCGCCGGGCTTCGTCACCGTCAAGCCCAGGCAGCCGAAGGCTTCGGCGATGGCGGCGAAGTCGGTATCCTCGAATAGCCAGAGTTCGTCCGAGCCAGTCGTCGTTCCGCCATAGATCGCTTCCACGCCATCGCGCTCTTGATTGAGCGAGTGGTTGTTGTTGACAACGGTGACGGTATGGATGCCGCAGCGGAGTGCCGTCTCCAGTTCGGCGATGTGATACCAGATGCCGCCGTCGCCGGTGAAGCAGAGCACGGGTCGCTCCGGCGCCGCGCATTTGGCGCCCATGGCGGCCGGCAAGCCCCAACCGAGCGAGCCCGAGCAGCGGATGTAAGATTGCCTGGGATGGCGCAGGTCGAGCATGGCGCCAGTCCAAACACCGGAATGCCCGGTGTCGGAGACGAGAATGGCATCGGCCGGCAGCTGCTCGCTCAACTCTTTGCACAGCCGCTCCGGGCGCAGGGGCAGGCTATCCGAGCTGTAGTGGACATCGACTTCGTCCCACCAGGCGCCGACCCGATCCGCAATCCATGCCAGCCAAGCCGTACGCGGCGGCGCGGCTTCGGCGGTCGCCAGCATTTGACGCAGGGTGGCGCGGGCGTCGCCGTGCAAGCCGACCGACGCGGCGTAATTGCGACCGATCTCTTCGGGATTGATATCAAGCTGGATGACTGTCGCGCCCGCCGGCGGGACGGTGTAGTTATTGGTCAGCTGCCCGCCAGTGTGGCTGCCGATGTAGAAGAGCAAATCGGCTTCGCAGACGATCTGATTGGAACAGGCGCGCGAGTATGAGCCAGGCACGCCGACCGCCAGCGGATGATCGGCCGGGAACATGGCTTTGGCGTTGAGCGCGGTGGCGACCGGAAGCGACAGCTTTTCGGCCAGCGCGCTGAGCTCGGCGCGGGCGTCCGACGCGGTCACGCCGCCGCCGGCGATGATCAGGGGCCGCTCCGCCCTACGCAGCAATGCAAGCGCGTCGTTGATCGACGCTTGATCGGCGACCGGGCGGAAGGGCGGCAGCGCCGCGAATTGCTCCTCGACGACAACTTCCAGGTCGGCTTCGACATTGACCACCCCACCGCCATCGATGCCTTGCAAGTCGAGGTGAGTCGGGCGCGGCGTGCCGCTGGTGGCGGAGCGGAAGGCTTGCCGCAGATGGTGCGAGAGTTCCTCCGGTCTGGCGACGTAGGCGCTGTAATCGGTGACGGCGGCGAAGGGCGCCATGTGATCGACTTCCTGGTAGGCGTGGCGCAGCTGATGCGCCTGCCACTCGCGCCCGGTGATGGCGACCACCGGCGAGCAGGAGAGCCAGGCGTCTTGCAAGCCGGCCGCCAGATTGACGGCGCCGACCGACTGCGCCATGCACAGGCTCGGCGCTCGTTTGACGCGAGCGTAGGCGTCAGCCATGTAGGCGGCCGCCTTTTCGCCGTGCGTTTGGACGCGCTTGATGCCCAGGTATTCCATCTCCATCAGCGCGCGCGGCGCGA
>JAPOYS010000003.1 GCA_026706455.1 Chloroflexota bacterium | reverse complement strand
CATCCCCAGCGGCCAAGAATGGCCCACCGTCGGCGCCACCTCCATCGGCATCCTGGGCAACATCGACCGCGTTGAAGACCGCCGCGCAATGGATATGTACGTCTCGTTCGATTAAGCCCCCACCCTAAATCCCTCCCCACAAGGAGGGAGGGACTTAACCCCCCTTCCCTCTTATTGGGGGAAGGGGTCGGGGGATGGGGGTGAAACTGTAGAGGCGAGGCGCTGACTCGCCCGCAAAGGAGAAACCAAACACATGAAACTGGGAAACATAGAAGCGGCGGCCGGTGAAAAGGCTTACGGCTTCTTCAAAACCGGCGAATCGCACGGGCGCTTCCCCGTCCATATCCCGTTGCATATCGTCAACGGCGCGCAGGCTGGACCGACGCTGGTCGTGCAGGCCGGCGCCAGCGGGCTCGAGATCGAACCCTCGCTGATCCTGCCCCATGTCGTGAACGAGCTCGATCCTGGCGCTGTCAAGGGCACGCTGATCATGGTCCCGCTGATGAATACATCCGGCTTTGAATTTGCCCGCGTCAACAGCGTCTTCGACGACAAGCACCTGAACCGCATCGGGCGCGGCGACGCCGGCGGCAGCGTCAGCGAGCAGTTGGTCGCCGCCTATTACCAAGCGGCCATCGCCCAAGCCGACGCCCTGCTCGATATCCGCACCGGCTCGCAGTGGAGCTACCATCAATTCGTCGGCGTGCACGACGAAGGCGATGTCGAGTCGTCAAAGGCGCTGGCGATTGCCTTGGGGCTGCCGCAGGTGGTACTCGGCAATGAGGCCTACAACTCGATGGCGCAGGAAGCGGCGCGCGATGGCAAGGCGGTGGCGGTCGCCTTCATCGGCGGCGGACCCGGCTTGCGCGATTATCGCGATCAAGATCTGGGTAGAATGCGCAATGCCATGCTCAACGCGATGCGCCACCTGGGTATGCTCGAAGGCGGTCTGGAATCCGATGTCGAGTCGGTCGCCGTCATTCAGGAGCATTCCGTGATTCGGCCTGCGGGCGAGCGCGGCTTCACCTTCATGAACAAGCGCCTGCGCGGCCAGCAAGTGAATGCCGGCGATGTCATCGGCTACGTTCGGCATCCCTTCTCCGGCGATACTGTCGAGCGGATCACAGCGCCGCGCGGCGGCATCATGGTCCACGCCGGCGCCTCCTGGCCCGTCCCGCCCGAAAACGAGATCCTGGCCATCATCGGTGATCTGGTGGAAGAGATCGAGATTGGGTAAGGTCGACGCAATGCTTCCCCCCACCCTAAATCCCTTCCCCATTACGAGGGAGAGACTTGAATTCGCAAGTACGCGCGCACGCGCTCCCCTTCCCTCATTTTGGGGGAAGGGGCCGGGGATGGGGGTTAAATGATCCTAGCCATCTGGAATCGCAGCAGCTTCCGCGTGAGCGATTACCGCTGGTATTGGGCGGCCAACGTCCTCGTGCACATCACCTACCTGCTGCAAGCCGTCGCCCTAGGCTGGCACATGCTGGAAGTGACCGGCTCGCCCTTCCAGGTGGGCTTGGTCGCCTTCGCCTATGGGCTGCCGCTGCTCTTCATCGCGCCCTTCTCCGGGCTCCTGGCTGACCGCATGAAGCGGCAATGGGTGGTGCAAGGCGCGATCGCCGTCGCCGTGCTGACGTCGGCGGCGCTGGCGCTGCTGGCGCAAACCGGCGCGAACGAGCCGATGGCGCTGCTGGTCGCTTCCTTTATGCTCGGCGGCACCTTCGCCTTCTACGCGCCGGCTCGCATGGCGCTGCTGCCCAACCTCGTACCCGACGCCATGGTCTTCAACGCAACGACGCTCAGTTATTCCGGCACGCGCTTGATGGGCTTTTTCGGTCCGGTGCTGGCTGGCTATCTCTTGCAGTTCACCGATATCTTCGTCACCTTCTGCGTACAGACGGCGCTCTACGCGCTGGGCGCGGCGCTCTATCTCAAAGCGACGCGGTTTCTGCCCAGCCCCAAACGAAAGGGCGGCGCGCAAGCCAGCATCTTGCAGGGCTTCGGCGAAATCCGCGCTTATTTCCAGCGCAACCGCGCGCTGCTCGGTCTGCTGATTCTGAGCTTGGTCTTCGTGCCCATCGGCATGCCCTACCAGAAGCTCATGCCCATTTTCGTGGCTGAGGCGCTCAATGAAGGACCAGCCGCGCTCGGATTGCTGGTGGGCAGCGCCAGCCTGGGCGCCGCGCTTTCCGGCTTCGCGGTCGCCATCGTCGGCGATGTCTACCCGAAGGGCAAGGCGATTCTGCTCTTCTCCAGTTTTTTCGGTTTGGGCATGGTCGTCTTCGCCTTCATTCGGCAGCCGCTATTCGCGCTCGGCTGGATCTTTCTGGTCGGCGTCGCCTCTGGTCTGTTCCTGACCTTGATCAACGCTCTGCTTTTGACGCAACTGCCCGATGAGCTGCGCGGACGCATGATGAGCCTCTGGGGCATGGTCTGGGGGCTGATTCCTCTGACGACCCTGGCGGGCGGCGCCATCGCCGAATTCTGGAGCATCTCGGTCGTCCTGGCTTTCGCTGGCGCCTGCGTCACCCTGACCTGCGTCATCTTGTGGGCGCGGCGCTCGCCCCTGCTTGATCTCTAGGACCCCGCATGGTTCTCCTCTTGCACAATCATGAAATCCGCGAACTAATGGACATTGCCGAGTACATCGACGCGGTCGAAGCCGGTTACCGCGAATATGGCTCGGGCGCCGGCGCCGTCTGCCCGCGCCAGAACCTCTGGCTCCAAGGCGAAGGCAGCGATACTTACGGCGGGCATCTGCCGGCCGGCAGCAAAGCCTCTTTCAAATTCAAAGCCGGTCTGCTGCCCGGCTTGCGCGGCGCTGGCGTGAACGCCTACACGGCTGGCTTGCCGAGTGGCGTGGAAACCTTCCTGTTTCTCTTCGACACCGATACAGGCGCCCTGGCCGCCATCATGGAAGTCATGTACCTAAGCTGGCTGAAAACAGCCGCCGTATCCGCGCTGGCGACGCGCCATCTAGCGCCGCCCGGCTCGTCGGTCATGGCGCTCTTCGGCAGCGGACGCCACGCCCGTTCCCAACTTTACGGGCTGACGAAAGTCGCGGACATTCAGCGCGTCCAAACTTACAGCCGCAATCCTGAAAACCGGCGCGCCTTCTGCCAGCGGATGAGCGCCGAACTCGGCATCGACGTAGTTCCCGTCAGTTCGCCCGCGGCCGCGCTGCGAGACGCCGACATCGTCACCGCCATCACCACCTCGCCGACGCCCGTCTTCGCCGGCGTCGATCTGCCGGATAGACCGCTGCACATCAACGGCTTGGGCGCGCACTATCCCTTCGCGCGCGAGATCGACGAATTCACCGTGCTCAACAGTCGCGTCTTCGTCGATGTCTGGCGGCAAGGCCTCAGCGAGAACGGCGAAATCGTCATGCCGCTGGAGGCTGGCTTAATCGACGAATCGCACGTGGTCGGCGACCTGGGCGCGCTCGTTGCCGGCGAAGCGCCCGCCCGCCTCGGCGATACCAAATGGACGCTCTTCCTCTCCGGCGGCACCGGCGTCGATGACATTGCGGTGGCGACGCGGCTCTACCAACGCGCCATCGAGCGCGGCGTCGGCTGGAACTACGAATTCAATCAGCCCTACGAATTTGAGTTTTAGCGCGATCATGGTTCTCTTTCTGCGCAATCACGAAATCCGCGGGCTGATGGATCTGTCCGAATACATCGAGGCGGTCGAAGATGGCTACCGCGATTTTGGCAGCGGCGCGGGCGCAGCCTTCCCGCGCGAAAACCTCTGGATACCGGGCGAAGGCAGCGATTCCTATGGCGGTCATCTGCGGGCCGGCAGCAAAGCTTCCTTCAAATTCAAAGGCGCGCTGCTGCCCGGTATCGGCGGCGCTGGTCTGAACGCCTACACGACCGGCTTGCCCAGCGGCTTGGAAACCTATATGTTTCTCTTTGACACCAACACGGGCGCTTTGTCCGCCGTCATGGAAGTTCTTTATTTTGATTGGCTGAAGACCGCCGCGGTCTCGGCACTGGCGACGCGCTACCTGGCGCCTCCAGGCAGTTCAATCGTCGCGTTATTCGGCACGGGCCGCCACGCCCGCTCGCAACTGCATGCCTTGACGCGGGCGGCGAGCATCAAGCGCGTGGAAGCCTACAGCCGGGACGCCGACAACCGCCGCGCCTTCTGCCAGCGGATGAGCGTCGAGTTGGGCATAGAATTCATTCCGGCTGAGACCCCGGAAGCCGCCTTGACCGAGGCCGACATTGTGACGACCATCACGACATCGCCCGAGCCCGTCTTTGAAGGCGCCGCCCTGCCGGATAAGCCCTTGCATATCAATGCCATGGGCGCGCATTATCCCTGGGTGCGTGAAGTCGATGACTATACCGTCGTCAACAGCCGCGTCTTCGTCGACGAATTGCAGCAGGGCTGGGCGGAAGAAGGCGAAATTATCATGCCCCGGGACGGGGGCCTCATTGACGAGGCGCACGTGGTCGGCGACATGGGCGCGCTGGTCGCCGGCAAGCTGCCCGCCCGCCTCGACGACAGCCGATGGACGCTCTTCCTCTCCGGCGGAACCGGCATCGAAGATGTGGCTGTCGCGACGCGCCTGGTTCAGAAAGCCCTCGCGCGCGGCATCGGTACACAATTCGAGTTCAATCAACCCTACGAATACGAACTATAAGGAGAAGACCTGTATGCTCACGCACGATGCACTGAAACGCGACACCGCGCGGCGCGTCCAAAGCCTGCAAGCCATGATGAAGGACCAGGAGCTCGACGCCTTGATCATCAGCGGGCAGGCGATGCCGGGCGGCATGGGCGGCATCCGCTACATCACCAACGCGCACCTCTGGGGAGGCGTCGCCTACGCCATCCTCGGCGCTGAGGATCCCTATCCCTGGCTGCACGTCTGGAGCTCCTACCAAGCCGTCTGGAGCCGCAACGAAGCCACGACCCTGCCCGAGCGCGTCTTCACGCCGGCCGGCGATATCGTCGCCGCCACCGCCGATATCGCCAAAGGCTACGCCAGCGCCGGGAAACGCATCGGCATGGTCAATATGGACAAGCTGATGAGCCTGGGCACGTATAGGGCTTTTGTCGCCGCGCTAGACGGCTACGAAATGGTCGAAGTCACCGACGCCTTCAACGAGATCCGCCAGATCAAATCGCCCTTCGAGCTGGAAGCCATCCAGCAGAATGGCGCCATCCTCGATTCGGCGATGGACGTATTCAAGGATGTGGCCGGCGTCGGCGCGCGCTACTGGGAGGCCTGCGCCGCCGTCGAAGGCTATATCAAATCCTTCGGCGCATTCTGGGGGCGGACCAAACTCTCAATTGACGGCACGCCTTACACTGTGCCAACGCCAAAAGACCTGCGCATGGCGCCCGACGACATCATCAACTTCGAGATCGTCTACGAATCGCCCTACGGCTACTGGCTGGAGATGACGACCGTCTTCTCATTCGAGCCGCTGCCCGATGATGTGCAAGCGCTCCTCGACGGCTACCTGGCGGCGGTCGAGGCATCGTCGGCGCTGGCCAAGACCGGCAATATCTTCCGCGATATCTCCGACGCCAACGACAAGGCGCTCAGCGATTGTGGCTTCCCAGTCGCGGGCAAGCATACGCCCGATTGCCACAGCACGGGCCTCGACGGCAGCGACGGGCCCAATTCAGCGGGCGCGCCCGATTTCGTGCTGAAGACGAATATGGTACTCTCATACCACCCGGGAACCGTGCTGGAAAACGACCGCGGCTTCCTGATTTCGGATAATTTCCTGGTCACGCCCGAGGGCGCCGTTCGCCTCTCGCCACACCATGCTGACCGCTACTATATGCAGCTGGAGGCTTAATTCACAACCACTGGCGAATCCGTAGGGGCGAGCCTTGGCTCGCCCGCCCGCCATAAAACGATAGTCGTAGGGGCGATCTGGTAAATCGCCCGCAAAGGAGCGTCACCATGACCAAACAAACAGCCGTTTCCATCATCGGCGAATTCGTCGCCGAACGCCAATACAGCGACCTCAGCGACCTCGCTATCACCCGCGCCCGCCAGGTCACGCTCGATTTCATCGGCACGATGCTGGGAGGCTACCAATCAGAATTGGGCGCCTTGGCCGCCGATTACGCCGCCCAAATACAGCCCGGCGATGACGCGACGATCATCGGAGATGGCCGCCGCAGCACGGTCGAAGGCGCCGCCTGGGCAAACGCTGTCATGGGCAAGCATCTCGGCATGGACGACTCGCATCGCACCGCGGGCCATGTCGCCTCGCAGTTGGTCCCGGTCGCGCTCACGCTGGGCGAACAGCTCGGGCTGAGCGGCGAGCAAACCATCATCGCGCTGGCGGTCGGCTACGATGTGATGGATCTGGTCCATTCGGCCGTCGACAGTTGGCAGCGCGAGCGAGGCCTCGATCACAAAAGCCAAGCCGGCACCCTGGGCAGCGCCGCGACCGCCGCCAAAGCCATGAGCTTGTCGGCCGAGAAAACAACGAACGCGCTGGCGCTGGCGATGGACATGGCTTGCGGCACCGAGCAATACGTTTGGGACGCCGGCAGCTGCGACACAAAAGACCTGTTGGCTGGCTACGGCGCTCGCAACGGCATCTACGCCGCCAAGCTGGCCGACTTCGGCTTCCGCGGTCCCCCCGGCGCGCTTGACGGCGAGTACGGCTATTTTCATGCTTTCGGTCCCGGCTACGATGCAGCTTTCCTTGACGCGCTCGATGGCGAGGCGCTGGCGCGCACCGGCTTCAAGCCACACGCCGGCTGCCGCCATGTGCATTCCTGCGTCGACGCCA
Organism: Chloroflexota bacterium; assembly: GCA_026706455.1. Classification (GTDB taxonomy): domain Bacteria; phylum Chloroflexota; class Anaerolineae; order Aggregatilineales; family Phototrophicaceae; genus UBA6055. The sequence goes on along the minus strand of JAPOYS010000003.1, from coordinate 16,122 downwards.
CCCTGGAATTGCTGAAGTCGGGCTCGCCAAACCTGGACGCCATCACCTCCATCGAAGTCGATACCTATCTGGAGGCGATCACGCCCGAGTTCCGCGTCAACTACCACCCGCAGGCGGTCGGGCAGGCCGGCTTCAGCTTGCCCGTGACCGTCTCCGTCATTCTGACGCGCGGCGCCTGGTTCCGCGAAGACATCGAAACCTATGACGAACCCGAGCAGCGCCGCCTGCGCCAATTGGTCAAGGTCGGTCTCGACGAAAAGATCCAGGCGGGCCATCCTTTGACCAACGGCTGCGAGGTCCGCATCGCGACCGCCGACGGATCGCTGTACAGGGGCCGCGTCGAATACGCGAAAGGCGAGCCGGAAAATATGCTCACCGACATCGAATTTGAAGAGAAGTTCCGTTACTTGGTCGGTGACATGCTTCCCGACGTGCAGATCAGCCATTTGCTTAATCGCTGCGGACAATTGGAAGATCTTGCCGATGTCAGCGAGCTCGTCCAACTCACGATACCGCAACGCGTCGCGGCGCTGAAATGACCATTTGCACTACACGTGGCTCCCCTTGCCTCTCAATGGGGGAAGGGGTCGGGGGATGGGGGTCAACATGAAAATCACAAACATCACCAGCACCATTGTCAACATTGACCGCAGCCGCGATCTGGCGACCGCTTACGGCGTTTCGACGGCGACCAGCACGGTAGTCGTGCAAGTCCAGACCGACGACGGCATCACCGGCATCGGACAAACCGTTGCGCCGGGCGCCTGGGGCGGCGACACGGTCGAGACCGTCAAGCATCATATTGACGATCGCTTGGGTCCGGCGCTGCTGGGGGAAGATCCTTTCAACATCGAGGGCTTGCATCAGCGCATGTTTCAGGCGCATCGCGCCGCCATCAACGCCAAGACCGCCCTCGATTTCGCACTTTGGGATATCAAGGGGCTGGCGCTCAGCGTACCCGTCTACGAGCTCCTCGGCGGGGCGGTCATGCCCGGCGCCGTCTGCCATGGCTTCGTCGAACGAGAAGAGCCGGCGGCGATGGCGGCGCGCATTGAAAAGCTGACCGCCGAAGACGGCTGGACCTGGTACAAAACCAAGATCGGCTTCACCGTCGACGAAGACATCGCCTGGTATCGCCAGTTGCGGGATTTGGTCGGCGACGAAATTCGCTTTCAACTTGACGGCAATACGGGGTATACTCTCGGCGATGCTGTGCAAGCGTTAACGCAGTTGGAGCGGCTGGGCGGCGTCGGTCTCTTTGAGCAGCCGGTGAAACATCTAGACGAGATGGCGCATCTGGCGACTCGGATCGAAACGCCGCTGCAAGCTGACGAATCGACCGGCGGCGGAGCCCGCAGCGTGTACGAAATCGCCAAGGAACGAGCGGCGCATGTTCTGCACTATAAGATACATCGTTATGGCGGCTTGTTGCCCTGCCAGCGCATGTCCGCGATTGCCGAAGCGGGGGGCCTGGAAATCTCGGTCGCGCCTTACTTCGATATCATCGCCGCCGCCGCCGCGCACTTGGCCGCGGCGACGCCCATCGCCAAGTGGCCCGCCGGCTTCTCGGATATGACCGATACCATCCTGGCGCAACCATACGAGCCGAAGGGTCAAATCCTCAAGCCGCCGCCGGGACCGGGCTTGGGGGTCGCCATTGATGAGGACAAGCTCGCTTACTACGCGGCATTGCAATGAAGGATTTAGCGAGATTTCACAACGTAGAAGTCTTGGAGGAGGTGGCTATCGCCAATAAACGCTCACGATCTGTCTGCTAAAATTGCTTCGCCCTATCAATATAAGGAGTGCACCGTGAAAACAGCAAGACTATTCCTACTCGTTGGCCTGGTCGCCCTCATCGGCGCCCTGGCAATCATGCCGGCGACGGCGCAGGACGACATGTCCGAATTCGTCTTCGCTCATAGCGGGCCCATCCGCCCGATGGACGCGCATTCGCACTGGTACGGCTCCACCCACTGGATGCTCAGACTCTATTACGACTGCCTGATCGGGCGCGCCGCCGATGGCGATGGCTACGACCCGGAAGCGGCGCATAGTTGGGAAGCCGTCGACGACACCACCTGGCGCTTCCACCTGCGCGAAGGCAATACCTTCCACAATGGCGAGCCGCTTGACGCGAATGCCATCAAGTGGAATATCGACCGCGTCCGCCACCCAATCGGCGATATCCCGCTCTACCAGCAATGGGCTTTCGTCAAGGAAGTCATCGTCGTCGATGACCTGACCGTCGATATCACCACTGAGCAGCCCCACGCCTACTTCGAGTATGACGTCAGCTACAACGGCTGCGAGCTCATCCCGCCCGCCTACTTTGAAGAAGTTGGCCAGGAAGAGTTCAATCGGAACCCAGTCGGCTCCGGACCCTACACCCTGGTCGAGCTCAGCGAGAACGATCGCTATGTCTTCCAGGCTTGGGACGATTATCACGGCGGCCGGCCTGAGGTTGACCGCGTCGTCTTCCAGGTCATACCCGAACCGTCAGCGCAGGTCGCCGCGCTGCTCGCCGGGCAAATTGACATGATGACCGGCGTTCCCGTGCCCGACCGCGCCAACCTGGAAGCCGCCGACGGCATTTCTCTGCTCAGCGAATCGTCCAACGTCATGTACCACTACTACGCGCGCGTCGATACCGAGAGCGGCGCATTCCCGGATACCTTCCCCGACTATCAGCCGGCCACCCTGGATATCAATGTGCGCAGAGCCATCACCCACGCCCTCGACCGTCACCTGCTGGCGGAAGTGCACGGCTCCGCTGAAGCACGCCTGGCGCGCGTCTGCTCCTACTATCCGGAAGGCTTCGCTGATAAATACGCCGATCCCGATATCATCGCCGACTGGTACGATCCCGATCTGGCGAAGGAATACCTGGCTGCGGCCGGTTATGCCGAAGGCGAAGGACCCACGCTCCACCTTGATACGCCGGTTGTCGGGCGTGGCGGCAGCGCCAAAGAAGTCGCCGAAGTCGCCGCCGCCTTGCTCGAGGATGTCGGCTTCACCGTCGACCTGACCGTGCGCGACGCCTCCGCCTTCGCTGTAGAAGTCCAGCGCAGCGGCAACAACCGCGAACTGATGCTGGCGACGCTCGGCTGCGGTCCCGCTTTGCTGCCGCTCTTCTACCAGTGCGACTGGAACGCCGTCGCCTACAGCGTCTGCAACGAAGACTGGGATGCCGTCGCCGATGCGATCCAGGTGACCATCGATATGAATGAACGCCTTGCCCTCTGGGAACAATGGTGGGAATTCTACATCGACCTCACCCAGACGATCACAGTCTTTGAAGTCACAAGTGTGATGGCGCTGAATACGGCCGAGTTCGACTTCACGCCGCGCAAAGACGGCTGGATGATCTTCCGCGGCCTCAGATTGGCGGATATGTAAATCACTTCCACCCCCACCCCAAACCCCTCCCCCATGAAGAGGGAGGGGCTTCGATGGCCAGGAGATTGTCGTTAGACTCCCCTTCCCTCCTTGTGGGGGAAGGGGCCGGGGGATGGGGGGCAGCGGAGCGCCTATGCGCGGATTCTTCATCAGCCGACTGATCCAACTGGTCGTGACCATGTTCATAGTCTCCGTGGTCGTCTTCTTCATCCTGCGCCTCAGTGGCGACCCCATCCTCGTCGTCGCGCCCGATTTCTTCAGCGAAGAGCAAATCAATCAGATGCGCAAATTCTGGGGCTTTGACCGCCCGCTGGGCGAGCAATACCTCACATTTGTGTCCAAAGCCATCACCGGTGATTTCGGAAAATCATACTTGGCTAAACGCCCGGCAATGGAGCTTGTCTTTGAACGCCTGGGCTATTCCTGGATGCTGGCGGCCGCCTCAGCCGCCATCGGTTTGACCGTCGCCGTGCCTCTCGGCATCCTGTCCGCACTCAGACGCAACAGCTTCGTGGACCTGGTCATCACCTCGCTGTCGTCCCTGGGCACGGCTATGCCGAGTTTCTGGCTGGGCTTGATGCTCATCATCATTTTTTCGGTTCACTTGCGCATGCTGCCGGCATTTGGCGCCCTGGAGCCCAAAGCCATCATCTTGCCCTCGGCGACGCTCGGCGTCGGCATGGCCGCGCGTCTCTCGCGCATGACCCGCTCGGCAATGCTCGAAGTGCTGAATCAAGATTACGTCCGCACGGCCAAGAGCAAAGGCTTGCAGGAAAAGATCGTCATTCTGCGGCACGCCCTGCGCAACGCCCTCATCCCAATCGTCACCGTCTTCGGTTTGCAGCTTGGCTGGCTGCTTGGCGGTTCCGTCGTGGTCGAGAGCGTCTTTTCCTGGCCCGGGCTGGGAAGGCTGATGATCGACTCGATCAGCGTCCGCGACAACACGGTCGTTCAAGCCGGTCTATTATTCTTTGCCCTGTCCTTTATTCTCATCAATTACGCCATTGACGTGATCTACATCATCCTGGACCCGCGCATCAAGTTTCAATAGATAATGATTACGGACGCGCAGAACAGTCATCAGTCTGAAACGGGCGCCATCGCCGATATGGTTCCGCGCCGCAGCCTGCCGCGGCGGCTTCTGGCTATCCTGCTCAAGAGCCCGGTCGGCGTTGCCGGCTCCATCATCGTGTCCGTCATCGTGTTGCTGGCGTTTTTTGGTCCCGTGATCTCGCCGCACGATCCCAGCGGTCGGAACATCCGCGCCCGCTTCGAGCCGCCAGGGTTCGTCGACAATAACGGCAATCTTTACCGGCTCGGCACCGATCAACTCGGCCGCGATGTCTTCAGCCGCATCATCGCCGGCAGCCGCGTCTCCGTCTTGGTGGGCGTCATTTCCGTGCTCATCGCCGGTACGCTCGGCGTGATCTACGGCCTCATCAGCGGCTTCGTCGGCGGCTTCATTGACAGCGTGATGATGCGGATCGTCGACGGCTTGTTGGCCATCCCCTTTATCATCCTAGTCATCGCCATATCCGGCGTCGTCGGCGCGGGTTTGTCCACCCTTATTCTCATTCTCGGTTTCACCGGCTGGACGACATACGCGCGCGTCATCCGCGGCGAGGTGCTCAAAGTCCGCGAAATGGAGTATGTCATCGCCGCCTACGCCTTGGGGCAAAGTCGCCTCAAGGTCATGTTCCTTCACATCCTGCCCAATGTCGTCCACTCCGCCATCGTCTTGGCCGCCGTGCAGGTGGGCGTGACCATCCTGGCGGAATCTTCGCTCAGCTTCCTCGGTTTGGGCGTGAAGCCGCCGACCGTCACCTGGGGTTTGATGCTCTCCGATGGCCGGCAATACATCAACAGCGCCTGGTGGATGACCGCGTACCCCGGCATTGCCATTACCATCACTGTGCTCGGCGTCGTCTTCCTCGGCGATTGGCTGCGCGACTTCCTCGATCCCAACGTGCGCGGCCGCGCCTGATGACATTCCGCGTCCCGCGGTCGCGCGCAAGCGAGACGCACCGCGCCCTGCGCGCCGAAATACAGGCTGCGCTGGATCCGATTCTCTTCGGCGATTATCACGGGAGCTACGAAATCCGCGCCGAGCTGGAATCCGCCTTTGCCGCCGCGGTTGGCGCGCGTCACGCCGTCGCCGTCCACTCAGGAACCATCGGCCTCTTCCTTGCTCTGCGCGCCTGCAGTATCACGACAGGCGACGAAGTGATCACCGTCGCCAATTCCGACATTTCCACCACCGGCGCCATCAGCCAATGCGGGGCGACGCCGGTGCTTTGCGACGTGTTCGAAGACGACTACACCATCAATAGCGATCTCGTCGAAGCGCTGATCACTTCCAAGACCCGCGCAATCCTGCCCGTCGATCTGCACGGCCATCCGGCCAACGTGAAGGCGCTGCGCCCGATCGCGGACCAGCATGGGCTCAAGATTGTTGAAGACGCGGCTCTTGCCACTGGCGCTCGCGACTATAGCCAGCCGGTCGGCCGCTTCGCCGATGCGGCTATGTTCAGCTTCGCGCCCTTCAAGCCCCTCGGCAGCGCTGGCAACGGCGCCATGGTCGTCACCGATGACGACGATATCCACGAGGAGCTGCGCTTGCTGACTGGATATGGCTACAATCCTGCCGGTGATGTGCGGTCCGGCTACCAGGACTACAGCGCCGAAGGCTACAACGTCCCGCTTGATGGCTTGCAAGCGGCGCTCTTGCTGGTCAAGCTGCCCCGCCTGCGCGAATGGACCGAAAAACGCCGCGCCATCGCCGCCGCCCTTGAAGCCGGCTTGGCGGGTTCGGCCGCCCGCAGTCCCCGCTTTCGACCCGAATCCGCGCCCACCTTCCGCTCCTACGCCATTCGCACAGCGCATCAAGACGAACTCCATCAGGGATTGCGCGCGGCCGGCATTGAAGCCGTCATCCACTACGCCCCGCCCATCCACCATTACTCCGTTTACGCCGCTGGATTACCCGGCGCGGATAATCTGCCAGTCACTGAAATGCTCGCCCGTCAGTACGTCAACCTGCCCGTCACACCCGAACTGACCGCCGATGAGGTAAACTACATGATCGAAACAACTAGAAACTTACTACAGAATATGTAGGGGCGAGCCATAGCGAATGTTTGTAGGGGCGACTCGGTGAGTCGCCCGCCCAGAAGGAGAAACCACATGAACCTGCTCGATCAAATCACCAACTACAGCCTGAACCTCCACCTGGACGACATCCCCGCCGACGCCCTCGACCTGGCGAAGACGATCGTCTTCGATTCGATCGGCGCGGGCTTGGGCGGCTACCAGCGCGAGCTGGGGCAGAAAGCCCGCCGCTACGCCACCACCATGATGGCTGGCGATGAGGCGACGCTGCTGGGCAGCGGCGAGCGCGTTTCGCTGGAAGGCGCCGCCTTCGCCAACGGCGTCATGATCAAAATCCTGGGCATGGACGACTCGCACCGCTCGGCCGGGCACATCGCCTCGCAGGTCGTGCCCGTTGTCCTCGCCGTCGGCGAAGCATACAACTCGTCCGGCGCTGACATGCTCGTCGCCATCGTCGCCGCCTACGACTTCGCAGTGCGCGTGGGCCGCCAGGTCCGCCCGATGCAGCGCGCGCGGGGCCTCGATCTGAAGGGGACGCTTGGCGCCATCTCCGCCGCCCTGGCCGCCGCCCGCTGCGCCCGCTTCGACCGCGAGCTGACTCTGAATACGATAGCCCTCGCCGCCGACTTGGCCTCGGGCACTGAGCAATACGTCTATGAAGGCGGTCTCTGCGATACCAAGGACTTGATCGCCGGTTTCGCCGCGCGCAACGCCGTTTTCGCTTTGCGCCTGGCGGAAGCCGGCTTCTACGGTCCGCGCGGCGCCCTCGATGGCGACTACGGATTTTTCAGCGCCTTCGGCGACGGCTGCGACCCGGATACCTTCGCCGATCTCGGGGCTGATTTCGCCATCCTCGGCACGGGCTTCAAACCGCATGGCGGCTGCCGCCACACGCATCAAGCGATTGACGCCGTGCAAGCGATTCAAGCGCAGGCTCCGCTCGATACCCGCGAAATTGAATCCATCCGCCTTTCGACCTACGGCTATGCCACCCGCCCCATCTTCCGCGTCGATGCCAACCCGCCGTCGCGCGAGGTGGCCGGCTTGAGCATCCGCGTGTCCACCGCCGTCGCCCTCGCGCGGGGCAGCGCCTGGCGACATGACTTTGAAGCATGGGACCATCCGGAAGCGCGGCGCCTGCGCAACCTGATTGATGTCCAGGTCGATGATGAAATCGAAGCGCTTTATCCCGAATTAAATGGCTGCCGCCTGCAAATCACGCTGGCGGACGGCACAACGCGCGAAGCCTACATCCCGAACATGAAGGGCGAACCGGAATTCCGCATGACGGACGGCGAAATGCGCGAGAAATTCAGTGTGCTAACCAGCGACCTCTTCCCGCAAGCGCAGGCTGAACAGATCTACTCCATCTGTAGCCAACTCGAAGATGTTCTGCACATAGACGAGTTGATGCGCTTCTGTTCCGACGCCCAACCCGTCGCCGTTTGAATTCCAAAGCCTTCCTTACTAATGTCCACAAAATGCTTTTCTGCTTCTCGTGAACTGTCCTAAGATTGCGATGGGGAGGGGTTGGGCCTGTAGTGGTCCCGAAAAACTGGACACCTAGTAAAGAGAGTATACTAGATGCTCAGTGACGGAAGGATGCTCATGGGGAAAAACCGCAAGCACTCGCCGGAGGCGAAGGTCAGGATCGTATTGGAGATTCTTCGCGGCGAGAAATCTGTGGCGCAAGCCAGCCGCGAATACCGGATCAAGGACAGCCTGCTTTACCGATGGAGAGAGCAGTTTCTCGAAGGCGGCAGGCAGGCCTTCGCCTACGGCCAGCCAGCCGAATTGAAGCGCCGGGCAGATAAAGTGGCGGAGTTGGAGCGCTTGGTGGGGAAGCTGACGATGCACCTGGAAATTGCAAAAAAAGCCTCGCACTATGTGAGATCTCTACCGCCCGAAAGCGAGAGCTAGTGCAGTCGCTCGGCCAGGATTACCCAGTGTCGGCTAGCTGCGCTGTGTTGGGATTGGCGCGCAGCAGCTACTATCATCAGGCGAAGCCGCGCGACCACCGGCGCTTGCGCGAGGCGATGGCGGAGGTTGCCGGGCGCCGCCCTACCTATGGCAGCCGGCGCATGGCCGTGGAGTTGAAGCGGGCTTCCCAGTCGCCGCGGGCGGGGCGCCACCTGCTGCGGCGGCTGATGCGCGAGCTGGACTTGGACATCAAGCTGAAGCAAGCGCGGGCTTGCGGCACGGACAGCCGACATGGTTACCGGCGCTACCGGAATCTGATCAAGGGCGTCAAGCCACAGCGCCCGAACCAGGTCTGGGTTGCCGATATCTGCTATGTGAGCGTGGCTTCGCGATTCGCCTATCTCGCGCTCATCATGGATCTGTTCACGCGTTCGGTGCGCGGCTGGCATCTTGGCTGGACAGCAACGCAGGACTTGACGCTGGCGGCGCTGCAAAAGGCGCTGGACCAGCATCCGGCGCCGGAAGTTCATCACTCCGACCAAGGCGGGCAGTATGCCGCCAAGGACTATGTCAAAATGCTGCGCGAGCACGGCGCGCAAGTCAGCATGGCCGCCAAAGGCAAGCCAACGGAAAACGGCTATGCCGAGCGGCTGATCCGCACCATCAAGGAGGAGGAAGTATATCTCAGCGAATACCGCAGTATCGACGAAGGACAGCAGCAGCTGGGGTACTTCATCAACGTAGTCTACAATCAACTGCGTCCGCATAGTGGATTGGACTACCAGACGCCGGCAGAACGTGAGGCTAAGTGGCTGCAAAGCAACCCCTCAAAAGTTCTGACTTTCAGTGTCCAATAAATCAGGACCACTACACCCCACCCTAATCCCTCCCCCATGAAGAGGGAGGGGCTTGTGTCGCGATTTCAGAATAACTTAGCTCCCCTTCCCTCCTAGTGGGGGAAGGGGCCGGGGGATGGGGGTGACAGCACTAAAAGTCGAAGTCGTTGATGTTCTCCGCCGTGAAGGTGAAGGGGGGACCCAGCAAGACTTCGCTGCCATTGACGACCACGAGTTCGCCCAGGCGGCCCGCCATGACCGAGGTATCGCCCGGCTTGAACTCGCCATCGACCACAGCGCGCATGACATAGACGGCGGCGTAACCCAGATCGACCGGGTTCCACAGGATCACATCGCGGACGCAGCCTTCGTTGACGTAGGGCTTCATGGCGTTGGGCGTGGCCAAGCCGACCACGGCCACATCTTCGCACAAGCCAGCCTGATTCACAGCGTCAGCGCTGGCCGGCGTGGCCACCGAGGTCATGCCGAAGATGCCATCGAGGTCTTCGCCGTACTTGTTGATCAGGGTCTGCGCTTGCTGGAAGCTCAAACCGGCGTCTTCCTGCGCTTCCAGCGTTTCCAGCCATTCCAGATCGGGATAGCAGGCGCCGGCGTAAGCCCACATTTCGGCGATCCAACGCGCCTGATTCGGCGTGGTGAAGGTCGAGGTGACGATGCCGAAGGAAGCGTCCGCGCCCATCTGGTCGACCAGGCTGTCGATGAGCGCCTTGGCGATGCCGTTGAACTCGGCCTGGTTGACGAACCATTCGCGGGCGTCGGGCTCGCTGTTGGCGTCATAGCCGACGACGTGGATGCCGGATTCCAGCGCTTTGCGCAGAACGGGCGCGATGGCGACCGGGTCGTTGGCGGCGAAGAGGATGCCGTCCACGCCCTGCGTGATGTAGCTGTCGATGACCTGGATCTGGTCGTCGATATTGGCTTCGGTCGGCGCGTCGGTGGTGACGCTAACGTTGCCCAGCTCTTCAGCCGCTTGCTGCTGCCCCAGCGTGGTGGCGGCGAAGTAGCCGATGCCGACCAGCTTGGGCACGTCAACGAGGGTGATGTCCATGCCGGCTGTGTCATCGTGCATCGCGACCATGCCGCCATCGTATTCCATCATCTCCATGTCTTCATCGGCGCCCTCTTCCATATCGCCGTCTTCGTCGCTCATCATCTCGTCGCCCATGCCACAGGCGAGCGGATTGACAGCGAGGTCGTCGGCGCCGTCCCAGCGTTCATGCCCGTCAGCGCTTAGCGGCATCCCCGCCAGCGCGAGGAGCAGCGCCAGGATCAAGGTAGTTGCGAGTGTCTTCTTCATGAGTGTGACTCCGTAGATTTATGTGGGTAAACGATTTGTGAATGGTGATGCCAGTGTGTGTCGATGCGCCTCCTTTCGATTACACTCAACTTCCGAGCCTTCCGCCAACGATGCCTGTAGGGGCGACCAACCTGGTCACCCGTCTCACCTTAAAAGTGCATTTGCGGGCGACTTGATAAGACCCTCCCTCCTTGTGTGACGCCCCTCGACGAACGGGAGATCAAGGGGGGAACTGGATTTAGGGTGAGGGTACTTTGCTTAGCTTTCATCGCCCCGACTCTGGATGAAATTATTCACCAGTATAGCAAAAATTAGAACACTGCCGATAACGACAATGGTGGCGTCGCTGGTGACGCCGGAGAGCGTCAAGCCGTTCTTCAGCAATTGAATCAAGACGACGCCGATTATCGTACCGGGGATCGAGCCGGTGCCGCCGAAGATGCTCGTCCCGCCCAGCACCACAGCAGCGATCACATCCAGTTCAATGCCCGTGCCCATATCGGAGCGTGTTGTGCTCACGCGTGAGACGAAGATATAACCGGCCACCGCCGACATGAAACCGGAGAAGGCGTAGATGAAAAGCAGGTGGCGATTGACCGTCAAGCCGCTGAAGCGAGCGCCGGTTTCATTATTGCCGATTGCGTATAGGGCGCGCCCCAGACGCGTTCGCGCCAGGATGATGCCGAAGATAATGACCGCGACGATCAAGAGCCAGAGCTGGGTGGGGATGCCGAGGAATTCGCCCTGCCCGAGCTGGAAGAACCACTCGGGATAGCCGCGCGCCGAACGCGCCTCGCTGATGCCTTCCGCCAAGCCGCGATACAGCGCCAAAGTCGCCAGCGTCATGATCAGCGGGGGGACGCCGACGCGCACGATGAACAGCCCGTTGATGAAGCCGGCGACCGTCCCGCTGAGGATGCCGGTGATGATCGCCAGCTCCAGCGGAAAGCCGAGCTCCTGCCAGGTCCAGCCGAGCACGATGGCGGTCAAGCCCAGGATGGAGCCGACCGAGAGGTCGATGCCCCCGGTGATGATGATATAGGTCATCGGGATGGCGATCAGCCCGATCTCGGTCATGAAGCGGCCCTGCTGGAGCAGGTTGTCGACGGTCAGGAATTTGTCGGTGCGGGACGACAGGAATAGCACCGAGACCAGCATGATGAGGAAGAGCACGCCCTCCTGGCTGATGAGCAGGCGCCGCAGCTTTTCGCCGAGCGTCGGGTTGCGCGGGTCAGTTCGCGTCTTTCGCAATTTCCCCGTCCTCCTAAAGCCGCTGCCGCCGCCGGCGAATCAGATCGGCCAGCACGGTCACCAAGATCAGCAAGCCCTGCACCGCCTTCAACCAGAAGGGCGAGACATTGATGAATATCATCGCCGAGCGGATGAAGTTCAGCAGCAGCGTGGCCAAGGTCGAGCCGACCGCCGTGCCCGTCCCGCCCAGGATGCTGACGCCGCCGACGACCGAGGCCGTGATCACCGACAATTCCAGCGCCGGCGGGGGCGTCACTTGAATGATCTGAAATTGCGTCGAGTACATCACGCTGGCGACGCCGACGAAGACGCCATTGAGGGTGAAGACGGTCATCAGCAAACGCCGGCGCGATAAGCCCGAGAGCCGCGCCGCTTCGGCATTGCCGCCCAGCGCGTAGAAGGCGCGGCCCGTGGCGCTGTAACGCATCCAGAGCGCCACCGCGATCGTCAACGCGATCATAATGATAATCGGCATCGGTATGCCCAGCGGGCGCATCTGCGACAGGTGATAATCGGCCGGCATATCGGTGACGCGCTCGCCGCCAGTCCAAATGATGAGAATGCCCTTGATGATGCTCAACATACCGAGGGTGACGACAATCGAGGGGATGCGCAGGTAGGCGACCAGGAAGCCGATGAAAGCGCCGACGCCAGCGCCCACAAATAGCGGCGCCAGCCAAGCGAGGGGCGAGGGCAAGCCCGCGACGACCAGCCGCCCGCTGATCACGGCCAGCAAACCGATCAGCGAGCCGACCGAAATATCGATATTGCCTGTGACGATCACCATCGTCATGCCCAGCGCCGCCACCGCGATATAGGCGTTGCCTTGCAGGATGTCGGATATATTGCGCTCCTGCAGGAAACGCGGATTGGCGATGCCGACGACGAATATCAATAGCAGCAAGCCAAAGAGGATGACGCTTTCCTGATTGCCGAAGAGCTTGGTGATGCGATAACGCTCTTCGGGCGGTTCGCGCGGGATAAGGATTTGCAGGATCGCCAGCGCGCCTGCGACCAGCATGATCCAGAAGGCGAGGCCCAGGCTATTGATAAAGGTCGCTTCATCGGCGGCGTAATCGCGGAAGAAGTTGATGTAGTACACCACTACCAGCAAGCCGGCCACGTTCATAAGCAGCGAGATGGCGCGCCCGGCGGCCGGCGTCATGACATTCCAGATTCCCAGCAGAAGGAGGCCCAGCCCAGCCAGCGGAATGACTTCCACGCCCGTCTTGAACAAGCCCAGCTCGTTGGCTCTCTTGCTCTCGGTCAGGACGGCCACGGTCGAGGGGCCGCGCTCCGGCTGGAGCACGAAGGGCAGCCAGAAGTAAGCGCCGATGATGACTAGCGCCAGAACGATGCCGATGAAATCGACGGGACGGCGCGGAAGGGGCGCGCCCTTCGCCTTAGTCATCGCCCGGCTCCAGCAGTTTGGTCCTTCGGCGGGCGACTTGGTAAATCGCCCCTACGGCATTGGCTCCGACGCGTGACGTGGCAAGTCGCAGCACGGTTTGGTCCTTCGGCGGGCGACTCACAGAGTCTCCCCTACAGAATTCGCTGTGGCCGATGCGCCCATCATGGCGTGGGCGATGACCTCCTGCGTCGCTTCTGCGCGGCTGAATTCACCGACCAGGCGCCCCTCGCGCATCACCAGGATGCGGTCGCTCATGGCCAGAATCTCCGGCAATTCGCTGGAGATCATCAGGATCGCCAAACCATCCTCAGCCGCCAGCCGGCTCATCAGGCGGTGTATTTCGGCTTTGGCGCCGACATCGATGCCGCGCGTCGGCTCATCCATGATCAGCAGCTTGGGATTGCTCGCCAGCCACTTGCTGACAACGACTTTCTGCTGGTTGCCGCCGGAGAGCTTGTTGGCGATCTGGTCGCTGCCGGTGGCGCGGATGCTGAGCTGGCGAATCGCGTCATTCGCCAGCGCCCGCTCTTTGGCGCGATTGACGAAGCTGTAGTTGGAGACGGATTCCAGCACAGCCATGGAGGTGTTTTCGCGGATGGTCATCTCGCGGATCAAGCCCTGATGCCCGCGGTCTTCGGGCACGTAGCCGATGCCATAATCTACCGCTTCCGACGGGCGCGTGATCTTGACCGGCTCGCCATTGAGCCGGATCTCGCCGGATTCAGCCGACAGCACGCCGAAGATCACCTGCGCCGCCTCGCTGCGCCCAGAGCCGACCAAGCCAGCCAGTCCGACGATCTCGCCGGCGCGCACTGTGAAGGAGATGTCGCGCGTCAAGGGCGGCCGATTCAGATTGCGCGCTTCCAGCACCACATCGCCGATCTGCGCCGCTTGTTTGGGAAAGAGGTTCTCGATCCTGCGCCCGACCATCATGCTGATCAGTTCCGCTTCGCTGGTATCGGCAACATCGTGCGTGCCGATATACTCGCCATCGCGCAGCACGGTTACGCGGTCGGCCAATTCAAAGACCTCACTGAGGCGATGACTGATGTAGATGATGCTGACACCGCGCTCGCGCAGAAGCCGCACGATGCCGAAAAGCTGCTCGACATCGCTCTCAGTCAGCGCCGCCGTCGGCTCGTCCATAATCAAGATTCTGGCATTGAGCGAGAGCGCTTTGGCGATCTCCACCCGCTGCCGATTGCCGACGTTGAGCGCGCCCACTTTTGCGCCGACATCGAGATTGCGGATATTGAGGTCCGCCAGCAGCGCTTCCGCCCCGGCTTCCATCCGCTCCCAATCAATCGTCTCCAAGCCGAGGCGCTTTTTCGTCGGCGCGTGCCCCATGAAGATATTCTCGGCGACCGACAGCTCGGGATACAAACCGAGCTCCTGATAGATGGTGGCGATGCCGGCGCTATGGGCTTCGCGCGGGTTGTTGAAGGCGACGGGCGCCCCGGCAAGCCTGATCTCGCCGCCGTCGGGCCGGTATACGCCGGAGACGATCTTGATCAAGGTGGATTTGCCGGCGCCGTTCTCGCCGATCAAGGCGTGGACTTCGCCGCGGCGCACATCAAATTGCGCATCCTTCAAGGCGTGAACGCCGGGAAAGTGTTTGTCGATTCCGCGCAATTCCAGCAGGCTGTCGGTCATTTGGCTGCCCGACCTATTCCAGCAAGGCGCGGAAGCGCGGATAATGCGCATCCCAGGCGGCTATGTTTTGCGGCTCGAAACGAAGGAGATCGTCCGCGCTGCTGAGCATCGTTCGCGCTTCGGCCACGCCCCCCAATTCGCCGACGGCGATCAGCTGTACGATGGCGTTGCCAGTCGCGGTCGCTTCGACCGGTCCGGCGGTCACTGGGCGCCCAATGGCATTGGCGGTCATCTGGTTGAGCAGGGCGTTTTGCGCGCCGCCGCCGATAATATGCAGGCGGTCAACCGCTTGATTCGACACCGCGATCAATTGCTCCAAGACATAGCGGTATTTGTATGCCAGGCTGACGTAAACCGTCGCCAGCACTTCCGCATCGCTTTCCGGCGCTGCCTGGCCCGTCCGCCGGCAGTAATCAATGACGCGCGCCGGCATATCGCCCGGCGGCAGGAAAGCGGGATCGTCCGGCTCGATGAAGACTTTGAAGGGCGCCGCCGTCTGCACCATCGCCGTCAATTGTTCGTAGCTGTAATCGCTGCCCGCCGCTCGCCAGGTCGCCCGGCACTGATCGACCAGCCACAAGCCCATGATGTTTTTCAGCAGGCGCCAGCTCCCGCCGTAGCCGCCTTCGTTGGTGACATTGGCTTCGTAGGCGGCGTCGCTGAGGATGGGCGCGTCCAATTCCAAGCCCAGCAGGCTCCAGGTGCCGCTGCTGAGGTAAGCGGAATTCGGCTTCGCGCTGGGCACGGCGACCACCGCGCTGCCGGTGTCGTGGCAGGCGGGCAGGATCACGTCAATGCCCTGGTAGGCGCCGATCTTCGTGCCCGGTTCAATGATCGGCGTCAAGAGTTCCGTCGGGATGCCGACCGCCGCCATCAGCTCGCGATCCCAGTCCGCCGTCGCCGGGTTCACAAGCTGCATGGTGGTGGCTTCGGTGAACTCGCAGGATTTGGCGCCGGTCAGCCAATAGTTGAAGAGATCGGCGATGGTCAGCATGGCGTCGGCTTGATCAAGCAGGGGGCTGCCGTCGCGGATGCCGGCCGCCAGTTGATAGAGCGCGTTGAGCGGCATGAACTGAATGCCGGTGCGCGCGAAGATCTCGCGGCGCGGCATGCGCTCGAAGACCCATTCCATCGCGCCCTTCGTGCGTGGATCGCGATAGTGGTACGGGTTCGCCAGCAGTTCGCCGGCGCTATCGAGCAGGGCGTAATCCACGCCCCAGCAATCC
>JAPOYS010000184.1 GCA_026706455.1 Chloroflexota bacterium | reverse complement strand
TGGACAGCCTGGTCATTCAGCTAGACGCCGAGCACTACAGTCCGGCTCAAGCCGAGCGCATCGCCAGCGAATGGGCGCAGTTGCTCGTGCTCTATCGCAACGATCAAAATCAGCAAGCGCGCCGCGAAGACCGCATCGAAGCCAGCCTGCAAGACCGCCCCGTCACCGTACTCGCCCGCCCCAACCTGCGCATCAATACGCTGGTTGGCTTCATCGCCGGATTCTTCATCGGCGGCGTGATCATCTTCGTGCTCGAATACCTCGAAAGCGCCATCGTCCGCCGCCGCGAGGATGTGGAAGCGGGCGCGGGCTTGCCCGTCCTCGCCTCCGTCCCGCCCGCTGACTAACTCCTATCACGACGTTGTAGGGGCGAGCCTCGGCTCGCTCGCCGAAGCGCAAGAATTGTAGGGGCAAGATTGTATGTCGCCCAGCGCGCGAACTAGTCGCGGGCCAGGATCCCCGCCAGCACCGCGCTGTCGATATTGCCGCCCGAGACCACGCACACGACTTTCCCGCCGCCCGCCAAGCCAGCCAGCGCCGCCGCCACCGACGCCGCGCCCGCGCCCTCGGCGATGACGCGGCCCCGCGCCGCCAAGAGCCGTATCGCCGCCCGCGCCTCGTCCAGCGTGACCACAAGCGAGCCATCGAGCAGCGCCTGCGCCAGGGGCCAGATCTCGGGCAGCACGCTCTTGCCGCCGATGCCATCGACGAAGCTTGGGATGTAGTCGACTTCGACTGGCTCGCCCGCTCGCAGCGAAGCCGCCAAAGGCGCCGCCGTCTCGACTTCAACCGCGTACAGGCGCGTATTTGGCTTTAGCGCTCGTATCGCCGAGGCAATGCCGGCGCTCAGCCCGCCGCCGCCGTAGGGGATCAGCACGGCATCGGCCTCCGGCAGATCTTCCAGGATCTCCAGCCCGATCGTGCCGTTCCCCGCCATCACATCGGGATTGCTCACGGGATGAATGAAGAGCCCGTCCAAGCCCTTGAACTCGCCCGTGACGATGACGTCCCACCAGCGCTCGAAAGGCAGGGATATGATGTCGCCGCCGAGCCGCCGAATGGCTTCCAGCTTCGTCAGCGGCGCATGATCGGGCACGACCACGCTGCAAGGCGCGCCGATGCGACGCGCATTCCAGGCGACGCCCTGCGCCATATTGCCGGCGCTCGCGGTATAGACGCCTTTCGCCAGCGCGTCCCGCCCGGCGCGCGCCATGGCGTTGCCCGCGCCACGCAGCTTAAAGGAGCCAATCGGCTGCAGATTCTCCAGCTTCAGGTAGATCTCCGCCGGCGCGTCATCGACCGGCAGGCGCAGCAGCGGCGCGCGCAGAGCCACGCCGGCGATGCGTTCGGCCGCCTCCCGTATCTCATCGAGGGGAATCACCTAGACCGCCCGGGCGACGCTTGCCAGATAATCCGGATCGACGTCTATGCCCAGTCCCGGCTGGGTCGGCACGGTTACCCGACCATCTTCGATCGCAAACTTGGGCGCGGTCAGATTCTCGCGCAATTCGCTCTCCGAGCGGTCCATCTCCAGCAGCGCGTCGGGCATACGCAGCCTGCCCGGCACAATATCCAGCGTGCTGACCAAGTGCAAGCCGGCGGCAAAGGCGATGCCTGTGCCCCAGCTATGCGGGATCACGTTCGTCTGGAAGGCGGCTGCCAGCGCCGCGATTCGCTTGCATTCGGTCAATCCGCCGGCGCCGCAGATATCGGGCTGCGCGATATCGACGCAGCGTCTGCTCAGCAGCTGCCGGAAACCCGCCAGCAAGTATTCGCACTCCCCACCGGCGATGGGGATCGTTACGCGCTGCCGCAACTCGCGGTAGCCCTCGTAATCCTCCGGCGAGACCGGCTCCTCGAAGAAGCTGATATCCAACTCCTCCACCTGACGAGCGAAACTCAGCGCCTCGCTTAGCGAATAAGCGTGATTGGCGTCCACCATCAATTGCAGTTCATCTCCGATCGCCCGCCGCACCGCGCGAACGTGCTTTACGTCTGTCGCGACACCCAGCCCCACCTTCATCTTCAGCGCGCGAAATCCCTGCGCGGCATAGAGTTGCGCCTCGTCGACCAGCTTGCTCGTCAGGTCATTGGTCTTGGTAAAGTATAAGCCTGTCGCGTAGACCTTGACCTGCTCCCGCCGGCCTCCGCCGAGCAGCGCCGACACGGGCTGCCCCAGCAGCTTGCCGCGCAGATCCCAGATGGCGATGTCGATTGCGCTTAGCGCCGCCACCAGCACGCCGCGCCGCGCATAATCCAGCGACCGCAGGTGCAATTTGCTCCAGATCGCCTCGACCTGCAGCGCATCCTCTCCAAGCGCAAGCGGCGCGAGAAAGTCGATGCCCGCCTTGACGACAGTGGCCGGACCGTATCCCTCGCCCCAGCCATAGCTGCCATCTTCGGCCACGACCTTGACTATGCAGATCTGCCGCTTACGGAATTCGAACTGCGAAAAGTAGAAGGGTGTATCCAGTTCCTGCTCAATCACAACCGTTTCGATGCGTTCTATCTTCATTAGCAGGCGCTTTTCCTATGCGGGTCAATTCGCTATAGTCTAGCGGATTCCGCTCGATTTCGCGCCAGGCACATGCGGCGCGCTTGGATGCGCCCGCGCATCGGAGCTCCATCGCCCGTGACTGAAGGACCCGACTGCAAAGCCAGCAGCCAAGTTTGCGCCGTATTGGCTCAATTGACGGCTGGCCTGCGCTCGATCCTGGGTGAACAGCTCATTGGCATCTATCTCTATGGTTCGCTGATCACCGGCGACTTTCTCCCCTCAGTCAGCGACATCGATCTGGTGGTCGTGCTGAAAGAAGCGCTGAATCAGGCCAGATTCGAAAAGTTGCATCAGTTGCACGAAAATGTGACAAGGCGCAGACCTGAATGGGAGGATCGGCTGGAGCTCGCCTACATCGCGCAGTCCGCGCTGAGGACATTCCGCAGTCAAACGAGCATCATCGGCATCATCAGCCCGGGCGAGCCCTTCCATCTCATTTCCGCCGGCGCCGACTGGCTGATCAGTTGGTATGCTTTGCGCGAAAATGGCTTTGCGCTGTTTGGTCCGCCGGTTCAATCGTTATTTGCGCCCATTGCCGCCGCTGACTACTTGCGCGCCGTTCACGAGCATATCAATGGCTATCGCAGGCTGGCGGCCGAGACTTCGAATAGGCAGTTTCTCTCTTACATTGTGTTGACAGTGGCTCGCGGCCATTACACGCTTCAGCACGGAGAGCCGACATCAAAGATCAAGGCGGCCGCCTGGGCGGGGGAACGCTATCCGCAATGGTCTGCGCTGCTTGAGATCGCCTTGGCTTTGCGCGCCGACGCAGGTCATGAGGCGCCTGCGACCGCCCAGTTGCGCATCGATGTAGAGGCTTTTGTTGCGTTTGTGCTGGCAGAAGCCCTGAAAGCGGAATTCAGCGCCTTGAACCGCTGAACTGCGCGCGCATCCCTGTTTGCGCCACCGGCCATATACGTAGTATTCCAGCTGGGCAAACCGGCCTGCCTCACAGGACCGTTTCGTCCACCGGACAAAATGGCTGGATCAGTTGGCGCGATTCGGTATCAACAATTCCTTTATCGGTAAACTTCGCGTAGGGGCTGACGCTCAAGCTCATGATCGAAAACGTCAGGAAGGGGCGTGTTTGATGCGCTCCGATACGGCGCATCGCGTCTTCCACAGCCGCCAGCCCGCTCGCGACGGCGGCAACCGGCTCATCGCTCAGCAAGCCGAAGTAGGGCAGCGGCAAGGAGGCTATGACGCCTTCGCGCGTCGCAACAGCGACGCCGCCATCCAGCGCGTGTACGGCATTGGCGGCCACCGCCATCGCTTCTGGGCTGCGGCCAATCACCAGCAAATTATGGCAATCATGCGCGACGCTGCTGGCAAAGGCGCCCTGCCTCAGCCCCGTATTGGCGATGAGACCCACCGTCCGCGCTGACTTGTCCCGCGCGATCACGGATGCCAGCGCCAATCCATCGTCCGCCTGAAATAGCGCGTGCCCGTCCTGCAAACACACAGCCGTCTCTTCCAATTGAGTCAAGGTCGAATGCCTGTCTTGCAGCGCAACGACCTGCGCCCGCGCGCTGCCGCTTGCGCCCTTGCTGTCCAGCTTGAAATCATCCGCGGCGAAGGAAGCGGGAATGCCTGGATAATCCGGTTGCGCTGGATTTTCGCGCATGATCGCCCGGTCCATCGCGCCGGCGCCCGCCACTCGCTGGCCGTCTACAAAGACCTGCGCCGGCGGGAAGGCGGCGATATCGTCCATGACCAGGAAATCAGCCAGGCAACCGGGGGCGATCGCGCCGTGATCGCGCAATCCAAGATAGCGCGCCGGTCGAATGGTCGCGGCTGCGATCGCTTCCAGCGGCGGCATGCCACAATTGATTGCCAACGCCACAATGCGCGACAGATGCCCGTCTATTAGCAGTGAAGGCTCAATGTCGTCGGTGATGAGGATGATGCGCGAACGATCCGGCAATTGGGCGACGGCCGCCATATTCTCTGGCGTCACCGACTTGGTCTGGAGCATGACAGCCAAGCCCTTTGAGATCTGCTCCTGGATCTTTTCCGCGAAGGTCAGCGTGTGATCGGAGCTAATCCCGTGAGCGAGGTACTGCGAGAGTTCAATGCCGGCCAGCGTGGGGATATGCCCTTCGATCAGCAGATTGTTTTCTCTGGCGGTCCGCACGATCGCGCGCAGGCGCTCGTTCGGTCCGAGCAGACCGCGATAATCCATGACCTCGCCCAAGGCGATGACGGACGGTTGCCTGGCCAAGCGCCGAATCGTAGCGGCGTCGAAGACCTCATGCGTCCATTCAATCTCCGGCGAGGTGGCGGGAACACAGCTCGGTATCGAATGATAAATCCGCAGCGGCAGATCCTGAGAGGCGGCGATCATCCATTTCACGCCCTTCTCGCCGGCGACGTTGCCGACTTCATGCGGGTCGCTGAGGATAGTTGTTGTGCCGTAGGGCAACACGGCTTCCGCAAAGCGGCGCGGCGTCAGCAAGCTGGACTCGATGTGCAAATGCGAATCGATCAAGCCGGGCATGACGATGCGCCCGGCCAGGTCGCGGGTTTCCGCGGCGTGGATGCCTGGCGGCGCGCTCCCTGCTTCCACGGCGATAAAGCGCCCGTCACGGATGCCAATCCAGCCATCGAACAGCCGGTAGCGGAAGACATCGGCAATCCGCGCATTGACCAAGAGCAGATCGAATTCCATCAGGATCTCACCTCCAGCAACTGCACTGCTCGCAGCGCAGTACGAATGGTCATCTTTTCGCCCTGCATATAGAGCGCCTCCTTTTCGGCAAGCGTGGGCTGCTCATCCAGGTAGATGTTGGAATCGGTGGCGACCACGCAGCCGACCTTTGCTCCGCGGTGCGCGCCGACAATGAACAGCGTTGCCGCTTCCATTTCGGCCGCGACCACGCCGACCTGCCGCAAGCGCTCGTTGAGCTCCGGATGGCGCGCGTAAAAGGCGCTGCGCGTCGTGCCAATACCGGTGTAGGTGCTAAAGCCTAATTCCTTTGCCGCCTGGATCAAGGCGTTATTCACATCAAGGTCAGCCACTGCCGGGAAGCCCAGCGGCAAATATTCGTCCGATACGCCGTCGCCGCGATAAGCAGCCGTCACCACCACGAGCGAGCCGATCGGTATGTCTTCACGCCGCCCGCCAGCGGAACCGACCCGAATAAACAGCTTCGCGCCGATATTGCGCAATTCTTCCAAGGCGATGGCGGCCGATGAACCGCCGATCCCGGTCGAGCACACGCTGACGGGAACCCCGTTCGATCTGCCGGTGAATACCACATATTCTCGGTTTTCAGCGATCAAGCGGGCGCCCTCAAGCTCTTCGGCGATGCGGCGGGCCCGCGCCGGGTCGCCCGGCAATAACACGCAGCGGGCGACATCGCCCGGCGCGCAACGAATATGCTTTTGGACTTCAACTTCCTGCGAGTCAGTCATGTGTATATCTCAGTATGCGCAAGTAAGTTATGCAACGCTCTGATTGATTGTTTTGCCGGTGGGCGCGCCAAGGCTCGCCCCTACAATGCTGCTGGATTGGCGTGATATGCGTTGGTGTAGAATGCTCCTCTGTGATCTCGAAGAAAACTCGGTGTACTCGGCGGTAAAACTTCAATAGCTTACTGCCGTTGTTTCTGTTTACTCGATGATGGCGATCCACTTTTGCGTGTTTGGCTGCAAGGTCACCGTTGCCCCGGGCTCGAAGCGTTCGCCAGCGCTGTCTTGCATGACGCTGAATTCGCCGACTTCCGTTTCTACCAGATAGCGCCGCTCATTGCCATGAAAGGTATGCAGGATGACGCGCCCGGCCAGGCCGCTCGCTTCCGATCCCGCTGCCAGACTGGCATTATCAGCGCGAAAAAAGATCTCAGCCCGGGCGCCGGCTTGGGGCGATCCGAACTTTGAGCGCCAAGGCAGTTGGATGGGAGCGCCGCCCCAATTCACCGTCAGCTGGTTATCATGCACCGAATCGACCGCTGCGCTGAAGTGATTGTCGAAGCCCATGAAATCGGCTACAAATGCCGTTTCGGGCGTCGCGAAGATACTCTCCGGCGTGCCGACTTGCTCGATATCGCCTTGATTCATGACCACCACGCGGTCAGAGATGCTCATTGCTTCCACCTGATCGTGGGTCACGTAGAGGGTTGTGATGCCGAGCTGCTGCTGGGCGCGCCGAATTTCCTGCCGCATATCCACGCGCAGCCGCGCATCCAGATTGCTCAGCGGTTCGTCCAGCAGAAGAACTTGCGGTTCGATTACCGTGGCGCGGGCGAGGGCGACGCGCTGTTGTTGGCCGCCCGAAAGCTGGGCTGGGCGGCGGTCGGCAAAGGCTTCCAATCCCACCATTTTCAGGGCATTGGCGACGCGGCTATGGACCTCTTCCTTCGGGATACGCCGCATACGCAAGCCAAAGGCGACATTGTGGAAAACCGTCAGATGCGGAAAGAGCGCATAGCTCTGGAATACCAGACCGATATCGCGCTGATTGGGGGGCAGGAAGGTATAGTCGCGGCCATTGATGACAATCTGTCCGGCATCCGGTCGAATAAAGCCGGCTATGCTGCGCAGGGTCGTCGTCTTTCCACAGCCGCTTGGACCCAGCAGCGATACCAATTCCCCTTGTTCGACGTCCAAACTGAACCGCTCCAGCGTTGGCTGGTTCTTTTCGTAGGAAACGGTCAGATCGTGGATTTCCAAGTACGGCATAAGCTACACAAACTGTGATAAACCAAGCACGCGTTCCGCCGCCTGTACCAGCACGACGGTGAAAATGACGAGCAGCGTCGAGAGGGCGGCGATGGTCGGGTCAAAATAATACTCAAGGTAACTGAGCATGGAAACGGGCAGCGTGGTCACGCCGGGTCCGCTCAGGAAAAGCGAAACCGGCACATTGTTGAATGATGTGATGAAGCCCAAGACAAATGCGGCTGCGATCCCAGCCTGCATATTGGGCAGCACGACCAGCATGAATCCGCGCAGGCGGTTGGCGCCAAGACTGACGGCGGCGTCTTCGACATAGGGATCCAGGTTGCGCAGGCTGGCGGAGATGACGCGCACGCTGTAGGGAAACAGGATCGCGGTATGGCCGATGAACAAGCCCGTCATAACGTGCATATCACCCAAGAGCACGAAGAAGTTCAGCATGGCAAAGCCGATGACCAGACCCGGAACGAGTATCGGCGCTGAAAAGACGGTCTCTACTATGCCAGACCCGGCAAAGCGAAAACGCACCAGCGCATAAGCGACCGGCATCCCCATGATTAGCGAGACGATGGTGGATAAGAGAGCGAGTTGCAGGCTGATCCAGAAGCTGTCAATGAATTGGGATGTCTCGAATACGTTCGCAAACCAATCGAGCGTGAAGCCCTGTGGCGGAAATGCCATCGTGGCATTGGCGCCGAAGCTGGCCATGAAAATGATGATGAAGGGACCCAACAAGAAGCCGTAGAGAATGACCAGGCTGATATACATCCAGCGCGAAACCATCCGACTCGCTCCTAGCTCTGTTGCACGCGCAGGACGCGCAGCAGCAGATTAACCGCCAGCGTCGTCAAGATCATCACCACCGCGACCACGGCCGCCGCATGTTGGTCAAAGAGAATCACCGCCTTCTGCCGCAAGAGCGTCGACATCAGCAATAGACGCGAACCGCCGAGAATTGCCGGCGTCACGAAGGCAGTCACCGAGCCAGTGAATACGAGCGTCGCGCCCAGTACCAAGCCATCCGATGACAGCGGCACGACGATTCGCAAGAATGTTGTGAGCCGGTTGGCGCCGAGACTGCGCGCCGCTTCCAGCACGTCATCCGGAATATTTTCCATCGCGCTCACCAGCGGCAATACCATCAGCGGCAGAAACAGCTGCGCCAGACCCAGCACAATCGCCGTTTCGGTGAAAATGAAGCGCACGGGATTCTCGACCAGATCCAAGGACAAGAGCGTTTGGTTAATCAGGCCGCGCCGCCCCAGAATAATCAGCCAGGCGAAGGTGCGCGCGACCGCGTTGGTCATCAAGGGGAGAATCACCAGCGACATCAAAAAGGAACGGCGGCGGGCGGGCATCCGCGCCAGCACAAAGGAGGCTGGGTAGCCCAAGACCACGCAGATGCCCGTGACGATGAGACCGAGCTTGAGCGTGCGCAGGTAGACGATCCGCGACACGCGGCTCTGAAAAAAGTCGAGATAACCCGTCAGGGTAAAGCCGCCATCTTCAGGCAGGACACTTTGCGAGAGCAGGAAAACCAGCGGCAAGACGAAGAACACAAGCACAAAAATAAATGCTGGAGCGACCAGCAGGATGATGGTGCGAGTCTGATTGGGCCGCCGTATCATGATTCAAAATAGGGGGCGCGAAGGCCCCCTAGCACGATATCGTCAATTGTCTGAACTGTGGCGTCAGCGCACCATGACTTCATTCCAGCGCTCTAACCAATCTGCCAGGCGATCCGATACTTGCGCCTGATCCAGCACAAGCATGGTATCAAGCATCTCGCCGCAGGTAAGCAGCGCGCAAATGTCTTCCGGCAGCTCGACAGTGGCGTTGGTGGGCGAATCAATCAGGTCAAGCGCTTCGGCTAGCTGGACATCGTGCGAAATGAACCAGTCGATATATGCATGCGCCAGGTCCACCTGATCGGTGGCGGCCGTGATGCTAATCATGTTCGTCTGACCGACGACGCCTTCTGCCGGAACGACCGTGCTCAGGTCATGACCCGTATTAATCAGGTTGCCGATAGCGAAACTGGCATAAGGCGCCACCCACACTTCTTCTTCCTGCACGAGAGTCGTCAATTCTGAACTGCGAATGTAAGTGGTCACCAGATTGTCGGCCAGTTGGGGCAAGGCTTCCCAAGCCAAATCGGCATCGTAGTTGATTTCCTCTGGCGTCTCGCCCTCGTCCATGGCTTGCATGGCAAGCGCGCGGTCAATCATGATGAGCGCGGCGGGACCAAAGGTGGTGGACATCTCTGGGATGCTGACAAAGCCAGCCACATCGTCGCGCAGCAGGTCGGCCCAGGATGTGATTTCCGCTTCAATCAGGTCGGAGCGATAAATCAGACTGAGGCTATTCACTGTGTAGCCGACGCCGGCTTGATCGCCCAGCGGGTCTACCGCCCAGTCGTACAACTCATCCAGGTTTTCGAGCCCGTCGGGGTTATAGGCCTGGAGCAAGCCTTCTTGATTGGCTATATGCGTGAACTGCGTGGCAAAGTGCACCACGTCAATATCGGTGTTTTCGCCCTCGGCTTGCAGTCGCGCCAAGCGATCCGAGTTGTTGCCGGTATCCAGCACGATGTCGACGTTGTGCATTTCCTCAAAGGGCGCAAAGACATTCTCTTCGAGAACATCCAGGTTAAAGCCCCAGATCGATACGGTCAGGGTTTGGGTACCCTGGGCGACCGCCATTGGCGCCGCCAATCCCAAAACCGCGACAACAAGCAAAAGCAAAACAAACGGTTGGCTTCTCATGTGTTGATCTCCAATTGTAGATAGTTGAACCAAGCAAAGAAGATTATAGCACACGATTCCTGTGAAATCTCGTTTTCGGACTTGGGGGAGTGTCTAATGTGAAGGATGTTACCCGCCCTAAACCCGTCTCGGCAATTGAGGGCGACACTTGTGTCGCTCCTACACACAAACTTGTGTGAATCATGGCCACCAAGTTCGACACTCCCCGTTCACGGGCGCCAACAGCTCGGCGACCACGACGTGCTATACTAGGCACTGTTGAAGCAACGATTCTGTTTACTGTATCAATCTTTGGAGGAGAAGTATGTTGAAGAAAGTCTGTGCTTGTCTGCTCTTGCTCGCCCTGCTGATAGCCTGCGGCGCCGCTCTGGCGCAAGATACCACCCTCACCATGCTCACGCATTGGGGCACGGAAAACCAGCTCGCCGCCCAGCAAGCCATCCTCGACGCCTACATGGCGGAGAACCCCGATGTCGCGATTGAGCTGGTCACGGTCGATTTCGGCGAGCTTCGCACCAAGATCATCACCGGTCGCACGGCCGGCATCAGCGCCGATGTCTACCACTTCTATCACCTTTGGCTGCCCGACTTTGTGAACGCCGGCGCGCTCGCCGAGCCGCCGCAGGATTCGCTGACCTATATCAATGACAATGTCGCCCAAGGCACCATCGACGCCGTCAGCTCTTCCGACGGCACAACCTGGGGCTACCCGACCGAGGTCAATCCCTATCTGCTGGTCTACAACAAGCGCTTGCTGGCCGAAGCCGGCTACGACGCGCCGCCCGCAAATTGGGAGGAACTCAAGGAAATCGCCGCTGCCATCACCCAGGTTGATGATACCGGCGCCATTAGTCAACTCGGCTTTGGCGTCATCGCCGGTTGGGATTCGGGCATCGTGCATCCCTTCAGCGCGCTGCTCTTCTCCAACGGCGGCAGCTACCTCAGCGCTGACCGCACCACGGCCGAATTCAACAGCCCGCAAGGCATCGAAACGCTGCAGCTCTATGCCGACATGGTCGCCAGCGGCGGCACCGACCCCAGCATCAGCGGCTTGGGCGATTTCCCCAGCGGAACGGTTGGCATGGTGATCATGGCGCCTTGGTGGCGCGCAACGCTGCGCGCGGCTGAAGGCATCGACTTCGACACTGAGGTCGGCGTCGCCGAGATCCCGGTTGGTCCCAGCGGCGACGCGCCCTCGAGCATCGCCTACACCTGGCTCTTCGCGGTCGACTCCAATTCGCCGAACAAACCAGCCGCCTGGGATTTCATCCACTGGATGAACGCCGAGCACGAAGAAGGCCAAGGCTCCGCCATCGGCGACTTCCTGGTCAACGCTCTCGGCGCCATCCCCAGCTTCGATCATGATCAAGCCGCCTTCGCCGAATCCATGAGCGATCACTACGTCTCGGCTTTCGTCGCCGCCTCCGCGTACGCGCAACCGGAGCAGATCGTCGCCGGCGGCCAAGAGGTAAAGACGCTGATGCAGGTCGAGATTGAAGCGGTGCTCGCCGGCATGACCAGGCCCGAAGACGCCCTCGCCTCCGTGGAAATGCAAGCCAACGCCATCCTCGAAGAACAACGCATGATGATGGAAGAATAGGTCATCAACATTATTCCTGGCGGATATCTAGGGGCGGCTCAATGGGCCGCCCACATTGCTATCAATAGGCTAAAACACGCTACGCAAAAGGGTCGACGTTTCTGATGGCAAAAATCGGCGCCCTCGGTGTACTCGGCGATAAACAGGCCTGGCTTCCCGACATCCCCAAGACCCCGCTCATGCGCCGGCGCATGCTCTGGGCTTACGCTTTCGTGGCCGCGCCCATCATCGCCCTGATCGTCTTTCTGCTCGGTCCGATTCTCTTCTCCGGCTGGGTCAGCCTGCACCGCTGGGACATGCTTTCGCCGGTCAGCGAGATGCCCTGGCGCGGCTTGAGCAATTACAGCTACCTGCTCAGCAAGGACCCGGTCTTCCTCAAGTCTTTGGGCAATACCTTCTACTTCGCCATCGGCGGCGTCGGCGCCAACACCATCCTGGGCTTGGGATTCGCCCTCCTGCTCAACAGCCGCATCCGCGGGCGCGCAATCTGGCGCGTCCTGTATTTCATGCCTGTGATCACGGCGCCGCTTGCCCTCGCCGTGATGTTCTCCTTCATCTTCGACCGCAACTTCGGCGTCGTGAACAACGTCATCACCGGCTTGGGGCTGCCGCGCCAACCCTTCCTCAGCGGACCCAACCAGGCCCTGCTGACGCTCGTCTTCATCGCCGTCTACCAATACATCGGTTACTACATCGTCATTTTTCTGGCCGGATTGCAGGGCATCCCCCAGGACTACTACGACGCCGCCCAGGTCGATGGCGCGGGCCGAATCCAGGAATTCCGCTATATCACGCTGCCCTTGCTGCGTCCGGTCATGCTCTTCGTAGTTGTCACCAATACCATCGGCGCGCTGCAGGTCTTCGATCTCGTCTTCGCCACCACGGGCGGCGCCCCCGCCAACAGCTCCATGACCGTCGTCCTGCACATGTACAACACCGCCTTCAAGTTCAGCCGCATGGGGCGGGCATCGGCGATGGCTTTCATCCTCTTCGCGATCATCATGCTCATCACCATTGTGCAGGTCCGACTCTTGCAAGACCGCGCCTACGGGGACTAAGCGCCGCCATGAGAGACGAAACCGCCAGCCTGCAGCCGCTCGGCGACGCGCTCAAATACCTCATCCTGGTCGCGGGCGCCTTCATCATGGTCTTCCCCTTCATCTGGATGATGATCGCCTCGCTGATGACCGCCGGCGAGATTCAATTGCGCCCGCCGGTCTGGCTGCCGGCCGAGCCGCAATTCCGCAATTACACCGAATTGCCGCAGAAGATCCCGATCGCGCGGCTCTATTTCAACAGCCTCTTCACGTCCGCGCTCATCGTCTTTGGCGTCCTGCTCAGCAGTTCGCTGGCTGGTTTCGCCTTCGCCAAATACCGCTTCCCGGGCCGGGAGTTCCTCTTCTACCTCATCCTGGCCACCATGATGATCCCCTTCTTCGTCACGCTGATTCCGGTCTTCTTCATCGTGCGCCAACTGGGCTGGATCGATACATATCAAGGCTTGGTCGCGCCTGGCTTGACCTCCGCCTACGGCATTTTTTTGATGCGGCAATTCATCATCACCCTGCCCGATGAGCTCATCGACGCCGCCCGCATTGACGGCGCCTCCGAACTCCGCATCTTCTGGCGCATCATCGTCCCCCTCGTCAAACCGGCGCTCGCTACCCTCGGCACCTTCGCCTTCATCGGCGCCTGGAACAACTTCCTCTGGCCCCTGCTCGTGCTCAACAGCCGCGAACTGATGACGCTGCCGCTCGGCATCAACTCGATGAAGAGCCTCTACGCCGACAATACCAACCTGCTGATGGCCGGCACCGCTGTCGCCGTCATCCCGATGCTGGTCGTCTTCATTTTCCTGCAGCGCTACTTCATTCAGGGAATCGCCCTGACCGGCTTGAAAGGATAATAACCCCATGCTGATACGATCTTATCAAGGCAAAGACGAAAGCGATTTGCTTGATGTCTGGCATCAGGCAATGCCAGCCGACCGCATCAGCGCCAGCCTTTTTCGGACGCAGGTCTTGCTCGATCCCAACTTCCATCCCGACTACGTCCCGGTCGCGGTCGAAGACGGGCGCGTGGTCGGCTTCATCCTTTGCCTCGTTCGGCAGGTGCCCTACTTCCTGCAAGGCATGGATGAAAGCGAAGCCTGGATCAGCGCTTTCGGCGTCCATCCTGATTACCGCCGGCGCGGCATCGGGACGGCGCTCTTCGAAACAATCGTCGACAAGCTGCGCGCCGAAAACCGTTCGCTCGTTGACATCTCGCCCTACGTGCCCAACTACTTTGTGCCCGGCGTCGACACCCAGGCCTACCCTGATAGCATTCGCTTCCTGCGCGAGCGCATCGGTTTTGAGACGCTCTACCACGCCATCAGCATGGGCGCCGACCTGACCAATTTCCGCATCCCGGCTGAAATCCAGGCGCGCATCGACCGCGCCGAAGACGAGGACGGCTTGACCATCCGCCGCATCGAAGCGGCCGATATCCCCGATCTCATGCCCTTCCTGGTGGAGCATTTCGGTTGGGACTGGTTCCGCCACGCCCAGAGCTACCTGCTCGAATATTTCGGCGACAGCCCCCACCGCATCTGCTTCTTGGTCGCGCGCGAAAAAGGCGAGGTGGTCGGCTTCTGCCAGCAGCGCAACGAACGCTACGGTCCCTTCGGCGTCCGCCCGGATTGCCGCAACCGCGGCATCGGTCGCATGCTGCTCTTCAAATGCCTCGAAGCGATGGCGGCGAAGCACGTCTTCTACGCCTACTTTTTATGGACCGACGAGAACGCCGCGCGGCTCTACGCCCTCGCCGGCTTCAAGCGCCGCCGCGAATTCGCCGTGATGCGCAAGACGCTCTGACTGAAGAATAGGAGAACCAACAATGGCTGGACATCTGATGGTTGTCGGCGGGCATATTTCCGACGCCGAGAACATGGCGGGCGCCGTCATGCTCAAACACAAGAAAGCCGGCTGGGATATCACGATCGTGCACGCCACCACCGGCGAGAAGGGCCACCCCAGGCTCAGCGCGGAAGACTACCTGGTCATGCGCCTTGAAGACGCGCGCGCCTCGGCCGCTTTCATCGGCGCCAATATGGAACTGCTGCCCTACGGCGATGGCGAGCTGCCGGTGGACGACGCGGCCATCTGGCTCATGGCCGATCTCATCCGCAAGCACAAGCCCTCCCTCATCATCACACATTGGAAGGGCAGCTTCCACATCGACCACAACAACACTCACGATGTCGTGACGCAAGCGCTCTTCCGCGCCGGCTTGCCCGCCTTCGAACGCGAATACCCGGCGCACTCGCCGCGGAGCCTGCTCTTCTCCGAGAATTGGGAGGATATGGAAGGGTACAATGCCGATATCTATCTCGATGTCAGCGATGTCTTTGATGACTATCTCGCGCTGCTCAAGACGCACGCGCTCATGCGGGAAAGCTATGCCAGCTTCCGCTATTGGGATTACTATAAGGCACTGGGCGAAGCTCGCGGCGCCCTGGGCGGCTTCGACCGCGCCGTGACGCTGATGCGCCCGCGCAGCCTCTATTCCTTCGAGCGCCAGCCCGGTCTGCTGCTGGACCTGTAGAAGCCCCGCATTTGACGCAGCGGAAAGCAAGCTATCTCCGCTCGGCCATAGCATAAGATCAAGCAGACTCAGCCGCGGACCTGCGCTAGCGTTTTATCCGAACAGAGGGATGCCGGACATGATCGACCGCCCGTCTTTTCCCAATTAAGCCAGCTCCTGCCTGACCAAGGGAAAATGACAGGCGGCATAATGTTCGCTTTTGTCAATCAATCGATGCGGATCGTCCTCGCGGCAGCGGTTCCTCTCAGGATGAGCCAGCGGACCGAAGGGGCAGCGCGTATGAAAACGGCAGGCGGGCGGTGGAAAATGCGGATCCGGGATTTCGCCGCGCAAGGGTATCCGATTGGGATCGCCACCCGCGATCATTTTGGGAATCGAGTCGATCAAGCCTTGTGTATAGGGATGTTCCGGCTGTCTGAACAAGTCCTCCGTTTCTTTCCATTCGACAATTTGTCCGAGGTACATGACGCAAACCGAATCGCTCATATAGCGCACAACGGAGAGATCGTGAGAGATAAAGAGAAATGAAAGGCGAAACTCTCGTTGCAGGTCACGCAGCAGATTCAAGATTGCCGCCTGTACGGACACATCAAGCGCCGAAACCACCTCATCAAGAATGACCAATTCCGGCTGCGACGCCAAGGTGCGCGCGATGGCGATGCGCTGGCGCTGCCCGCCGGAAAACTGATGCGGATAGCGATCGGCAAATAGCGGATCAAGAGCCACCATCTCCAGCAGGCGGCCTATTTCTAGTCGCCGTTGCGCGGCTTTCATGTTGCGATGCCGCCGCAGCACTTCATCAATCATCGCGCCGACGGAGAGCCGCGGATTCAGCGATGAATATGGATCTTGAAAGATCATCTGAATTCTGCTGCGCATCTCGTTCAAGTCGGCGCCGTGAGCGACGGTGATATCCATGCCGTCCAGCAAGATCTGGCCCCGGCCTGCCTTTGCCAGCTGAACGATAGCGCGCGCGATGGTCGACTTGCCCGAGCCGGATTCGCCTACCAAACCGAGCGTGCCGCCAGCGGGAATGCCGAAGCTGACGCCATCTACCGCTGTCAATCGTCCGTAGCGCACGACGAGATCGCGCACGTCCAGCTTATTCACGCGTCGCCTCCGCCGGCGGTTCGGTTCGCAAGAAACAGGCGATTCGATGGGTCTCTTCGACATGCAGCAGTGGCGGCGCCTCACGGTGGCAGCGCTCGAAGACGTACTTGCAGCGCGGCGCAAAGGCGCAGCCCGCGGGAAGATTATCCAAGTCAGGCGGCCGACCGGGAATGGACGCCAGCGGTTCGTCGCGATTGCTGTCAAAGGCGGGCACAGCTGCGATCAGCGCTTCCGTGTAGGGATGTTTGTCGGTCGTCAACAAGTCGGTGACCTTGACGTCTTCGACGATGCGCCCGGCGTACATCACCAGAACGCGCGAACAGATCTCCACAATGACGCCGATATCATGCGAAATGAGCATGATGGTAGTACCTTGCTCCTGATTGATTTCGCGCAAGACGTCGATGATCTGCGCCTGGATGGTGACATCAAGGGCAGTGGTGGGTTCGTCCGCGATGATCAGGCTGGGTGAATTCATCAAGCCCATGGCAATCATGGCGCGCTGACGCATGCCGCCGGAAAACTCGTGCGGATACTGCCTTAGGCGTCTTTCCGCAGCCGAGATATGCACATCGGCCATCCGATCAAGCGCCAGCCTGTGCAAATCTTTGCCGCTGAGCCGCCGATGGACGCGGGGCGCTTCCGTTAACTGCGTGCCGATCTTCAGAGCGGGATTGAGCGAAGACATTGGATCCTGGAAGATCATGGCCATTTCCGAACCGAGAAAATAGCGCAATTGCCCGGCGGACATTCGGGTGATGTCTTCGCCGCGCAGACGCACATAATGCGCGCTGACGATGCCGGGGTGCGGAACCAGCTGGGCCAGCGCCAGCGCCGTCAAGCTTTTGCCGGAGCCGGATTCGCCGACAACGCCTACGATCTCGCCCTCGGCCAGATCCAAATTGATATCATTGACCGGCGCGATGGCTCCGGATTCGAGGTCAAAGCGCACGGTTAATCCGCGAACTTGGAGCAAAGGCCGTGGCAGTGACATGTCTGCCTCGACCACGCTTGCTTGGCTGGTCGGGTGAATGACATTGTGGCTGCCGCGCGTTGTTGCAGACTTGTCCGAGAAGACCTGCGCAATGAGCAAGATTGTAGCGATTAGCCCAAGATAGAAGCCCAACCGCGCGGAAGCCAGCGCCGCCCCCAGATTGGTGGAATCCGCGAGCAGGATAGAGACAAAGTAACTGCCGGCGCCAAAGCCACAGATCAGCCCAAGATATGCGCAGAGCCGGCGGAAGCGCAAAGAGAAATAGGAGAGGAATCCAAGCAGCAGAGCGATCCAGGCGCCAGTTCGCAGCAAAAGCAGCGCAACCTGCGAGCCGATCGCGGTCTCCGTGAGATTGGCGCGCCCGGCCAGAATCGCTGCGCCGGTAACCAGCGTCCGGTTGGGGTCTAGCGCGTCAGGGCTGAACCAGGGCAAGAAATAAAATGCGATTAGCAATAATGCCGAGCCTGAAAGCAGCATAGTTTCAGAAGAAAAATACCGTTGCAGCCATGAGCGCGATTGAACGGATGCCGTCTGCGTCCAGAGCGTCGGATTGAGGCCGCGAGCAAGCGCCTCGCCCAAATAACCGAGGGTCAAACCGGTAATGCCGATGGCCGTTGCCGGCGCCAATGCTAACAGCGGCACTTGATACAAACGCAATACGCCTTCCGTAATCAGGCGACCCCAATCGAATTGCGTGCCTTGAACGCCGAGACCCAGGAAGCTCAGCGAAGAGACAGCGACCAGGGCGGCTGCCGTGGCGTTTAGGGAGACGACGATCAAGGTCTCGGCGATATTTGGGATAATGTAACGAGCAACGATGCGGCGGCTGGACAAGCCTAAAACCCGCGCGCTGGCAATATAATCGAGACCCGCCACCCCCGCTGCCAGGGTATAGGCGACTCGCGCCAAACTCGGTGAAAAGGCGATGCCAATCGCCAGAACGGCGCCTTCCGCGCTGGTCCCGACCACAGCGACGAGCATTATCGCGATCAATATGCCCGGAAAAGCCAGCATAATTTCGATCAAGCGCAGGGCTACGTTGCGCAAGCGCCCCGGGAGATAGGCGGTCACCGCGCCCGCGGCGAAGCCAATGACAATGGCCATGCCCGCCGCGCTTAGAGCCAACTGCAGCGACAGCGGCGTCGCATATAAGGTGCGCTTGAGGATATCGCGGCCGAGATTATCCGTGCCCAGAATGTGATCGGCTGACGGACCTTCGAGGCGCCGCCTGACATTTCGTTGATAGACTTCTTCTTTGGTCAAGGCTAACGGCGCAAGCAAAGCGGTGGCGAAGAGAATGCCAGCCAGGAACAGCGCCAGAAATCCGCTTGGCGAACTCAAAAAGGCGCGAAAAAATGGAGTCCGCCAAAAAGCCAGGTATATGGGCGCCTGAACATCGGAATATGCTGGCGCCCGGCTCACGCGTTTACTCGCTCAACACCAGCGTCCGCGGGTCGACCAACGCCAACAGAATATCGACCGCGGTATTGATCAAGACGACGATTACGCCGAAATACAATACGATGCCTTGAATGACGGGATAATCCAGATTGAAGACCGCATCCACCACGCGTTGGCCCAGGCCGGGCCAGGCGAAGACATTTTCGACGATGACCGTTCCGCCAAGCAATCCGGCGAATACTAAACCACCAATGGTCAGCGCCGCGGTCAAGACGTTGGGCAACAAGTGACGCGTGAAGATAACATACGTGGGCAAACGTTTGCTGCGCGCCGTACGGATATAGTCTTGCGCCAAGACGTTGAGCGTTTCCAGCCGGACGACGCGCGCCAATGAGGCTACCGGGCGCAAACTCACCGAGATCGCTGGCAGGATGATGGCGGTAGATTTTTGCGTCGTGCCGACCGGCAGCCAGTTCAAGGTCACGGCGAATATGAATGCCAGAAAGGTCGCGGTAAGGAATTCGGGCAGGGCGCTGCTGGTGCTGGTCAAAGACATGAAGGCGACTTCGAGACGGCGATTGCGTCCCTCGCGGGTCAAGGCGCCGACGAGGATGCCCAAGGGCACGCTGACCGTCATCACGATTAACAGACCTGTGCCCGCCAGCTGGAATGTGCGCGGAAAGCGCTGCTGCAAAATCTCGGTAACTGATTGCTTAGTAATGAACGAAGTGCCGAAATCGAGGCGCGCAACGCCTTGAACATAGCGAATGAACTGAATGGGGAGAGGTTGATCTAAGCCGAGGGCTTTACGCTCGAATTCGATCTGCTCAGCGCTGGCGTCTATGCCGGCTTTGCGCACGGCCGGATCGCCCGGCGCCAGGTGAATGAGCAGAAAGGTCAGCGCCAGCAGCATAGCCAGGACGACGAACAAGCTTGCCGCGCGCTTCAGCAGGAAGCGCGGCCAGGGACCCAGCCGGCTGGTCAGCCGCGCCAGAGTCCCTGAATCAGCGCTGTGACGCTGCAAAGCCTGCGACGATGTCATGAAGCTACTGCATTATTCGCCCACGATTCGCGTGGTGATTGGATCCCAAGTGCCCGTGTAGTTGTTGAAGAGCGTGAACTCCACGCCCTGCCCAAAGTAAGTCCGCTCCTCTGAAAACAGCGGCTTGAACTCGAGATCTTCCAACAGCGCCCGCATTGCATTGCTCCAGTGCATGCAGCTCTCGTCGCCCGCCGTCACATTCGCCTGCGCGAATTCGGCATCGAAAGTCGCGTTTGCCGTCGACGCCGTATTGATAGCGCCGCCGCCGCTAAAATAGCCAACCATCGCGCTCGGCAGCGGGACAGGCGGATTAACGCCCAGAATCGACACATCCCATTCGCCCGTGCGCAGCAAGCGCTCCAGATAGCCGCCAAATTCCACAATGTGAGGCTCCACAGTGAATCCGACATCTTCCAGGGACAGAATCAGCAACTCAGCCGCTTCCGCTCCCGCCCGACCATAATCCACCAGCCGCAGCACGACGGGGTTGCCATCGGCGTCGGCCAACTTGCCGTCGGCGCCAGTCGCGTAGCCGGCATCCGCCAGGATCTGGCGCGCGGCATCGGGATCGAAACCAGCCGCTTCGTCGTATACCGCATCAAGGCCTTCGTCGTAGCAGAGCGCCAGGGGCGAGACAAAGGTGTTGGTGAATAATCCACGTCCGCCGAAGCCGACATCCAGATACTCGGCGCGTGAGACGGCTTTGAAAATAGCCTGACGAATGGCGGGATCAGTCCCAATCAAGCCCTCGTCCTTGTTGACTTGCAGCCATTGGGCGCCGAAGCTGTAACCATTTACGGCGAAAGTCTCAGCGGCGGCCACACGGTCGAAATCCGCGCCGGACACGGTGACGATGTTCAACTCGCCAGCGAGGAACAGGTTTGCGGCTGTCGTTTCATTGTCCACGACCTGATAAACCAGGGTCTGCGGGAAGCCTTCGTCCGCCGTGGTCGTGCCGCGGGCGCCCCAGGTGTATTCCGGGCGAGCCTGCGCCACATAGCGATCGCCGCGAACCGATTCCGCCAATGCGTAGGGCCCGCTGCCTTGCGGCCCTTCAATCAGCAAGTCCGGATTGTCGATCCCGGCGGGGCAAATAATGGATGCCCATGGCATGGCTAATCCGACCAGCAAAGCGCCGAATGGCTCGTGCATGGTGATGGTCACGCTGCCGGCGTCGTTATCGTGTGAGACCGAATAGCGCTCTTCCGTGGCGCCGGCGGCGCCGCCAAGCGTGCGGTAAACAAAGGGCGCGCCGGTGTCATTGGCGCCCATGCGGGAGAGCGAGTTGGCGACAGCTTCGGCGTTCAACGGCGTGCCGTCTGCGCAGACCGCGTCGGGATTCAGCGTGAGCGTCAGCGCGTCCGCGCCGCTGCCCTCCCAACTCGTCGCCAGTGATGGAATGATATTGCCATCATCATCCATTGCGACCAAACGATCATAGAAGGTGATCGCCAATTGGTAGCCCAGGGTCGTATTGGTCACATGCGGATCCAGGATATCAAAATCCTGGGTGAGATGGGCATAAATGGTTGTGGAAGCTTCCTGCGCCGCCACCGCCCCAGCCAATAAGAATAGCGCTAGCATCAGAAAAACGTACATGCGTCGATTCATAATGATCTTCCCCTAACGGATAAATGGTTTGTATCCCAAACGTGATGCTTGGGACTGCCAAGAGTATAGCAATTGCCGCTTTAGCACACAATTCGTCAAGATCAACCGCAATCTCGACCGAAGGAGGCTTGCTGCAAAGTGGAATGACCAATTGGTTGCGGACATGGCATATAGCTGAAGATGTCGGCAGCAGTTTCGCTCTTGCCCAGCAAAGCCTCCGCGCCTCTGCGGCGAAGAATATCAGCCCTCCATGTCAATCACGATCTTGACCGCGCCTTCGTCCTGGATCCGGTGCAACTCGTAAGCCTCGAACACATCTTCAAACCGAAACGTATGCGTGATCATCGGCGCGACCGGGACCGTCCCGTCGCTGATCCATTCGAGCGCCTGGCGCGTGCTGGCGTGGTTCGGCTCCTTGATCGTGCCGACGTTCGAGCGGGCCGTGAGCGATTTCCAGAAATAATCGAAGATGGGGAAGTCCATCGTCTCGAAGCGGGGCACGCCGAAATAGAGGATGAAGCCGTTCTCGCGCGCGATCTCAATGGCGAGGCGGATCGACGCTTCTTCGCCGGCCGCCTCGATGACGACATCGGGCAGCTGGCCGCCGTTCATCTCGCGCAGGGCGTCGGCGGTCGAGAGGTCGGCGTTGTGGATTGTATGCGTCGCGCCGTAGCCCTCGCTGTATGCCAGGCGATAGGCTTTGAGATCGATGGCGATGATCTTGGCGGCGCCGCGGCGCTGCAGGGCGAAATTGAACCAGAGCCCGGCCGAGCCCTGGCCGATGACAGCGACGGTCTTGCCGCGCAGGTCAGGCAGAGATTTGGCGGCGAAGAGCACGGTGCCGAATTGCTGGGCTTGGACGGCGCGCTCGAGCGGCGTGCCGGGGGCGATGGGCAGCAGTCGGTCAATGGGCGCGCGGTAGTATTCCTGCATGGCGCGGTGGTCGGGCGCGAGGCAGAGCACGCGGTCGCCGGGCTGGACGGCGCCGTTGGCCGGGTCGATAGCTTCGACGACGCCCACCATCTCGTGGCCCGTTTCGCCGACTGGCGAGGGATAGCAGTCCTCCGGCAAGTAATGGATGTGACGGATATCGCTGCCGCAGAGGGACAGGCGAAGTGTCTTGACGATGGCTGTGCCCGGCTGCAGGGCTGGCTTGGGCGCGTCAACGAATTGGCACTGGCCGCGGGCGACAATCTGGACGGCTTTCATTGGCTGGCTTCTCCGGCTGGCTATTGGCAGAATGGCGTGCAGTATAGCAGTTTCGCAAGTGTTGGTCATGCTGCTGTTGCGCTCAGCTTTGGGTTAGAATGAGCGTATGAAATCGCTAGTAATCTGTCTCTTGGCGCTGGCGGCAGGCGCGGGCTGCGCGCGGGCGCCGGCTTTGAGGCCGACGGCAGTGCTGCGCCTGAGCCCTGGGCCGACGGCGACGCCGACACGATTTGTAGCGTTTGTAGCGACGGCAGCCATTTATCCGACGGCAACGCCGCATGTATTCTGTGACGGGGCGATGGAGTCTTTCCTGATCGTTGGCGAGCGCGGGCGGGTGACGCTGACGGAGGATGGCAAGTCATTGAACCTGCGGGCAGGACCCAGCACCGACTTTGATGTGATCGGCCGGCTGGCGCCGCTGGATGGTTTCCTGGTGCTGGCTGGCGCGCAATGCGCCGGTCCCTACACCTGGTTTCAGGTGGATGTCGGCGGCCAGGTGGGCTGGATCGCCGAGGGCGCCGATGGGCAGTATTTCGCCGAGCCCTGGCTGCCGGGGTAACCCCTGTAGTGGTCCTGAAAAACTGGACACCTAGTAAAGAGAGTATACTAGATGCTCAG
>JAPOYS010000170.1 GCA_026706455.1 Chloroflexota bacterium | reverse complement strand
CATGGCCAGCTTCACCGACGAGCCCTTCGTCGAGGCGATGACCTGGTGGAAGCGTCTCTTCGACGATGGCATCTTCCAGATGGGCGCGCTGGGCATGACGCATTACCCGGCGGCAGTAGAGCAGATTCAGGCGGGCCGCGCGGCCATGTTCCCGATGGGCGCCTGGTGGCAGCAGCAAGCGGGCAATGCCGATCCGCCGCCGCTCGATCAGAACTTGCAAGGTTACGCGCCCTTCAAGTTCCCGGATGTGACGGGCATGGGCGCGCCGGAGGACCTGCTGGGCGGCATTGACGTGATGATGGGCGTCACGCGCGGCTCGGCCAATCCGGAGGCCGCTTGCAAGGTCATCACGGACTGGATCAGCGGCGCCGGCGCGCAGGCTTTGATCAACACTTACAACGACCTGCCGGCTTATATCGGCTTGCGGCCCGAGTCCTTTGGCTCGGCGAACCAGGAAGCGGTCTGGGATCTCTTCACTGAAGAGTGGCTGGCATCGGTGCAATACGCCCGTCAGCTCAAGAGCCCGGATGTCAAGCAGGCGCTGGAAGACGCGCTGGCTGCGGTCGCTGCGGGCGAGATGACGCCGGCCGAAGGCATGCAACTGGTCGAAGACGCCAAGGGTATGTAGTTCGTGCGATCAGTGCCCCCACCCCCCGGCCCCCTCCCCCATAAAGAGGGAGGGGGAGAAACTACACTACGAGCATGCAGGCAATTCCCCTTCCCTCATCTTGGGGGAAGGGGTTAGGGGATGGGGGCATGTCACGCAACTGGCTGATCGACAATCAGGGTCTCTTCTTCATGGCGCCGGCCATGATCCTGTTCGTCGTCTTCGTGCTCTATCCCATCTTCTACATCTTCAACGCCAGCCTGTATGACTGGGATGGCATCAACGAGGCGCTCTACGTCGGCATCCAAAACTACATTGAGATGTTCACCGATGATCGCACCTTTGGCCTTTCGATCCGCAATTCGATCTACTGGACTTTCCTGACGATCTTCCCGCAGATGATCCTGGGCTTCATCCTGGCGTACATCCTGACATCGGGCATACCCCTCCAAAATGTCTTCCGCATCATCTTCTTCATGCCCGCTATCATTTCGCCGGTTGTGCTCGGCATCGTTTGGCAGCGGATTTACGCGCCCTTCGGCGGGCTGCTGGCCGACCTGGGGCGGGAGATTGGCGCGCCCTTTCTGATTCAGCCTTATATCGCCGATCCCAAAATCGCCATCTTTTCCACCATATTTGTCAATGTCTGGCAGTGGACCGGCTTCTCCATGCTCATGTATGTGGCCGGCTTGCAGGGCCTATCGCAGGAAGTGCTTAGCGCGGCCGAGGTTGACGGCGCCGGGACGCGACAACGCATCCAATACATCATCCTGCCCATGCTGCGCCACGTGCATCTGACGCTCATCCTGCTGGGCGTGATCGGCACCTTGCAGACCTTTGCGCTCGTCTTCATGCTGACGAAGGGGGGACCCAATCACGCCAGTGAAATGCTGCCGACCTACATCTTCCAGAAGGCTTTCACGCTGCAGAGCATGGGCTACGCCTCGGCGGTGGCGGTCGTCCTGCTGGTGATCGCGCTCAGCGCCAGCATCTTCCAAGTGCGCGTGCTGGGTTCGCGCTTTACGATTGGGGGCTGATTCATGCGCGCCTGCCCTAGGGGCGACCAATCTGGTCGCCCGTTTGCCCCGCTTATGTTTGCGAGCGACATGACAGTGCGCGTAGACACTGCACGTCAGTCGCCCCTACCGTCCGATATTGGCAGGGTGTTGACATGACGCGCCGTCATGCAGCAAAAGCGCTCGCTTTCATATTTGTCTCGGTCCTGGCTTTGGTCTGGCTGGTGCCGATAATCATGATGCTGGTCGTCTCGCTCATGCCGCCCGATCAACGGGCGCCGCGCTTCGGCGGGCTGCTGATCAGCGGCGTCAGCTTGCAGAACTACGTGACTGTCTTTGAAGACGCGGAGATCGTGAAGCACTTCATCAATAGCGCGGCGGTGACGATTCCCTCGGTCGTTCTCGTCGTAATCATTAGTTCGCTGGCGGCTTTCGCACTGGCGCGCCTGCGCTTCTTCGCGCGCGACATCTGGTTTTATCTGCTGATCATGACGCTGATGCTGCCCATCCCGACGCTGGTCGTGCCGATCTTTCAGATCAACAAGGCGCTGGGCTTGAACGACACCTACGCCGGCCTAATCTTGCCCTACACCGCGCTTGGCGTGCCCTTCGCCATCGTCATCCTGCGCAGCTTTTTCGCCGGCTTCCCCATCGAGATTGAAGAGGCGGCGCGCCTGGATGGCTGCACGCGCTTCGGCATCTACTGGCGCGTCATGATGCCGGTCAGTTGGCCCGCGGTCGCCGTCGTCATCATCTGGCAATTCATGACTTCCTGGAACGAATTCATCCTGGCGCTGGTGACGATGAACTCGGTCGATGTCAAA
>JAPOYS010000081.1 GCA_026706455.1 Chloroflexota bacterium | reverse complement strand
ACCAATCTGGTCGCCCGCTGCCGCTGCGACTTGTGGTTTCGGGCGACATGGTATGTCGCCCCTACACCTTTTGCGCTTCGGCAAATCCAGCCCCGCGCGGGCAATCGGCAATTCTGAACGATGCTATACTGCCTCGTATGCACAATCAGAGCGAGCTTGCCGACTGGATAGACGCAGCCAAGCGGCGCGGGCAGGCGCCCTTTCTTTTGTCGCTGTTGGACGCGCTGGAACCGCTGGCGCCGGTGCTGGCGCAGGGACTGCTAGTCGCGCAGCCGCTGGCGAACCTGTGGCGCGGGGGCGCGGGCGCGCGGCAGCTGGCCGACCTGCTGGAAGAGCCGGCTGGGCTGCGGGAATTGCGGCGGCAGTTAACTGACGAAGCTGCGGAGTAAGGCTATTGGACGAGACGACGCTGCAGGTCTATAGCGTCCTGTTTGTCGCCATCACCGTCGTGCTGGTGTACACGGCGCGCTTTTTCCAGACGCGCCCGGGCCGGCGGCGCAAGCAACGGCAGTTGGATGGCTTCGAGCGCATCCCGACTTGGACGACGCGCAGCATCGAATCGAATCGGCCGCTGCATCTGTCCTTTGGCGGCGCGGATGTCGGCGGCGAGGGTACGCCGGCCGCGCTGGCGCAAGCCGAGTTCTTCCATCAGGTCATCCAAGGCGCCAAAGCCAGCGACGCGACGCCGATCGTAACGATGTCGGCGCCGGCGACCTTACCGCTGGGGCAGGCTACATTGCGGCGCGCCTGGGCCAAGGGCGGGACCGCCGCGCGCGCGCAATGGATTCCGCCGGACTTGGCTTTCGCTGGCGCGCTTACGGCGTCGATGGACATTGACGAACCCGAGGCGCATATCCTGGCGGGCCGCTTTGGACCCGAGCTGGCGCTGATGCTCGATGGCGCGAACCGACGCGGGCAGCCCAGCTTGGCCGTCAGCGACCGATTGGATGGGCAGGCGGTCGCCTATGCGCTGGCCGATCATGTTTTGATTGGCGAAGAGTTGTATGCGGCGCCCGGCTATGATTCGGAGGACGGGCGCGGGCACGGGGATACGGCTGTCCTCGATGTTTGGCGCGCGCTGATCATCGCTGGCGCGTCTGTCCTGCTGCTGTTGGAGTTTGCCAGGCGGGTCGCCCTGTTGAACTGGACTCTGGTTCTGGCGGCGGCGGCGATCCTGATCGTGCTGGGTCTGTTCTTTAGTCGGCGGCGCTAAGCGATGCGGCGCGTCGGCGGGGGCATGTCCGCATTCGTCGCCTTTGCCGTCGGCGTGGCGACGATACTGAGCTTGCTCTTGGGCGACAATCCGGCGCTCTTCGGCGGGCAGGCGGGCAGCGAGGAACTTGCCCGCCGCTTGGCGTTGCCGGGCGATGTGCTGTTGCGGCTGGTCGTCATCGTGGTCGCGCTCAGCATCGTCATCGGCGTCGCAAATTTGCTCTTTGTGCATGTGGGGCGCGCCGCGCGCGGCGCCTTTACCAGCGCGGTCGTATTGGCGAGCTTCGCATTCACAATCTATTGGTACGTCAGCAGGCGGGGCGATACCAGTCTCTTGGAGGCGGTGCAAGTACCGATTGAATCGGCCTTGGCCGCTCTGCTGTTCTTGTCTTTGACCCTGGGCGGA
Source organism: Chloroflexota bacterium (assembly GCA_026706455.1). Taxonomy (GTDB): domain Bacteria; phylum Chloroflexota; class Anaerolineae; order Aggregatilineales; family Phototrophicaceae; genus UBA6055. Next base: position 21,711 of record JAPOYS010000081.1, on the reverse strand, counting down.
GCGCGCATTTTGCAAAAGCGCGCCGATATTTGGGGTCTGCTTTTCGTCGTCGTGGCGGTCATCGTGCTTCTCGGCAGCATTCCGTTGGCGGAGCTGGCGCCGGTCAAGGCTCTGAGCGACTGGCTGCTGGCGATTCCAGTCAGCGCCGGCGCGCGCGCCATTCTGCTGGGCATTGCGCTGGGCGCGGTGGTTGCCGGCGTGCGCGCCTTGCTGGGGCAGGATCGCGCCTTCCGAGGCTAGCGGGCGATGAGCGAAGAATTCAACTGGCTGGAATACGTCGAGCATGAGGAAAGCGCTCCAGAGCCGGAGCGCCGGGGCCGACTGAGTCGTTTGCTGTCGCGCCGTCCGTGCCTGCCTGGCCGACCTCGTTTGCGCCTGCCGCGCCTGAGGCGACGGTTTCGTCTTGCCGGATTGGCCTTCTGGCGCCGGCGCCCTAAGGATTCCGCGCCCGAGCAAGAATCGGCGACGAGTCTCCTCGACCAACGAGCCGAACGGCCCCTGGAAGATTTGGACGAGCGCTTGCAGTTCCTGCGTGAACGCTCGATTTCGCCTTCTCAGCCCAGCGCCGACGCCCAGCAGGCGCTGTACGAGGTCGATGACGTATTGGTCACGCCGGAGATCGCGCAGAAGCCGGGCGGCGTGATTAGCGCGGGCGCATTATCCAAAGCGCAGCGGCAACAGGTTGAATTATTGCAAGATATCGTTGGCGGAGCGACGCAAGCGGAGGAGCCGGCCGGGCGTCGATTCTTGCCAAGTCAGGCGCTGTTTTCGTTGAGCGCCGCGCCGCGAATGATCGCCGCCGCCGCCTTGCTCGCTCTGGTCTCGCTGCCCTTTGCCTCCTCAGATTTCGCAGTTGGCGCGTTGCCGCCTTCCGAGTTTCCTGAGGAACGCCCTGGCTTTGCTGCTGTCTACGAGGCGCTGGACGGTTTGACAGGCTCAGATTTTGCCCTGGTGGCGCTTGAATATGGACCGGCGGCGGCCGGCGAATTGGATTCCCTGGCGGATCTTGTTTTGCGCCATGTCTTCGCGCGCGGCGTAAAACCCTTGATCGTCAGCAGCAATCCCATCGCCATCGCCCATGCGCGCAACATCATCCGCGCGATCAATCGTTCAGTCGCCGGCAGCGGCATCAGCCTCCTGCCTGGCTACGACTACCATATACTGCGTTTCTTGCCCGGCGGCGCATTGGGAATCCGTGAATTGAATGAGAACTTTGCGGACGTGGTCAAGGTCTCGGCCAAAGGGATCTCGACCGGACTGCAACTGGATTCGCTCGACCGGGTGAAGAGTATCGTCCTGATTTCTGACAGCGCGGAGACGGTGCGAAACTGGGCTGAGCAGGTTGTCGCGGCGAGCGACAATGCGCCGCTGCTCGCTTTCACCAGTTATTCGGCGGCGCCGATAGCGCAGGTTTACGCCGACGCCAGCGCCGAGATCCTTGGCTTGGTCTTTGGTTATCGAGATGCCTACACTTACGGTGAAGAGCTGCAGGCCAGTTTTGGCGGCGTGCCGCCGGCGCCGGCCAACAACCAGTCATCAGCCGACGGGACGCGGGACTCACAAGCGAATCAGCCGCAGGAGGCGGATGCGATGGGTGAGCGCCCGCAAGCCACAGCTGAGCCGGCGCCTACCGAGACGCCTCTGCCATCGGCGACGCCGCCGCCGACAGCAACGCCAGCGCCTACCAGCACGGCTTTGCCCACCGCGACTGATTTACCCACCGCGACCGCCACTCTGGAGACAATTGTGATTGTGGAGGTTAGGTCGCCGCAGCAAGTTCGGATTCGCCGGGGACCCACGACAGCCGATGACATTCTGCGGCTGGCGCAAACGGGCGATACCTTTGAAGTGATCGGCGCGAATGGCGATGGCAGTTGGTACCAGATCGCGCTGGCGAACGGGCTGGAAGGCTGGATTGCGGCTTTCCTGGTCGACGAAGGCAGGACGACGCGGGCGGCATTTGAGGCGGGTAGGGCGAGCGCCTCAGCCAGATCGCCCACTGAGCGTGTTGTTTTGGAGCGAGGATTTCTCTTGAGCCTGGGCAAGAACGGACCGCGGTTCTATCAAGCGGATGCGCCGATACTGAGCGACATTCACGAATTCGTGCTCATGCGCGACCGGTCGCAGGAAGCGCCCCGTCTGGAAGCGATGACCCTTGGCACGTTGGCGGCTGTACTGCTGATTGTCGTCGGCAACGTCCTTAGCGCTTTCGGAGCGCTGCGCGGGCGCGCGGATCCGAACGACAGGCGAGGCTCTTTTGATGACTGAGCAGACGATGGCGATCGTCAGTTTCGTTTTGACGCTCATGGTGTTCAGCTATGTCTTGGGCGACCTGCCTCTGATTGGCGTCTTGTACCGTACAGCCATTTTCATATTCGTCGGCATGACCGCCGCGTTCACGCTCGTCGTTACTTACGAAGGTCTGATATTGCCTTATCTGCAGGATAGCCAGGATACGAGCGCGAGCTGGACGACGCTGGGCGCATCCGCCGACATTTATATTTTTTTCACCGCGCTGCTATTTGCGCTGCTGCTTTTGTTGAAACCAGTTCGTCCCTTGACCTGGCTGACCAACAGCGCCCTTGCTGTAGTAATTGTCGTGGGCGCGTCGGTAGCCGTGGTCGGCGCTTTGAGTGGCACGCTGTTTCCGCTTCTGGGCGCGACTATCGCGCTGCCGGAAAACAGCGCGACCGAATTCAGCGCATTGCTGGAGTCACTGCTGCTCTTCGTCGGCACGATGACAGGCTTGTTTTACTTCCATTACCAGGTTCGGGCGACGGGCGCGCCGCAGCCGAGCCGACTCGGTCAAGGCTTACGTCACATCGGCAAAGCCTTCATTGTGACCGCCTTGGGCGCGATATACGCGTCCACGATCTTATCCAGTCTGACGATCCTAACCGAACGGATTAGCTTCCTTTTCCAATTTGGAGCCTGAATCTTGGCTGAGCCGCGCATCAACTCGGTTTTGGCGGCCGACTTCGGCAGTGTGAATACGCGCGCCCTGCTCTTTGATTTGGTCGATGGCGAATTCCGTTTGGTCGCGCAGGCGATTGAACGCACCACGATTGGCTCGCCGGCGGACGCTGCGCATCTGGGCTTGGCAGCGGCGCTGGCGAAGGTGAGCGAGACGACTGGTCGCCGCTTTCTGGATGAGGCCGGACGCGTAATTCGCCCGGAAGAGGATGATCGGGTCGGGGTCGATTATTTCATCATTACGGCGAGCGCGGGGCCAGCTCGTCGCGCAGTTCTGGTCGGGCTGAATCCGCATGGCGGCATCGCGGCGGCGCGGCGCGCAATTGCGCCATTCTATATTGACGCGGTCGCTGAAGTCCATCTCGACGACGGCTTGGGGACAAAAGGGCGGCTCAACCGGATCATCCACAGTCGGCCTCAGTTGATCCTCATCAGCGGCGGAACGGATGGCGGCGGGCGGACGGTTTTGCTGGAGATGCTCACGCTGATACGAGAAGCGCTGTCCTTGATGCCCTTGGGACGGCGACCGATGGTGTTATATGCCGGAAATAGCAGCCTGGCGGCGTCCGCGCGCGAGATCTTGAGTCAGCTCACGGAGCTTCGGTTCGCGCCGAATATTCGCCAGGCTGGCGGCGCGTCGCTTGAACCGCTGCAAACCGCCCTCGGAAGCTACTATGACGATATCATGGGGAGCGCCCGCAGCTTTCAGCGCTGCGCCGCGCTGTCCGATTCAGGCATCTTGCCGAGCGCGCGGGGTGTCGAGACGATCACTGCTTTTTTCGCGCGCAGCACTGGTATGGACACGCTGACGATCGATGCCGGCAGCGCGAAGACAGCCCTGTCGCTGGCGCGGAAGGGCCTTGTGCATACCGCTGTTCGCAGCGATATAGGCTTGGGGCACAGCGCGGCGTCGGCGCTGGAGATAATCGGTGAAGATCATGTCGCCGAATGGCTGCCCTTCCATGCGCGGAAAGGCGAATTGGCGCAGTACACGCGGAATAAGGGCGCGCGCCTGGCAAGTGTTCCGCTGGACATGCGCGAGCGCTACATCGAATATGCCTTGCTGCGAGCCGGCATCGGCTTTGTGTCTGAAGGGTTGGTCGAGCTTGCGGGCGCGCGGGTCGGTCTCATTATTGTCGCGGGAGCGACCATGATCGGCGGCGGCCAGGGCGCGCTCGATATGATGCTGCTGGCGGACGCGCTGCGGCTTGAGGGCGTCGTGCAGGTGAAGTCCGATCCCTTTGGCGCATTGCCGGCGCTCGGGGCGCTGGCGGCGGCCGAGCCAAGAGCCGTCGTTCAGCTGTTGAACGGAAACGTGCTGCAGAATGTGGGCACATTGATCTGCCTCTCGGGGCGCGCTGCCGCCGGCGCGCCGGCGCTGAAAGTAAAGGTCAGGCAAGGCACGGGCGAGCGATCCCAGCATGAGATCAGCGCGGGCGATGTGTGGCATTTGCCGGCGCCGGCGACTAGCGAGGTCGAATTGCGGATTCAGACACGGCGCGGGCTGTCAATCGGCGGGAAACGGCGGCTGCGCTTGCGGGCGCCGGGCGGGCGCGGCGGCGTGCTAATCGACGCCAGGCTCGATGCCTTGGCAGCGGCGAAATCGATGACAGAAAGAGCCGTGTGTATGCTGCGCTGGTACGCGGCTGTGACTGGGCAAGAGGGGCCGGTGGCGATCCCGGAGAGTTGGCTGGGGGAAGTGGAGTAAACTTGACAAGAGAGCGGGCGCAAGTATATCCTTCACGCTCGGTCTGTCTCACACATGGAGGCAATCGCAGCAAAGCCTATTGATCATGCGCTTCTGTCTAAACGCTGAAGATGATATTTGCTGCAGGCAGTGAATGTTCAGTAGTTTGAAAGGGGATGCTCATGCCATTTGAATACCCTCAAGAGATTCGCGACCAGCAAGCGAAAGTAAAGCGTGAAATCGAGAAACTGAACAGGATGCGTCGGGATCATCTTATCGCCACCGGGCAGATGCCCACGGCAACGGACCTTGCTGTGTTTCTCAAAGAGAATAGATCAGATGCCAAACCCGCGGCGATCCAGAAGAATACCAGGCCCACTTAGCTCCACAGTCCGGAAAAAGTCAATTCCGCGCTTGAAGTTGCCCCGGAATATGTCGAGGTCTACTTCACCGCGCCCATGGTCAAGCCGTCGACCACGTTCTTGCGGATGAACATCGCCAGGAAAAAGATGGGCACCATCACGACCATGCCCGCGGCCGCCATCTGTTCCCACATGACGCCGCGCACGCCGCTGGTGGTCATCAGCGCCACCTGCATGGTGCGCATCTCGCGCCCGATGATCAAGGCGAAGAGGAATTCGTTCCAGGACATGATGAAGGCGAAGACCGAAGCCACTAGAATCCCCGGGCGAACCAAGGGGAGCGAAACGAAAAAGAGGACTTGGAAGTCATTGGCGCCGTCGACGTAAGCGGCTTCTTCAATCTCGCCGGGCAAGGAATCGACGAAGCCTTTGATCATCCAGATGGCGTATGGCAGTACCATCGACATGTTGACGATGATGAGACCGAGGCGTGACCCAAGCAGTGGCGCGCCAAAGACCTGGACCGTGCGAAACAGCGCGAAAAACGGAATGGCCACCACGATCGCGGGCAGGAATTGCGTGGTCAATATCCAGATCAGCAGCGCGCGATTGCCAAAGAAATTGTAGCGGCTGAAGGCGTAGGCCGCGATCGTCGCCAGCGGGATCGCGATCAAAATTGTCGCGCTCGACACCACCACGCTATTGATCACGTTGGGTATCATTTTGCGTCCGACAGAGCCACGCTCCCGATCAGTGCCTTCGTTTTCGATGACGGTGGTATCGGAAAAGATAATCTCATAGTTTTTGAGCGTTGGCGTAAAGAAGACATCGGTGCTGTAGGCTTTTTCCAAAGGCTTGAATGAGGTAAGCGCCAGCCAAATGATAGGGAACATGATGAAGGCGATGATCAGCAGCAGCGCTACTGTCTCCAGCAAGCGGGCGACACCGCGGCGCATGCTGTGGCTTGCACGGGTATTGCGCGCGTCAACAACAGAAATGGCTGCCATATTTGCGTACCCTTGAGCTCACTCGCGATTCAAAAACTTGGCGACGTAGAGGGCCGCGAAGACGGTAAGAATAACGACCAGGATATACGCAAGAGCCGAGGCGTAGCCGATATCGAGATTGCGCACGAAGCCAACCTGGTGAATATAGTAGTTTATGGTCTGGGTAGCGCGCACCGGGCCGCCGCCGGTCATGGTCACAACTTGATCGAACATCTTCAACGAAAAGATGGTCTTCAACATCGTCACAATCAAAATGACCGGGCGCAGCAGCGGCAGGGTGACTCGCCAAAAAATCTGCAGGATGTTTGCGCCATCAATACGAGCCGCTTCGAAGATCTGCGAATCGATCGAGCCGAGCGCGCCGACGAACATCAAGGCGATCAATGGCGCCCAGCCCCAGGTCTCGCTCATCGCCAGCATGAAGAGCGCCCAGAATCGATCCGCCAGCCAGACAACGGTCTCATTGATCGGCGTGATGTCGATCAGTGGAAGATTGTTGAGCGACTCGATGACGACGTTGATGGGTTTGATAATCAGTTCTACCGCTAGCAAGTCGTAGATGCCGTATTGATCGTTAAGCATATATCGCCAGCTGTATCCCTTGAGAGCCGGACTGACCGCGAACGGGAAAATGAGGAGCACTTTGGTCAGGGATTGCAGCCGGCCGCTTTTCTGGACGACGACAGCGATGAACAGTCCGATGATCACCGACAAGCCGACCGAGATTATCGTGAACCAAAAGGTCACATGCAGGCTGTTGATGAAACGGGAATCGCTGAATGCCAGGGTATAGTTCCGGAGTGAGAGCAAGCTCCAATCAATCGATATGAGCGGATCGCCGGGTTGGCTGGCCAGCTGAATGGCGAACTGCGGGACCTTACGCAGATCGTACTTGTGGAAGCTGTAATAGAGCGCGGCCAGCAAGGGATATACCGTGGTCGCAAACACGACAATTAAAGCGGGACTTACCAAAACCCACGGAACCCAGCGTTTTTTGCGCACAAGAAATCCTTCCCCATACCCCTCCCCCATGAAGAGGGAGGGGCTTTAACAGCGAGAGCCGACTAGCTGCTCCCCTTTCCTCATATAGAGGGAAGGAGCTGGGGGATGGGGGCTGGCTTAGTCGTAGTAGCCAGCGGATTGCATTACAAAGCGGACATCATCGGCGGCGATATCCAGCAGCCCTTGAATATCGGCGTTGGGATCAATGGCGATCTCGTTGATGGTCTCGGCCAGGATCGGGATGACCTGGGTGTATTCCGGAATCAAGGGGATGGTGCGGGCATCTGCCAAAACGGCGGAAGCGACGCCCTGCAAACCACCGTGAGCCGCGTTCACCTCTTCATCCGCCAGGATAGACAGCCGCACCGCCACGTTGGTGTCCAGCGCGGAATCTTCGGCATCGAGCACGATGCGGCGCTCGGTGATCGGATGCAATAGCCACTTCAAGTACTCGAGCGACGCTTCCAGGGCGTCGGATTGCGCGAGCACGCCAACGGGCCAGAGATAGCCGTAAGACGCGGCGCTGCCGCCTTCCCAACCTGGCGCTGGCGCAAATGCCGCATTATCGGCGACTTCGGGCAGCTCGGAGGCGAAGACGCGGCTGGCGTACCACCACCAACCCACAAACATGGCCGCACGGCCCTGAATCAATTCCTGATTGGCTTCCGACTCGTTATAGGTGACGGAAGCTTCGGGCGAATAGCCGTCGCGCGCGTAGCTGACGTATTGCTCGGTCGCGGCCACGCCAATCTCGTTATTGAAGGCCGGTTCCCAATTCTCGTCAAAGATATCGGTGCCGGCGCCCCATAGATGGCTGTACCAGTTGAAGAGATTCTGATCGACATTCACGCCGTAGTACATGGCGATGGGATCAATGCCCATACCGCTATCCACGATAGCTTGGGAGACATCGGAAAGCTCTTGCCACGTGCTGGGCACATCGACGCCGACTTCATCAAAGACGTCTTGTCGGTAGAAGAGCAGCAAGGGATGACCGCGGAAGGGCAAGCCATATATGGTGTCGCTGTTGCCGGTCGACGCGCTCTGATAGGCGGGACCGTAATCGTCCCAGTCGAAGCCGGCATCGGCGACAAAGTCGTTCAGCGGATAGAGGAAGTCATAGATATTGGTGCCCCAGGCGTCAACAAAGGCGACGATGTCAAATTCCGTATTGGGGTTGGAGGCTTCCAGATAGAGCTGTTCCTGGAATGACCCGAAGGGAATATCGCCAAAGGTGACCGAGATGCCGGTCATGGCGGTGAACTCTTCCGCTCCTTTGACAGCCGCCGAAGCGAATTGGGGCGCCGTGCTGCAGCAGATTAGGAAATTCAACTGCGTGCCATCGTAGGGTTTGCTGGCGTCCAAGCCGAAGGTGGCCGGATCCATGTGGTCCTGCGCGCTGACCGACGCCAAGGGCAGCGCGAGGAAAAGGACGAGCGTCAGCAGGCATAGAATCTTGCGAGTCAAATTCATAGGGATAACTCTCCTTACTTGAACGTTCAGTTGAGATGTGGACTGCGACGCACAGGCGCCGCTAACTGGAAGCGGAGTTTAACACAGAACCGACGACAATGGTAACTTTGGGCAACCGCTGCCTAGGCGCTCGGATTCCAGTGAAATACGCCGTCTTTAATGCTGACCGTGCCCAAGCCGGGGTAGGGCATGTGGTAGAACAGAGCCATCAAGTTTTCGTCGGCGCATTGCCGCAGCGCGCGCACTCGGGTTTCAGCAGCCCGGTTTGGATCGGAGTCGAAGGCGAAGCGCCAGTCGGTATGTGCGAATTGGAAGGGCTGGTGCAGCAGGTCGACCAGGTGCAGCAGCCTATCGCCGCCCGATTCGATGAGCAGGCCCGAGTGCCCCAGCGTGTGACCAGCCAGATCGACAACCGTTACGCCGGGCGCGATTTCGCCGCCCGCGCTGACGAAGCGAAAGCGGTCTTGCAGCGATGTGAAGAGATTCAGATTTTGCTGATCCTGGGGCGCGCTTGAGGCGGACCAGCGACCGATCCATTCGTCCCATTCGGCCCGCGTCGTCAAATACCTGGCATTGGGAAATGAAAGTCCGCCGGAGGAGTCGGTCATGCCAGCGATGTGATCGCCGTGGAAATGCGTGAGGTAAACGATATCGATGTCGGCGGGCGCCAGCCCAAGCAGCTCAAGCGCCGCTTCTGTTCCGCCGGCCGAGGGGCGTCCCGCGGCGCCGAAACCGACATCAGCGATGATGCGCGCGCCGCCGCTGTAAATGTACGGTAGATTGAGGCTGCCGGAGGGGCGCTGGTCGCCAAGCGCGCGGTCGATCTGCGCTTGCGTCACCCCCGGGTAGCGTTGGGCGAGATTGCCGGCGATGAGATCCGATTCGCCTTCGTGCAAGATAGCGCATTTGATGTCGCCGATTTGGAGTTGGTGAACATTCATTTGTATTTTCCTTAGTGTGTGATTGCGAATCAGCCGCTGACCAGAGCCAGCGCGGTCAGGAAGAAGACGAGGCCCGCGCCTATGCGCGCGACGAGCGTGGCGAGGCTGGAGCGCGAGTATACTTTCACCAGACAGAATGAACTGCTTAGCAGCATGGGCCAGGCAAAGCCGTGCCAGCCAATATGGTAGAAGTTGTAGGCTTGGAAGAACACCAGGTGATGCAGGAGCGTGTACAGGGCGGCGGTGGCGAGCAGCCCGGGCCAGGGACCGAGGCGCCAGCGCAGGCGCGGCAGCAGCACGGCTTGAAATACGAGCGTATCGGCAATGGGCTGCAAGATGACGAGCAGCAGCGCCGCGGAGAGCAGGCTCAGCGCGCCGCGCGATTGCAAGCCCCAGACTTGCGGCGGCGGCAGGAAGCGCCCGTCCGCAAGATTGATGAAGAGGTCGATGGCCAAGCCGATGGCGACGCCGATGATCAGGGCGAGCGGCAGCGCCAGATCGCCATGATTTAGACGAAGCGCCCGCCAGCTAACTTCACTGACGCGCCGGCTGACGAGTACGAAAACGATGCTCAGCGCCATGCCCGCCGCCCAGCTGGCCATCAGCTCGAAGGGCGTCAGCGCGCTCGCGCCCGTCGCTGCCAATGCGAAAGCCGGTCCAATGATGGCGAGACAGACGAACAGGGCGAAGACGGTCAGGGCTGCGCTAAGCAGCGTCCAGGGCGGTTCGCTCGCTTCGGGCCAACTAAGCTTCTTCCAAAGCGAGATTTCGCGGCGGTCCTTGGGAAATCCGTTCATGCTTGCCGCTTGTCAACTGCGGTAGATGGCTTCATACACAGCCAGTGTCTCTTCGGCGGTTTTGCGCCAGGAGAAATTGCTCGCCAGCGCCAAGCCTTGATTAATCATGGCGTCGCGCAGCGGCTTTTGAATCAACAAGGCGATGATGGCGCCGGCCATCTCCCGCGCATTATTGACGATAAAGGCGGCGTCTTCCAGTACCTCTTCAAAGACGATGGCCTTCGAGGTCACGACCGGCGTGCCTGAGGCCATCGCTTCCAGCGCCATCAAGCCGAAGCCTTCATACAGACTGGGGAAGACAAATACGTCAGCCAGGCGATAGAGCGCCGGCTTGTCCGCCTCGTCTACGAATCCGATCCAGCGCAGGTAATCGTCGATCTTGAGGCGGCGGCTGTATGCGCGCAGATCGGGGAAGAGCCGATTGTCGTAGGTTGGTTCGCGCCCGGCGATGACCAGAGGAAAGGCGTCGCCGTCGGCCTCGCCAACGTAGGTGTAAGCCAGCAGCAGTTCGTTCACCTGCTTGCGCCAATCGAAGCCGCCGAGGTAGAGCGTGAAGCGCTCGGGCAGGTTGTACTTGTCGCGGATCGCTTCGTCATGCTCGGCGCCGATATGCGGATGATAGCGTTCGTCGGGCGCCAGGTAGGTCACGCTGATCGCCTGCTCTGGGATGCGAAGCTGTTCTTCGATATCGACTTTGGCAGTCTCGCTGATGGTGATGATGTGATTGCTGCCGCGGGCGGCCGCGCTGACGAGCGATATGTAGAGGCTCGCGAGCGGACCGCGGCTGTAAATGGGATAGAGCAGCGGAATGACATCGAGAACGGTGGTGATCAACTTGACTGGGCATTGCAGCGGCGTGCCCCAATAGGGCACATGGGCGATATCAGCGCCTACATGGCGGGCGATCCTGGGAAAGGCGCGCTGCTCAAAGAGAACTTTGGCGACATTGCGCAAAGCCGAGGAGGGCGGGAGAGCTTTGCCCGCTCGGACGACATTGATAGTCGGCGACAGCTCAGCGGGCGGCGGGATGTGCGGCGGCAGGATCAGCGAGAGTTCAATGTCTGGCGCGACTTTGCGAAGACCCGTCAAAAGATGACGCAGGTATTGCCCGCTGCCGGTCGACTCCTGATCGTAGAACCAGCCGTTTATGGCGATGTGCACGGGCGCCGCCTCCCACCGCAGGAAAAGTAGTATTGACCGGCAGGGTCACCCGCTGCGATTGAGCGCCTCCGCCCGATGGCAAGCGATGATTTGATCGATGGTTGTGTCCAGCGGAGTAGTAGGCTGCCAGCCGACGGCGGCGCGAATCTTCTCGATGCTGGGCACGCGGCGGCGGAAGTCTTCGAATCCCGTTTGCTGATAGGCGCGCTCGTAAGGGATCAGCTGGATCTCAGAGGCGCTGTCCGCCCGATCGCGGATGCGCTGCGCCAGTTCCATGATGCTGATCTCTTCGCTGCTGCCGATGTTGTAGAGCTCGCCGATGGTCTCATCGGATTCAGCCAGCGCCTGTATCGCCTCTATGACATCGTAAACATTGGCGAAGCAGCGCTGCTGCTGGCCATCGCCGTAGACTTGGATCGGCTCGTTGGCGAGCGCCCAACGCACAAAGCGCGGCACGACCATGCCATACTGGCCGATCTGGCGCGGACCGACAGTGTTGAACAGTCGGAAGAGAGTAACGGGCAGACCGACTTCTTCGTGATAGGCGAATGCCAGAAATTCGTCAATCGCTTTGGAGGCGGCGTAGCTCCAGCGACTGCGCCGGGTGGGACCGGACAGGGTGTCGTCGTCTTCGCGGAACGGGAAGGTGACGCCTTTGCCATAGACCTCGGAGGTAGAGGTGATGAGCACGCGGCGTCGATAGCGGCTGGCTGTCTTGAGGATCATCTCGGTGCCGCCAATGTTCACTTCGATCGTATTGATCGGCTGGTCGATGATGTTGCGCACGCCGACAGCGGCCGCCAGGTGAAAGATGATATCGCATTCGCTGACGAGGCGGTCGATAACGTGAATGTTGCGGATGTCCTCAACGGCGTAGCTGAAGTTGGGATGAGACATGCTGGCTTCGATGTTGCGCAGGCGGCCGGTCGACAGATTGTCAATCACGGTGACCTGGTAGCCGCCAGCCAAGAGGCGCTGCGCCAGATGACTGCCGACAAATCCCGCTCCGCCTGTAATCAAGGCGCGCGTCATATTCCTGCCTTTCTAATGCTCTCGTTGTCTCGCAATCATGGATTCTACACGGCAATCGCAATCGTTGCTTAGTCGAGCGGCGAGAGAGTCAAGCGCGGCGGGCGAGATAGAGCAGCGCCACCGTCTCCCGGATGATCGCGCCGGCAAAGCGCAAATTGATCAGTCGCTCGATTGATGACAGGAGCTGGCGCCGCCTGCGCGTGTCAAGCTTTCGATGGTCAGAGAATGTGCTGAGCAGATCCGCGTACGAGCGGGCGCTGTACTCGGTTGCCACGTAGCGCTTGCGGATTTCGAGGTCGGTGAAATAACCGCTGGCGGGTATGAGCTGGTCGTATTCGGTAGCGACCAATTCGGGGCTGGGCGGAATTTCGTAGCCGTCGGCCAATTCAGGCGCGATTTCGCGGTAGACCGTCTGCAGCGCCTGTACAACATCGCGACTGGCATCGGTCTGCGTTGGTCTGTGCCAGAAGAGGGCGAGCGCGCCACCGGGTTTTAGAAGGTGATGCGCCTTGCGGAAACGTATGCGCGGATCAAGCCAGTGGAAAGCGGTGGCGGACAGGATGAGATCGTAGCTGGCCGGTGGATGGGCGTAGCTCTCGAAGTCGGTGCAAGCGACGGCAGCCTTGGGATAGGCAGCCAGCTTGGCGCTGGCGATGGAAGCCATGCGCTCGCCTGGTTCGACGCAGTCTATAGCATAGCCGCGTTTCGCCAGCGGCAGGGTCGCCTGGCCCGTGCCGCAGCCGATTTCAAGGATACGAGCGTTTTTCCTGAGGCCGGCGTAACGGATGATGTCGCCGAAGAGCGCTTCGGGATATAGTGGGCGGGCGCGCTCGTACAGTTCGGCCGCCTCATTGTGAATATAACGCCTACCCTCTTTGCCATTCATGGCGGCGTTCAGAAACGGTTTTGCATGGAACTGACGTAGCCGGTCAACTCGGCGTACCCGAAGCCGCTTTTGTCGCCGCTAATTTCGACGGCGCCTTCCCAGTAGATGATGCTGGCATCGTGCAGTTCCTGGTCGGCTTGCAGTGGCGCGACGTCAATGCGAAAGCCATCCGCGCCGCGAATGAGGATCTCCCAGCGAGCCGGGTATTCGGCGTCGGTATGCGGGCTGCGCCAGCGATCGGTGGCTGTAATCGTGAAGTCGGCGGAATCGAGATAGCGCGTGCTGCCGTCGGCCTGGATCAGCAAGCCGCCAAAAGCACGCTCAATGCCGCCGTCGGTCAGGCGGATCTGCCCGACCATGAGCTCGGTCTGGTCGTCGAAGATCAAGCCAAACCAATCCCAGCCTTGAGCGTCGGCGCCCAAGGCGGAACTGCTGAATTCGTGATCCATCCAGGAGGCGCCGCTGACCGTGTAATCGTCCGCGCCGATAGTTATGCCGCCAAAGGTCTCCAAGCGGCTCAAGCTGTAGTAGTAGCTGGCGTTGCCCGGCTCGCCGCTCTTGGGGCTGAGCCCATTGTCTCCATGCAGCGCCGGCTTTTTCAACTGCCGCAAGTGAAGATCAATGGCGAAATCGTCGCTGGCGGCCGCGATATGTGTCTTGTTGGCGTTGTCGTCTTCGGCGCTGACCCCCCAGTCTTCGAGCCAGACGCGATAAAAGGGATCGCTTATCGCGCCGGCCAATCCAGCGCCACCGCGCGCGTAGCGGACATCGTGATAGAAGTCCTGGTTTTGGATATCGCTGACAGTGACGTGCGCCATGTAGATGTCGTTGGCGCGGAACTCGGACTCTGTCTGTTGAGGGCGCGGCGAGAGCGCGCGGCGGAAGATGGTGAACTGATAACCGAAACGTCTGCCACCGGTTGTTGCCAGGACGCTGGTGTAATACCACCATTCCGTTTGGAATTCAGGATGGGCGCCGTGATCGCGCGGGAAGCGCCAATCCCAGGACTCAATGGCGCGGGCGAATCCGCCTGTGGCTGGGGGCGGCGCCTGGAATTGCGTCGAGGCGCTCAGGGCGTCCCCGCTCGCCGGTTCGTAGAGGCTGAGGCCGCCGATTATCACCAGCCCGAGCGCTAGCAGGAGTGTGAGGACGCGCCAGTTCATGTTACGCTGCCTTGCCGCTTCCAGGCCTATGGAATCGTTCGCTGATTATGCAAGAGATGTCGGCTGTGGGCAAGGCGCCTCGCCGGCGGCCTCAACGCGAGTCTCAGTTGGCGACGCCGGCGACATCGAGAACGGCGTGGAGCAAGACGTTGCAGACCGCTTCGAGGTCGTCGGGCTTGGCGCTCTCCGATTCGTGGTGGCTGACGCCGTCTTTGCAGGGCGCGAAGAGCATGGCGGTCGGGGCGCGCCGCGCCACATAGCAGGCGTCGTGGCCCGCGCCCGATGTGATCGCGGTATGTGATACGCTGAGGCGCTGGCAGGCGCGATTCAACGCGGCGACGCAGCCCGGGTCGAAAGCGACGGGCGCCGTGTAGGAGATTTGCTCCAGTGAGAGCTCGAGGCCGATATCGGCGGCGACCCCTTGGCAGACGGCGCGCAGCCGAGTGTCCATTTCAGCCAGCGTGTCGGCATCCGGATGGCGCATGTCGACGGTGAAGTCGACTTTGCCGGGGATGACATTGCGCGAGCCGGGACCCACCTCGACCTGGCTGCCGACGGTGGCGCGCGCGAGCGGTGCGCGCTCCTGGGCGATATCGTCGACCGCTTGGACGATTTTCGCCATACCGAGCAGGGCGTTGCGCCGGCCCCGCATGGGCGTCGAACCGGTATGCTGGGCGAAGCCTACAAGCGAGACATCGTACCAGCGGAAGCCCTGCGCCGCGTCCACCACGCCGACGCTGATGCCTTCGCTATCGAGGATGGGACCCTGCTCGATATGACATTCGAAGAAGGCAGAGAATTCGTGATCGTGCACGGGCAGGCCGCCGTGATAGCCGATGCGCTGCAACTCGGCGAGCAGGGTGGCGCTGCTATCGACCGCTGGCCGCGCCTGCGCCCAATCGAGATCGAATACGCCGCCATAGACGCCGGAAGCGAGCATCGCCGGGGCGAAGCGGGCGCCTTCTTCATTGGTCCAGTTGACGACTTCGAGCGGCGCTCGCGTTTGAATCTGATGGTCGTTCAGCGCGCGGATGACCTCCAAGCCAGCCAGCACGCCAAAGATGCCGTCGAATTTCCCGCCGAAGGGCTGCGTATCGAGGTGGCTGCCCATGCCGACCGGCGCTCGCTCGCTGGCTGCGCCGGCACGTCGGGCGAACATATCGCCCATTTCGTCGACAGTCATAGAGAGTCCGGCTTCACGGCACCAAGACGCGAAGAGATCGCGCGCGTCTTTGTCTTCGTCGCTGAGAGTGAGGCGGTGGCTGCCGCCCTTGGCGGTGGCGCCAATTTTCGCCATCTCCATGATGCTGTCCCACAGGCGCTCGCCATTGACGCGGATTTGGTCGGTCATTGTTCTACCCCCTGTCGCTGCGCTTCGGCGGGCGACCCAAGGGTCGCCCCTACAGTTTTCGTTTTGGGGGCGGCTCACAGAGTCGCGCCCCTACAGATTCCCTTTGAAGACGGGGTCGTTGGCGCGCGCAGCCCGCTTTTTCAAATCCGTTTTGAGGCTTTCAAGCAGGCCAGCGCAGGCTGGATCGGCAATCAGATCATTGATCTCGTAGGGATCGGCTGCCAGGTCAAATAGCTGCCAGGTTTCCGCGCCATCAACGACAGTCAGTATGAGCTTGTGGCGATCGTTCTTGATGCTGCGCTGGTAGGGCGCGCCGGCCGGATGGCCGAATACACCCTGATAGGCGGAGAAGATCTGCTTGCGGTGCATGAATGTATCTTGGCGCAATAGAGCCGACAGGCTGTGGCCAGCCGTGCTATCCGGCACGGGGACGCCCGCCAGTTCCAGCAGCGTCGGATAAAGATCGAGCAAATAGAGCAGGGCGCCGCATTGCAGCCCGGCGGGCACTCCTGGTCCGCGCATAAGAAGCGGGATGCGCATACTGTGATCATACAGGTTCTGCTTGCCCATGAGCCCGTGCTGACCGACGCCGAGTCCGTGATCCGAGGTGTAGATGACGATGGTGTTCTCGCGCAATCCGCGCGCTTCGAGCGTCTCGAGTATGCGCCCGATGTCCATATCCATGTGCGAGATCATGCCGTAATAATCGGCGATGTGCCGCTTGATTTCGTCTTCGCCGCGCGGATAACCGGCGAGGACTTCGTCGCGGATATCGCGCGCGCCAATGTCAAAGGGATGCTCGGGCTGGAAGTTGGGCGGCAGTTCGATATTGGCCGGATCGTACATCCTGTCATAAGGCGGCGGCGGCGTGCGCGGATCGTGGGGCGAGGTGAAGGCGATGTAAGCGAAGAAGGGCTCGTCGTCATCGCTGCCGCGCGAATTGAGAAAATTGATCATTTCGTCGGTGAAGACGGTCGTGGAATAACCATCGGCAATATAGGTCTCTTCGGGCGGGTATTCGCCGGCGGGGTCGAAATCGTTGACCGGCATGGCGTATTGATCGTTCATGCCGCCGAAGAAGACTGCGCCGCTTTCGCCGAAGCAGCGCGCGTAGCTGCCGCGCCGGTTGTGCCACTTGCCCGTGCCGAAAGTCCTATAGCCGCTCTGCTGGAGCAGCTCGGGCAGGAGCGGCGCGTCATCGGGCAGGGGGTCGGGCGTGTCGAAGAGGCCGCAGCCGGTCATCAACATGCCGCGGCTGGGCATGCAGACGGCGCCCGAGGTCGAGCCCATGATATGCGCCTGGGTGAAGCAAGTTCCGTCGACGATCAGCTGGTCGAATGTCGGCGTGCTCACCGCTTCCGTTCCCAGCGCGCCGATAGCGGAATGCCGGTGGTCATCGGCGATCATGAATAGGAAATTGGGTCGGCTCATGGCGGCTCCCGGCGCTCTTAGATTCTAACTTGATGATACAGTTTGTGGGCATGGCGGGTCAAGATAGGGCGCGGGTATGGAGTGGTGAAGTCGCTGAATAGTCTTGGCGGGAAATTGTTCGTCGAGCGGAATCGGATCAAGGGGCGGTTTGCCAAATCGCCCGAATCGTTTGAAACGGGCCGGCGCGTTTCTGTCTCGAATGCGCGATATTCACAGTAGCGCCAAGATCTCGATGTGAATACATGCTGGATTCATGCGTTAGGAGCGGGCGAGCTGCCGTCTCGCCCCGGCATACTCTGATTGTATTGTCAGTGTCTTTCAGAGGACCAATCATCTCAAGATTTTCGTGGACTTTGCGTGCAGTTACGGCTGCGGCGCTATCCGCGGCCTCGTCCTTGACTCGTCACCCGAATGTAAGAATTCTGCGCTAAACTTGGCGCATGTACAGCAGTCAGAGCTTACAGGTGAAAACGATGCATCGTGCAATTGCGCTTCTCCTCGTGTTGTTCCATTTGCTCTATGCGGCTTCCGCCCAGACGACCGAAGCGGAACTTGCGCTCGAGCATGCGAGCACAGTACGGACGGCGGCTTGGAGCCCCGACGAGAGCCGAATTCTTACGGCGGAAGGGAATGGAACGATCCATGTTTGGTCGGCGGAGAATGGCGAGCGCCTGTTGCGCTACAACGAAGACGGCAATTCGGCGACGCACGCGCAGTGGGTGGGCGCAGGCGCGTCGATTCTCTCCGCCGATGAAAAAGGCAAGGTGTTCTTGCACGACGCCAGCGACGGATCTCTGTTGCACAGCTGGAAGCTAACAGGCATCCCGATTGCGCTAGAGTTGAATGAAGCTGAAACGCTGGCGCTGGTCTTCACCGACGCCGGCGTTGGCGCGGTTCTTTCGCTTGCTGATGGCGCGACGGCAGGCAGCTTTGGGCTGGAGGGCGCGATCGGCGGCGCCGACTGGAGCGCGGACGAGTCGCTGGCGAGAGCCTGGACCGAGAGCGGGCGGATTCACGTTTGGGATGTTGCGACTGGTGAAAAATTCGATTATTCGCTGCCGCAACGGAGCATGCTGCTGGGCTTGGATTGGAGCGCGGATGAAACGCGATTGCTCGCTTGGTTCACGAATGGCGCGGCGCAAGTATACGAGACGGATGGGCGCAGCGTTCATGGGCGCGCTGTCAGCGGCGTGCGCCATCGCAGTTTTGTCAAGCGAGCGATCTGGTCGCTTGATGAGTCGATGGTGATGTCATGGGCTGGTGACGATACGGTGCAGATCTGGGCGGTGGACGGCGCCGCGTCGCAGCGCGTCTTTCGGCATGACGACTGGGTGATCGGCGCGCGCTGGGATGACCGAGAAGAGCGTGTGCTGTCCTGGTCGCATATTTATCTCTATCTATGGGACGATGATGAGACGCCACGGCGATTTCGTCACCGTAATCTGGTCAATGGGGCAGTGTGGAATCGCGCTGCCACGCAAATCCTGTCCTGGTCCTGGGATGGGACGGCGCGCGTCTGGCGGGTGTGACGGGCGGCTAAACAAGCGTCCCTAAGGCGGCGACTACCACAAAGGGCGTCAGCGAGCCGATCAAAACGCCGAGTAGGATTTGCGCTCCGGTGTGGCGTTTAAGCACCAGGCGCGCCAGCACCACCAGCAGAAGCACCGGCACAAACGCGAGGCCATGATTGAAGCTGAACATCAGCGCCGTGGCGGTGATCAAGCTGGCCATGCCGGCGGCATGGAAGCTGATGTGAATGAAAAGCGTGCCGACCAGCATCAAAGCCAATTCGACAATGGAAACGAGCGTCGCAATGTATAGAAGCGGGTCGGCGCCACCATGCGGAAATACGGCCGCGCAACACAGCCCTCCGATGATGGCAATGGAGTAGGGGATGTAGCGTTCGCGACTTTCACGCATGTGCAGATCGCCAATGCGCCCGATCCGCACCATCAAGGAGACAAAGAGTATAGGCGAGGCGCAGACGGCGAAGGCAAATAGCGAAGCGTATTGCAGGTCCGCCGGGCGGTCTGGGCGGCTGGTCGCGGCGATGGCGTATACCCAACAAGCCCAGACGACCGGCGGGCTGAGCATGAGCGAAATGAGGTAGGCCCACAGATGTTCTTCTGACTCGACTCGATGGCGAAGCGCGGCCGGCAAGGGCAGACGAATGTCCATAGCTTGTTCTCAGTTGGCGAGTCCGGAAAACGATTATAGCAGTCTGGCGCAACGATTTGCTACAAGCACTTGACGTGTCTCGCCGTCTTGGCACTGGTCGCCGCCACTAGCAATTTTGCGGCTGGTTGGTCAACTCAGAAGCAGCTCAAGCAAGCCTTCGGGATACAGGGGCGGCGCGCCCTCGTTGCGGAAGAAATCGAGCGAGCGCCAACAGGCGCGATACAAGATGTCGTCGCCATCCGCGCCTTCGATGGTGTAGTCGTCTTGGTTTCGCGTCGGCTCGATGAAGCGCCCGTCATAGAGCAGGACGATTTCGTGCATCGCCTTTCCTTCGTACGCAAATATGTTTTCCAGCGCGCCGAGATAGACGACCTCGGCGACCTCGGCGCCGATCTCCTCGCGGACTTCGCGGACGACTGTATCGGATCCGCGCTCGCCGAATTCGATGCGTCCGCCGATCGGGCGGTAGAAGACTTCGCGCTTCCGCGAGTCGTAGCCTTGAGAAACGAAGATCATTTTACGCCGGCGAAAGACGCAGAGCGCCAGTGGCCGGATACGATGTTTTTTCTTTTTCTTGGCCATGTAACGTTCTGCCTTGGAGGGCGGCCCAAGGGTCGCCCCTACATATTCGCGCTCTGGCGGGTGACCCAAGGCTCGCCCCTACAGATTCGTGTGATACGTCACTCCAATTCGAAACGTGTGCCCAGCGCCTTGGGCGGATCGGAGCGCAGAAAGGCGCGCAGGCGACGCTGCACGGCGCGCGGCATATAACCCAGCAGGCGCTCGGTGAGCCCGCCGCTGACGATCAGGAGCGTGACGATCATCAGCAGCCAGGGCAGGGTATTGAGCAGGACGAAGGGGAAGTTGATTTCTTGACCGAAGATGAAAAGCCCATTGGTCTGAATGTTGCTGGAGACGGCGCGCAGGGCGGCAAAGAGGTAGGCGCCCAAGACGGCGCGGAAGGGATGCCAGCCGCCGAAGATCACGATGGCCAGCGCGATCCAGCCATCGCCTTGCATCGCTGGCGGGCTGGACCAGCCGGGCTTGACGTTGAGCGAGTAGGCGGCGCCAGCCAAGCCGACAAAAGCGCCGCCAAGAAAGGTGTACCAATAGCGCAGCCGCTGCACTTTGGCGCCGCGCGCATAAGCCGCTTCGGGCCGTTCGCCGATGGCGCGCAACGTCAGCCCGCCGCTCGTTCGGAAGAGCCAGAACCAGAGGCCGAACATCAAGATATAGCTGAAATAAACGAGCAGATTTTGTTGAAAGAATATGGGTCCCAGGACGGGCAGGTTTTCGAGAAGCGGGATGTTGAAGCGCGTGATTTGCGGACCTGGGATGCGGGTGAAATCTGCGCCCAGGAAGCGCGCCAATTCAGCCGCCAGCAGGGTCAGCACGAAGCCGACCGCCACTTGATCGCGGCGCAGCTTGATGCTGGAGAAGCCGACCAGCAAGGCGATCAATGCGCCGACCAGCATGGCGACGGCGATGCCCAGCGCGATCTGCATCGGCACGTCCAGCACCCCGGCGTCTTGCGCTGTCCAGGCGGCGGCGAAGCCGAGCACAGCCGCCAGCGCCAGGCTGCCATCCAGCGACAGGTTGACCACGCCCGCGCGTTCGGTAATGGTCTCGCCGAGGCTGGCGATGACCAGCGGCGTGGCGGTGCCGACGATGCTGCCGAGCGTGTTGAGGAATTCTTCGTTCATGCCCCCACCCCAAACCCCTCCCCCAAGATGAGGGAGGGGCTTAATTGCATCTTCTACTCACGATACTCCCTTTCCCTCCCTGTGGGGGAAGGGGCCGGGGGATGGGGGGCAACAAGCGCATCCTCATCCTCCAGCGTCTGCGGGAAAAAGACTTCTTGCACGCCATGGAAGAGTATCACGAACAATACCAACATGCCTTGCAGCACGCCGGCCAGCGACGAGTCCAGCTTGAGCGCGATCTGCAGGCGGGTGCTGCCGGTCAGGATGGCGGCGAAGGCGAAGGCGATCAGCGGCACCCAGAGCAAGCGAATGCTGAGCAGCAGCACGACCAGCAGCCCGAGGAAGCCGATGCCGCCGGAGGCCAGCGGACGCAGATTATCGAAGGTGAAAAGCACGCGGTAGGAGCCGGCCATGCCAGCCAGGGCGCCGCAGACGAGAAAGGCGCTCATTGAGGTGCGCTCGGTGGCGACTCCGAGCAGCAGCGCCGAGCGCATGTTTTTGCCGACCGCCTTCAGGTTCAGCCCCCAGCGGGTGGCGTTGAGCATGACCATGACGATGAGGAAG
>JAPOYS010000133.1 GCA_026706455.1 Chloroflexota bacterium | reverse complement strand
GGTTCGGAATTTTCTGCCGCAAGGGGCCCGACTCATCCTCACGAGCAAGCACAGTGAGAGTATAGTGGGCGCCGCGCGCGCAGTCAATGATTCCCCGCGCGCGAGCGAATGTTGAGTTTTAGGGCGAGCCAAGGCTCGCCCCTACACAAGGGTTGGGATGGGCGAGTATATGTCCGCCGGCGGCGGCCAAGTTGCGGAATCCGAGCCGTTTCGACATAATACGAGCCGAATTCACGATTGGGAGAGATGAACCATGTCTGAGGACATTCGCTTTGATCTGCCGCAGAGCGCCATCCCGCGCCACTGGTATAACGTGCAGGCTGATTTGCCGCGCCCGCTGCCGCCGGTGCTGCATCCGGGCACGCATCAACCGGTGGGCCCCGACGACTTGGCGCCGCTCTTCCCCATGCAATTGATCTTGCAGGAGGTCAGCCGGGATCGCTGGATCGAGATCCCGGACGAAGTGCGCGAAATCTACAAGCTCTGGCGGCCCACGCCCCTGCTGCGCGCGCGGCGGCTGGAGAAGGCGCTGGATACGCCGGCGCATATCTACTACAAGTATGAGGGTGTATCGCCTTCGGGCAGCCACAAGCTGAACACGGCGACAGCGCAGGCTTACTACAACAAGCAGGAAGGCATCAGCGGCTTAACGACCGAGACGGGCGCCGGGCAATGGGGCACGGCGCTGGCGCAAGCCTGCAACTTCTTCGATATGGAATGCGTCGTCTACATGGTGCGGATCAGCTATGAACAGAAGCCCTATCGCCGCGCGATCATGCAGAGCTTCGGCGCGAGCGTCACGCCGAGCCCGAGCGATTCGACCCATGCCGGGCGGGGCATCCGCGAACAGGATCCCGATAGCACCGGCTCTCTGGGCATCGCCATCAGCGAAGCGGTGGAAGTGGCGGCGACCAGCGGCGGTAAGTACAAGTATTCGCTGGGCAGCGTGCTGAATCATGTGTTGACGCATCAAACGGTCATCGGCCAGGAAGCGCTTCAGCAGATGGAGTTGGCCGGCGAGTACCCGGACGTAGTCGTTGGACCGACGGGCGGCGGCAGCAACTTCGCCGGCATCGCCCTGCCCTTCCTGCATCAGAACCTGACCGCCGGCAAAAGCACCAGACTGCTGGGCGTCGAGCCAGCCGCCTGCCCCAGCCTGACGCGCGGCGTTTACGCCTACGATTTTGGCGATACGGTCGGCATGACGCCGTTGGTCAAGATGTACACCTTGGGGCATGGCTTTGTGCCGCCGCCGCTGCACGCTGGCGGATTGCGCTATCATGGCATGGCGTCGATCATCTGCGAGCTGTGGGATCAGAATCTGCTTGAAATGCGCGCCATCCCGCAGATGGAGACCTTCGGCGCCGCCATCACATTCGCCAAAGCCGAGGGCATCATCGCCGCGCCGGAAGCGGCGCACGGCATCGCGGGCGCCATCGGCGAAGCGCTGGCGGCGAAAGAGGCGGGCGAGGAGCGCGTCATTCTCTTCAATCTTTGCGGGCATGGCCATTTCGATATGAGCGCCTACGACGCCTATTTGGCTGGCGAGCTGTCGAATTATGAGTATCCGCAGGCGGAGATTGAACGGGCGATGGAGGCGCTGCCGCAGGTCGGTTAGCGCGCCAAATCGAAAAATCCCTAGGGGCGCGTCTTGGCTCGCCCTGCTTATCAAAACCGAATTCCGTAGGGGCGAGCCGGCGGCTCGTCC
Organism: Chloroflexota bacterium; assembly: GCA_026706455.1. Taxonomy (GTDB): domain Bacteria; phylum Chloroflexota; class Anaerolineae; order Aggregatilineales; family Phototrophicaceae; genus UBA6055. Next base: position 21,684 of record JAPOYS010000133.1, on the reverse strand, counting down.
GCCAAGCCGCAGGAATGTCGCCCTGGCTGGCAAGCGCGTCCGCGGCGACTCCACTATAATGAGATGCAGCCTGGTTCGAATTCGAGAGAGCTTGCCCTCATGAAGCCGAGAACCCATTTATATCTGCTGGTTTGCGCGCTGCTGCTGGCCGGATGCTATCGCCAGACGGAGGAATCCTTCCAGCAGGTGGACAGCGCCGAGGTCATAGTCGCCGCAACTGCGGCCGAGGTCCTGGCTGAGGGCGAGGTCAGCGCCGTTAGGCCCGCCGACGAAGGCGGCGCGCTGGTTGTCGATGGATCGACGCCGACTGAGGCTGGCGTGCGCTACATCACGCCGGAGTCCGTGCCGGGCCAGATTGAACAGCCGACATTGGAATTGCCGACGGGCGAGCCAGCGGAGTCAGGCGCCCCAGCGCGAATTTCAACGCCCTTTGTGATTCCCTCGCCAACGCTGTCATTTGAAGAACAGCTCGATCCGAATGATGAATGCGTGTATACGGTGCGGGCGGGCAATGTATTATTCAGGTTGGCGCTCGCCTGGGGAACAACCTACCAGACGATCATGCAAGTGAACCAAATGGACAGCGAGGATCTATCGATTGGACAGCTGCTGCTCATCCCGGATTGCGAATCGAGCGAGCCGACGGAAAGCCCGCCGGCGGAGAGCGCGCTGGAAGTAGCAGTAACGGCTGGTCCCGTGATCAGCGATGGCGATGCTGAGAATGAGCCGACGGCAACGCCGACGCCCGAACCAACGGAGACGCCGCTGCCCACAGCGACTCCGCGCCCGCCGGTGCATGTCGTTTCGGCCGGCGAGACGATCGAGAGCATATCGCTGCGTTACCGCGTGGATGTCAGAGAATTGATTACGCTCAACCAGTTGACGAACCCGAACCGCCTGGGCGTCGGGCAGGAGCTTAAGTTGCCCGAATAATCAGCGCCGCCTCAAGCGCGCCGGAAGGTATCGGGCGTAATGCGCCGCAAGACCGCTTTGGACAGGCTCAAGACGCTCCGATAATCATCGAGATTCAGCAGAGCCGACGGCGTATGGATGTAGCGGCAGGGCGCCGAGATTGGCATGGTCGGGATGCCGGCTTGCGCCAGGTGGATTGCCCCGCCGTCGGTGCCGCCGCCGCCCATCGTCTTCACCTGATAAGTGATGTCATCTGCCTCCGCCGTATCCCGCAGGAAGGCGAGCGCGCGCGGGTCAGTAATCATTTGCCGGTCGGATAAGGTCAGGACGGCGCCGCCGCCCATCCGCGTTCCGGGATTGGCGGGCAGGTCGCCGGCGTCGGCTTCTCGCTTGGGGTCGGGCACATCATAGGCGTAGGTGCCTTCCAGCACGATGGCGGCTTGCGGCTGCAAGCGCTGGGCGGCGACGGTCGCGCCGCGCAAGCCGATTTCCTCCTGCGCGGTGAAGGCGGCCGCTACCGTGACCGGATAAGGACCAGCCTGCAGGATATCCACGAGAATGGAACAACCGACGCGATCATCGAAGGATTTGCCGCGCGCAACCTTTTCGCTCAGTTGCGTGTAGCGGCTGTCAAAGGCGATGCGGTCGCCGGGTGCGGCGGCGCTTTTGTCGGTGGCGCCGACATCAATGCGCAGGGCGTCCATCGACACGGTTTTCATATCGCGCCAGAGATGAATCGGCTTCCAGAGCACGACGCCGGGCTTGCGCTTGGTCCCGACTTTGACGCGCAAGCCGGGCAGAATGCGGGCGTCGACTCCGCCGACGGCTGTGAATTGAATCAAGCCGTTCGCCTCGACCGCGGTCGCCATCAAACCGATCTCGTCCATGTGCGCGGCGATCATCACAGTGAAGTCCGGCTGCTCGGCGCCGCGCTGGATGCCGGTGACGTTGCCAAGCGCGTCCACCTGCAGATCGGTGACCTGGCTCTCGATGGCGCCGACGATAATTTCGCGCACGTCGTCTTCTTCGCCGCTGACTCCGATGGCGTTTGACAGTTCTTCCAGGATCATCCGGGCTCCCTCTGCTCAGGCGCGTACATGATGTCGAGTTGTAGCGGCGAACCATGACCGTCGTGGTTACGCTTCGGAGAGTATAACGGATAATGGCGCGAGCGATAAGACAGGCCTGGGATGGCGGGGTTAGGCGCAGCCGAGGCTTCTAGGGTTGTAAGAGCCGGATTCGCAGCTGCGCGGCTGTCCAGCCGACGACAGCCAGCCGCCGGCCGCGCAGTTTTGTCGAGTGTCGGATTAACCGGGTGTGGCCGTTGGGACGGGCGTGGCGGTTGCGTTCAGCGTGTTGATGATATTGGTGAAAATGTTGCCGATTGCGGGACCCAGCAGCGCGAGGATCACGATGACCACTACGGCGACCAGTACAAGGATCAATGCGTATTCGACCAAACCCTGCCCTTCTTGATTCCGTGGATTTTGCGGCATGATAAATCTCCTGCAATAAGCCGGCGCGCGTCTATGATTCAATGGCGATTCGCTTCGCTCAATATAGCATAGCTTAGGCTGCTAGGCAATCATGGCGAGATGCTGATTGCGCTTGCCACAAGCTGAATCGCGCTGTATGCCGAAAGCACAAGGCAACCGACGCCTTCCCTACGAGATCGCCCGTACGATGAGCGATGGGCGATGTCGAGTTGAGGTCTGCCGCTAAGCCAGAACGTCGCGCGGCGCAGCTCGGCTAGTCGTAGCGCAGCACGTTCATGACCCGCTCTTTGAGAGCGACGCGGGCGCTGAGGAAAGTGGCGAGCCAGCCGATTAGCAGCGAGGCGATCAGGAGGGCGCCGGCTGTAAGGCGAGCATCCGTCGGCAAGGGGATGGCGATGCCGCCGGCGGCTGAGAGCAGGCTGATCAGCAGCGCGCTAAGACCAATGCCGATGAGCGCGCTCAACAAACCGACCAGACTTGATTCGATGAACATCACCGCCAGGACGCGCCGCGGCTTTAGCCCGATCGCCTTGAGGATGCCAATCTGGCGGCGGCGCTCCAGGGTGGAAAGCGCGACCGTGTTAGCCATGATGACGGCGGCGGCGAAGAGAGAAAGCAAGCCGACGATGGTTGGGATGGCGGCGAATTGATCGACTAGGCGACCAATCAAACCGTCGATGAATTGCACGTCGATGGCCAGGGCGAAGATCAGCGCGGACAGCTCAGCCAGCGCGCGATTGAGATCAGCCTGCGGGACCTGGTAAGTGTAGAGCGTGAAATCGGAGGCGATTGAAGCGGGCAAGACATCGGGCGAGACAACGGCGCTGGCGCCGCCAAAGGCGACCGGACCCTGCGACTGGCTGAAAATCCCCAAGACTTGCAGAGCCGCGCCATCAGCCTCCGCCAGCGTGATGCGATCGCCGACCTTGATTTGAAGCTTTTCAGCAAAGGCGTAAGGCAGGACGATAAGCGGCTGACCGCGATCGGCGAGCGTGAGCATGCGCCCCGCCTGCACGGGTCCCTGCCCGCTGTAGATATCCGGTTTATCCGATTCCCAAACCGTGATTTCAAGCTGCTCCTCTACAGTGACGCTTTCGCCGTTGACAGCCGCTGCCGCCACTGCATAGCTCGATATTGTCGTCCGGTAGTCGATCGCCACATCTTGCAGGGCGCCGTCGATCCCGCGTGTGACGAGCGCCGACGGCAGGCCCGGGAAAGGAAAGACGAGCACATTGCCGCCGAATGCCCGGCTCAATTGCAGGTTGAGCAGCTCGCGCGTGCCCTCGCCGACGAAGGTGATGCTGCTCAACGCGAACATGCCGGCGCTCAAAGCCAGCAGGGTGATGGCGGTGCGGATTCGGTTGGTGGACAGGTTGCGCAGCGCCAGCCGCCAGGTGACCATTCCTAGAGACGGCAGCTTGCCAATCAAGAAGATCAGCAGCCAGAGAAGGGCGATCAGCAGGAGGAAGATGGCGAAGGTCGCGCCGACGCCGAGCACGCCGATCAGGTAAGGCGAGGGCAATGGCTGCGCGTCCAATTCGGAGGGCGGCCCAAACCCGCGGCCGTTCTCGAACTCGCGGCTGCTGTCAGCAGTCCCCGCCTCGTCAGCGCGCGCGGCGATTTCAGCCAGGCGGTTCGCCGTCAATTCCAGCGATGGGCGCAGGATCTGACCGACGACCAAACCCAGGCAAATGGTGACGAAGACGAGCAGAGCGATGGATTGCAGGAGGCCGAGGGCGACCAGATGGTTTTCATTGGGGCGCAGGATAATGCTGGGGCGCACTTTGACGGCGGTCAGGATGGGGGCGACGCCGAAAATCGCCGTGACGACCATGCCGAGCGCGAAGCCGAAGACCAGCGCTTCCGGGTAAATCTTCCAGATCAGCGCTTGCCGCAGGGCGACCGAGCCGTATTGGTTGACGATGAGGCTTAAGCCGATGCCAACGAGGATGCCGAGCGCGCTGCCGATGAAGCCAAGCAACAAGCCTTCGGTGAGGAAGAGGGCGGCAACCTGGCTTCCGCGCAAGCCGAAGGTCTTGACCGCGGCGATTTCACCCGTGCGGCGCCGCACAAGGACGAGCATCGTATTCATGATGCCGACCCCGCCAATCAGCAAGGCGCCCAAGCCCATCACAACGACGAAGTCGCTCAGATACTGCGAGATCACCTCGTAGCGTTCCAGGAAATCGGAGACGACCGTTGTGTTTACACCGGGCACAAGCGCCTCGATCTCGGCGCTGTACTGCGCGAGTTGCTCGTCGCTCGCCTCATCAGGAAAGAGGACGCCGACTCGGTTGGGGGCGAAATCCGCGTCAATGACCGAGCGGGCATTGGAGAGCTCGAAATAGGCGAATCCGAAAAAGGCGTTGAGGAAGTTGGTGACGCTGCTCTCCTCGGCGACAGACACAATGCCGCGCACGGTGAAAAGGTCCTGCGTGCCGCTGACGCGCACCTGGTCGCCCAGGGCGATATCGCTTTGCGCCGCCAGATTGTCGCTTATGACGACCTCGTTGCCGCCCGTGAAGAGATCGGAAAGCGCCGCGTCCGGCGGATCAAGCGCGCGGATTATGTGCGTTGGCGGGTAGGAGCGCGGATCGATGAAGTTGGCGCCGATGAAGCTGGGCCGCCCGAATCCCGCGCCATCGGCTTTGGTGATCTGCATGTTGCGCCCGCTCATATAGGCGGTTGTCCGCGCGCCTTTCGCCTCCGCCCAAGCCAGGAGCGCGGCGAGCTCATCCGGCCTAAAGCTCTTGGGATCGTTGCTGCCGAAGCCGCCGAAGATGCTGTCGTTGCGAATCAGCAGGTCGCCTTTGAGTTCCAGGCGCACATTGCTGGTCAAGGTATCGCCGACAGCCAAGCCCAGCGTGCGCAGGGCGACGACGGTGGCGACGCCGGCGGTGATGCAGAGGATCGCGAGCATCGTCCAGCGGCCGCCGCGGCTGATATTGCGGCTGGCGTACGTAAGGTAAAATCGCAGGCGATGGGTCATGGCTGCCCCTAAGCTCCCAGCTCTCTTTCACAACGGTAAAGAAAGAGCTAAGCAGCACGAATTAGCGAATATCTGGCGATTATTGCAATGCTTGCGCTCATATTTCTGCTGGATGAGCCAGCGCTTCGGCCCTTTCCATTCGAGAAACAATTCGGCGGACAAGCCTTTAGTGTAAGCGACGTGGGCGGCGCATGAAAGGGATATAGGCGCGGCAATGGCTGGAAGCGATTCATCATTGACTGCTACGATGCCTGGCGCGGCCGGTTGCGCTGCTGGCGCTTGCGAGAGCGGGCGCGGCCGGTTTATAGTTGCACGATAGCGAATGTTGAAACGAGATTGAGGATGCGCGAATGAGAAAGCCTGTCATCGGGATTACAACGGGCGGACGCAGCGAAGGCTATATTAGATCACGCCATTACGCTGAGTTTTACAGCGCGCCGGCGCCCTATGTGGACGCGGTGCGGCGGGCGGGCGGCTTGCCATTGCTCATCCCGCCGGGCGAGAATGAATGGGGCGAGACGCTGCCGCTGTTGGACGGCGTGATCGTCAGCGGCGGCACCGATATCGATCCCGCGCATTATGGCGGCGATCGCCGGAATCCGCATGTTTTGCCGGCTGACGCCGAACGCGACCACAGCGAATTGAGCCTGGTTCGGCAGCTCCTGGACGAGGGAGAGACGCCGTTGCTCTGCATTTGCCGCGGTCTGCAGGTGCTGAATGTCGCCGCTGGGGGGACGCTGCACGAGCATATCCCGGATATCCGCGATGAGGACATCCACCGGAACGAAGCGGGCTTGTGGGCGATGCAAGAAGTGCGCGCGCGGGGCGACAGCTTGATCGCCGAGGTGATGGGCGCCACCGAACTGCGAACATCTTCCGGGCATCACCAGGCGGTCAAGGATGTGGCGACGGGCTTGTGCGTGGCGGCGTGGGCGGCCGATGGCATCATCGAGGCGCTGGAATGCCCGGGACATGCCTGGCTGATCGCGGTGCAATGGCATCCGGAAGTGACGGCTGCGCGCGACCCGTCTCAGCAGGCGCTCTTCGACGCGCTGGTGGAAAAGGCGCGCGAAAGCCAGCGGGAACGCGCGCTCGGCTGAACCGGTCTACTCGATCGTGAACGCGCCAATCTCAAGTTCGCGCTCGAAGCGCGTCTGTGTTTTGGCGATGAGGCCCGCTACGCTGGCGCGCGTCTCGTAATTATAGACGATCAGCTTGGCGATGTAGTCGCCGTCTTCGAGCGTTGAAAGATCAACCTGGTATCTGGCGAGCGGCTCGACGCCTACAGTGAAATCTTTGCCAGCGACCTTGTTGTCTTCGGCATCAAATATCTGGATCGACACGGCATGAGCCTCGCTCGGTTTATCCGTCCACCATAGATCGATTTTCAATGTCGCGCGATCGTAGTCATAAAGCAGGTTGGCCAGCCGAAGCCCGTTGTCGTAGGTTGCCGCAAACTTGTTCGCGGACGATAACAATTCGCAGGCGAAGTCCTTGCGAACGTAGTAATAGGCGGCACCGGCCGTCTCGACGATTTGCTGGCAGCGGCGGAAGTCGGCAGCCAGCGCCGTCGTGAGCGATTGGAATGCTTCCGATTTGGCCTGGCTGGGGTCGTATGTCAAGACGAGCAACTGACCGCCAGCCAGCCATCGCGACAGATCTTGCCTATCGGCGTTGAGGCTTTGCGCCTGGAGCTGCCCGTCTCGCAAGACGACGTGCTCGAAGCTCTTCCAAGATTCAAATACGGCTGTCAGGTAGCGCAGGCTTTCATCGTCGAGGCTTTCAAACGGATGAAAGCTCAGGATCGAAATGCCTTCGTCGGCGATGAGCGCCTCCGACTGCGCCAGCTCGCCTATGTATGAGAAGGCATCTGGAAGCGGAATTGAATCGATGGCGCAGGCCTCCGCCAATTGCCTGACATGGTAGATGCGCGCAAAGGCGTCTTCGTATGCGGGCGGCAGGCTTATGAAGCTAAGCGACATGGGCTTGGTTGACGCGCGCTGGTGATGAAAGACGATATGCGTGAAGCCGTCGGCGAGAAGCTGCTCTTGGGCGGCAAGATAGCGATCGCGGTTCGCTGGCAGACAGATGACGGGCGCATAGCGGCGCCAATTCTTCAGAAGCAAATTCTCATTGATGTAGTCGTAAGCGCTTGGCGGCGTGCGGCTGGCGAGCCCCTCAACATGGGGATAACCGGTGAGGGACTGGTAGTATCCATAGACCTTGGAATCATGCCGGCCCATTGGCAGATGAATTAAGCGAATCTGGTCTTGATCTTCTTCCGCGCGCAGCCGAGCCAGAAAGCGCAGCGCGTCATCCGGCTTGACCTGCGGGCTGATAACCCGCCAGAATTCGAAAGCGGTGAAGAGCAGCGCAAAGATCAGAAGGGGGACATGCATCTTCGCTGGCAGCCGCCGCAGCAGCGACCGGGCGCCGTAGCATGCGAGCAGAGCCAGGGGCAGAGCCGCCCCAATGTGAAACAGCGATGTATCCCAAAATGGTTTGAAGATTGTGGGAAGCAGTTGGTCGAGGAAGTGCTTGGGCAAGATGAACCAATCGTATCGTTGGCCCCCCACCTGCAATACCGAGCCGAGACGCAGCACAAAGAAGACCAGCAACAGCAACAGCCAGGGCGCCATCACCCGGCGATCCGCGCCTCGAAGCAAGCCCGCGCCGATTAACACTAGCGGCAGGTAGCCGAGATAGACGCTGCTATCGAGGTATTGGCGGGCTTGGCGAGCCTCGTCCTCCGATGGCGTCGGCGCCAGCGGATGCGACCAGTTGACGAAGCTGGCGACCAAATCGGTGTTCCACTCGTCGCCGCCCGGCTTGTCCAGCGCGTCGGTGAAACTCGCGCTATTTTCTATCAGCGGGTACACGCGCGCAAGGCTGACGATCCCAACGATGAGCGCCAGCAGAAACACTCGCCGCCAGAAAGCCGGGCTGGACCATAGGCGCGCCGCATAAAATAGCAAGAAGAGCGCCGTGGTGATGACGAGGCAAACGTAGATGTACATGCCGATGAAGAGGCTGGAGGCGATGAAGAATCCGGCGAGTCCGATGTAAAGCCAGCGCCGCTCGCCGACGCCGCGCTCAAGACAATACAGGGAGAGCGGCACAACCGCGATGAAAATGACATCGGGATGATGCGGCTGGCTGAGAACAAAGGGACTCAGGGCAAAGACCAGCGCGCCAAACAAACCGAGCAAGGGCTCGTGAAAGCGGTAATTGATATATGTATAGGCCGCGGCGCCATTCAGACCAATGATAATGAGGAAGCACAAGTTAAAGGCGTTCGACGCCGGCATGATGTTTTGCAGAGCGCTGAAGAGCAACATGTGGGGAAAACTGAAATTGTGATAGACCAGCGAGAGCCCCTTTGGATGAAAGAGCATATCGGTGAAGAGATAGTGGACCGGGTCGGCAGCGATGAAGCGCAGATACCAGGCATCCCAGAATTTCATCCAGGCGTCTTTATTGGTGGTCGGCAACCAGAAGACATTGGCGTCGAAAACATAGACGACGGTCGGCCAGGACATGACGACAAGCAAAAGGGGAAAACCCAGACAGAAGAGCCAATGTTTGCGCAAGCCGTTAAGGATGCTCATATCTCACCAGGCAGCCACTGATTTGCCGTGTTCGAGTATAGATAGAGCCGCTTTCAATGCGTCGTCGGCAGCGCGTCGGTATCGGCTTCCAAAGGTCTGTGTCGGGGATCCGAATCTCAGTCGCTCCGGCTACATTAGCTTTTTGTCAAGGGGCCAAGCGCCAATTCGCGTTCGAAACTGGCGCCACCAGCGCTTAGCGCGCCCGCCACGCTGGCGCCTGTTTCATAGTTATACACGATCATCTTCACCTGATAATCCCCCGGCGGCAAGGATGACGCATCAATACGGTAGCGAGCCAGCGGCTCCTGACCGATAACGAAGTCCTTCCCCATGGCTTTGGCGCCGTCAGCGTCGAATAACTGGAATGAGACGGCATGAGGCTCGACTGGCAAGCGCGTCCACAGCAGATATATATCCAGGTTGCCTCCGTCAAAATCGACCTGCAGATTGCCCAGCTGGGCGCCGTTGGCATAGAGAACCGCCTGGGGCTCGGCTGCAATTGCCAGTTGGCAAGGGAAAGCGGAGCGCAAAAAATACTCGATGACGGTCTCGTCCGTTTCGGTCAGGCGCTGGCAAGAATCAAAGTTGGACGCGAGCCAGGCGCGGTAGGCGCGAACCGAGGCCGGATTTGCCGTCCGCGGATCATACACCAGGAGAATCACGCTTAGGTCCGCGAGCAGCTGGTCGATCCCAGCTACAACCTCGCCTCTCTCGTTTCGCGCCATGATCGCGCCATCTCGCAGCGCCAAAGACGAGAATTCATGCAAATCAAAGAGGGCAGCGGCGCCAAGCTCGCCGGGCGCCTGCGCCGCATCGTCCCCAGCGCGAATGCTTAAAATCGCCGAGCCGCTCTCTGGTATGATCGCGGGCGATGTCTTCAGTCCTTGCAATTCCTCCCGCGCTTGGGGATAGACCAGTGTCGACTGATCACAGCTTTGGCGCAGGTCATCCAAGTGGTAGATGTCCACGAAGTCATCGCTGTAAGAGGCCGGCGCGTCAATGAAACTGGTGGCGATGCGCGGCGCGCGCCAGTAGAACAACTCATGGTGCCAGATGACGTGCGTGAAGCCGTCGCTCCGCAGCGCGTCCAAGGCGGCGATGTATTCGGCGCGCAACGGCGGAAAGCAATGAACGCCGACGCCGCGATTCCAGGCTTCGAGCAAGAGATTGCTCTTGATGTAGCGGTAGGCTGTCGGCGGCGTTCGCCCGCTTAACCCTTCCACCTGCGGGAAGCCGGTGAGCGTTTGATAGTAGCCGTAGTATTTTGCATGTTGTCTGCCCATGGGCAAGTTGATCAGTCGGGGCGTCACTTCGGCGCTTTCCCTCCGCAGCCATTCAATGAAGTCCAGCTGCCGCTCGGGAATGATTCTGGGCGCCGCTGTCTCATAGTACTCAAACGAGACTAAGGCGATGAGAGCCAGCGTGATCAAGCGCCGCTGCTTCCGCGGACGCAAGCGCAAAATCGCTTTCAGACCGTAACAGGTCAGGACAGCAAAGGGTAGCAGAAAGCCCATGTGAAAGTGATTTGGCGTATGGAACGGCTGGAAGATGGCCGGCAGGAGATCATTCAGGAGTGATTTGGGCAAGACGATATTGGCGTAGTCCTGGCCGTCGATCGTCAAGACTGAGCCGAGGCGCAAGAGCAGAAAAGGCAGAGCGAGCGCCAGCCAGGGCAGCATTTCCCGGCGGCAGTCGGCTCGGGACAAGCCGATGAAGATTAGCGCCAGCGGCAGGTAGCCCAGGTAACTGGCGCGGGGCGCGTAAAGAGTCGAATCCGCCTGAAAAAGCGATTTAAGTATGGGCGTCGTCAGCGGGTGCCGGTGATTGATAAAGTATGAGAGCAGATCGGTGCCATATTCAGTGGCGTTGGTTTTGTCGAGGGCGGTTTCCAACTCGCCGGCGTCGGCGAGCATGGGCGCGAGCCTGGCGGCGCTTAGCAGGCCAATGATCAAGCCGAGCGAGAGCATCCAGCGCCAGAAGCGGCGTTCACGCCAGCGACCGACCGCGTAGCCCAGAATCATTAGAGCCAGGGTGATGAGGACGCAGATAAAGATATAGACGCTCATGTAGGCGGTGAAACCGACCGTAAAGCCGCAGAAAACGAGATGCTTGCGCCGCCCCTCGTGCAGGGCGCGCTGAAAGAAATAGGCAGTCAGCGGCAGGCTGATTATGAAATTGACGTCAGGCTGAGCGGCATGGGTGATGACGTGCTGGCTCAGCCCAAAGACAATCGCGCCGAAGGTCGCCAGCCAGCGATCGCGCAGCAGATAATTCAAATAAAGGTAGGCGCTTAGCGCCACAGTGAAGACGATCAAAAGGTAGGTTAGGGTATAAGCCTGCGTTGTCGGCAGGACGGTCCGCAAAAGGCTGACGGAAAGCATGTGTGGCAAGCTGAAGTTTTCGAAGGCGAGCGACACTCCCAATGGATAAAACATGGCGTCCGTATGAAAGAAGCTCGCGCGTCCAGCCAGAAATTGTTCCAGGTGCCAGACGTCCCATAGCTTTTGAAAGACATCGAAGTTTCGTGTGGGTAAGGCGATGATATTGGCGTCGAAACCATGCGTGATCGCGGGCCAGGTCATCACGATGATGAGCAGCGGCATGATGATGAAGAAGTGGATGTGGTTGCGACAAGCGCGAAAAAGGGGCATCAATCGGCTCAGCTGCCCTCGAGCCATCTGACGGCGTCTTTGGCAAAGTAGGTCAGGATGAAGTCGGCGCCGGCGCGTTTTATGCAGATGAGGCTCTCCAGCGCCGCCCGCTCCAGATCGAGCCAGCCATGACGCGAAGCCGCCTGAATCATGGCGTATTCGCCGCTGACCTGATAAGCGGCCAGGGGCAGATCAAAGCGAAGACGCGTTTCGCGCAGGATATCCAGGCTGGGCAGCGCCGGTTTCACCAGCAGGATGTCGGCGCCCTGCTCCGCGTCCAGCGCGATCTCCTTCAGCGCTTCACGGCGATTGGCCGGGTCGAGCTGATACTGTTTGCGATCGCCGAAGCCGGGCGCGCTGTGGGCGGCATCGCGGAAGGGTCCATAGAAAACGCTGGCGTATTTGGCGGCGTAGCTCATCAGGGCGACCTGGGCGAAGCCGCCGTCGTCAAGGGCCGCGCGAATGCCGGCGACCATGCCGTCGATCATGCCGGAGGGCGCGATCATATCGGCGCCGGCGCGGGCATGCGCGACCGAAGCGCGAGCCAGCAGTTCAAGCGTGGGATCGTTGAGCAAATAACCGAGGGGCAAGGCCGGGTCGAAATACGGATTCTCCGGCGCGTTGATAAGGCCGCAATGCCCGTGGTCGGTGTATTCGCAGAAGCACATATCGGAGATGACGACGAGCTCGGGCGCGGCGTCTTTGATGGCGCGGATGGCGCGCGGCACGATGCCGTCGGCGCTGCAGTTGTCGCTGCCACGCCAATCCTTGCGTTCAGGGATGCCGAAGAGGATGACGGCGGGAATGCCCAGCGCGGCGATTTCCCGCGCCTCTTCCGCCAGCTTGTCGACCGACAGCTGGGATTGCCCGGGCATGGAGCGTATCGGAATTTCCAGATCGCGGCCGTAGCGGACGAAGAGCGGGTAGACGAAATCGTCCGGAGCCAGCGCAGTTTCGCGCGCCATCCGCCGCAGAGCGGGCGATAAACGCAGGCGGCGCGGGCGGATTCGCAGGTCGGCTGCAGGCGTCGCCGCCCTCGCCTCGGTCTTGAGCTCAAGCTCGGTCATGCGTTTCTGTCCCTACAGGCTGCGCTCGGACTGGCTTACCAGGTCTCCCAATGCACGACATCGTCAAAGAGGCGGCGGCCGCCCGCCCTGAGCGGCTGCTTCGCTTGAGTCGCATCCGCGGGATAACCAAAGGAGATCACCAGTCGAGTCTGGAATCCGACCGGGATGCCCAGCAGCGCGGCGGCCGCTTCCGGCTCGTAGATCGTGCCGAGGCAGGAGCCGACGCCGATCTCGGTGGCGGCCAATTGCATATAAGCGGCGCTCTGACCGGAATCGAAGAAATGCCAGAGCGTGCGCTCGTTTTCCGTCGGCACGACGATGACGACGCAGAGCGCGCAGCCGGCCACATGCCCCATGCCGGCGCCGGTCTTGGCGAGCTGCGCCAGGAGCGCTTGGTCCTGCACCGCGATGAAGTGCCAGGGCTGGCTGTTCTTGGAACTCTGCGAGCGCCGCCCCGCGTTGAGGATGCGCTCGATATGGCCGCTCGCCAGCGCTTCAGCGCGAAACTCGCGTATAGCTCGCTTGCTTTGAATGGCGTCCCAGACCTGCATATTTATCCTTTCTACTGCTGCCAGATGAACTCAGTCGTCCACTTTGTCCGCGGCTGAATGCGCCAACTCGCCGGTCGCATTGCAGGCTTGCAATTCGCCGCGGAGCAACTCATTGATCTCGGCTTCGTAGGCCACCTGCGCCTCTACATCCACCTCGAGCGCGAGTTCCAGCATCGCCTCAGCCACCGAGTTCTTGACCGCGCGCCGGATAATCTCTTCAAGTTCGTTTACTGTTAGCTCGCCAACTGCGCGCTTGTCCATAGTGGCGGTGGGGCCGGCAGTCCGAATGCCGCTGCCCGAGCCCGCTCCTTTCGTCTTGGCATAAGGCGATTGTAGCGCCGAACGCGCGAACCTGCATTAGTCTGCTCCGACACTTGCGCGGCGCTACAGACATATACGCGATTGAAGGCGACAGGTATCAGCAGCGGCGCAGGTCGCGACCCGTCAATCCGACTGTATGCACCGGCGCGCTGGCGGGGCTAACCTTGTCGAATGCGACAGACTGTGTGACACTGCGGCGGAGGGCGCGGGAGCGGGAGCGGGAGCGCAATGCCGTTGATTTTGGCGGGCTTCATCATGTTCTGTGGCAGCCTGGCGCAAGGCGCGCTTGGCTTCGCCTTAGGCTTAATCGCGGTGCCGCTCTTGGTGGAAGCCGGCTTCAGCCTGGCGCAAACGGTGGCGCTGACCACGCTGTCAATCGGCATTCAGGTGATGTTTGGCGCCTGGCAGTTGCGGGCGCATATCCCCTGGCGCGATGTCAAATTGGCGGCGATCGTGCGCTTCCTGACCGTCGCCATTGGCGTCTTGCTGCTGCTGAATGTCGAGACGATGGATACAGACGGGGTCAAGCGGCTGGTGGGCGTCCTGGTTCTGCTTGGCGCGGCCGCGCGCCTGGCCGCGGGCAAGATCGTCGAGCGCGACCCGCCGCTAGCCGCCTCGATCGCGGCTTTCAGCGTCAGCGGCATCTTGCAGGGGCTGGTGGCGATGGGCGGTCCGCCGCTGGTGCTGTGGATGACGATGCGCGATTATGAGGCGCGAGAGGCGCGCGCCTTCACCCTGACGCTTTTTTTATTCAACGCGCCCGTGCAAGTGCTGCTGCTGCTGTTCCTGGCGCAGACGATGAGCCTTGATATCATCTTGCTGGCAGTGGCGCTATCGCCGCTGATTTATATGGGCACGACCATCGGCGTTCGCATCGGCGATCGCTTCAGCAAGCAGTTGCTAAACCGGGCCGCGCTGGCAGTGTTAGTCGTAATTGCGCTGAAGGCGATTGTTTAGCCGGTCGTGAACTTCGGGCGACCTGATAGCTCGCCCCTACAGCCGGGGATGGATGGCGGATGAGCCAAGGTAAAGCGCTGGAATTCAGCGGCGACGAGATGCGGGCGATGGGCTACCGTGTCATCGATATGCTGGTTGATTACTACGAAAGCCGGGCGGAGCGACCGGTGGCTGAGAAGCTGGATTTCGACGCGCTGGACGCGATATTGGCGGAGCCCTTGCCGCGCGCGGGCAGACCCTGGACCGAAGTCCTTCAGCAATTTGAGCGCCTGGTAGTCGACACATCGAATCGCGTCGACCACCCGCGCTTCTTCGCCTATATCCCGCTGGCCAACAATTTCGTCGGCGTGCTGGCTGACGCGCTGGCGGCCGGTTTCAACATATTCAACGCGGTCTGGCTGCAGGGACCGGGCGCCGCGCAGATCGAGCGGCTGACAGTGGATTGGCTGCGGCAGCTATTCGGCTTGCCGGCCCAGGCGGGTGGCGCCTTCGTCAGCGGCGGCTCGGTCGCCAATCTGACGGCGCTGGCGGTGGCGCGCGAGATTCGGCTGGCGGGCGATATCGAGGGGGCAGCCGCCTACTGTTCGGACCAGGTACATTTTGCCGTGTCTCGCGGGCTGCGTTTGCTCGGGTTCAGGCGCGAGCAGCTGCGCAAGATTCCGTCTGATGATGATTTTCGGCTCTCGCTGCCGCGATTGCGCGCTGCCATTGAGCAAGATCGGGCGGCGGGCAGGAAGCCCTACTGCGTCATCGCCAGCGCCGGCACAACGAATACGGGCGCGGTGGACCCGCTTGATGACTTGGCGGATCTTTGCGAGCGCGAGGGCTTGTGGCTGCATGTGGATGGCGCCTATGGAGCGCCGGCCATTCTAACCGAGAGAGGCGCGCGGTCGCTGGCGGGCTTGAGCCGCGTTCACTCGCTGGCGCTGGATGCGCATAAGTGGCTGTTTCAGCCGATTGAATGCGGCGTTGTGCTGGTGCGGGATCGCCGCTGGCTCAGCCAAACATTTGGCGAGACGCCGGAATACCTCAAGGATATGCGCAGCGACGGCGAGGAGCGCAACTTCATGCTACAGGGAATCCAACTGACGCGGCAGTTTCGGGCGCTGAAGCTGTGGATGAGCTTCAAGGTATTTGGGCTGGACGCCATCAGCGACGCCATTGCGGCTGGCTTCGCCAACGCGGAACTGGCGGAGAAGCTGCTGCGCGCAGCCGGCTGCTGGGAGATCGTCACGCCGGCGCAGATGGCGGTCGTCACCTTTCGCTATAAGCCGACGAAGGGCGACGAAGCGCTAGCCGAGCCTGTGACGCATGACCTGGTGGGTCGGCTCTTGGATGATGGCTTCGCCTTCGCGTCGGGGACGCGGCTGCGCGGCCGCTCCGTCCTGCGCATGTGCTGCAATAATCCGCGCACGACGGCTGCTGATTTGGAGAATACCGTTGCGCTCATGACGCAATTGGCTATTGAGCTGGAAGCGGCGCATAGAGACTTGCCTGCATCGGGATAGCCAGCTAAGGTCGATCGAGTTGTTATGTACTGTTTGCGATTTTATAATGACCAGCGTCCAGCATCTGTCTATGGAAGGGGATCCGTATGAGCCATGCAAGCCCGCGCGACCAAATCAAGCTCAGCCCGGAGCAGATGCGCGAGATGGGATACCGCATCATTGACATGCTGGTCGATTATACCGGGGCGCAAGCCCAATTTCCGGTGACGCGCGCGCTGGATCAAGTAACATTCGACGAAATCTTGAATGAACCGCTGCCGGAGGCGGGGTCGGATTGGCAAGATGTACTGGAACAGTTCGAGCGACAGGTGCTGACGACCGTCGACCATCTGGATCATCCGCGTTTCTTCGCGTACATCCCATCCTCCAGCAACTTTGTCGGCGCCATGGCCGATGCGCTGGCATCGGGTTACAACATTTTCAACTC
Source organism: Chloroflexota bacterium (assembly GCA_026706455.1). Lineage (GTDB taxonomy): Bacteria > Chloroflexota > Anaerolineae > Aggregatilineales > Phototrophicaceae > UBA6055. The sequence continues at coordinate 5,197 of JAPOYS010000133.1, read as the reverse complement.
ACTGTATCCGCTCGGGACAGGCGCCGCGGTGGTCGAGAAGCTGGCCATCAATTGGCTGCGCCAGCTATGCGGGCTGCCGGGCGAAGCGGGCGGTCTGTTTGTAAGCGGCGGCTCGGTCGCCAATCTATCGGGTCTGGCGGTGGCGCGGCGCATCCAAATACAGGACGATATGCGTGGCGCCGTCATTTATTGCTCGGATCAGACGCACTTCGTCATCTCCCGTGGTTTGAGAATTCTCGGGTTTGCGCCTGAACAACTGCGCGAAATACCGTCTGATGAGGATTTTCGGCTTCCGGTGGCGGATCTTGAACGGGCGATTGCGGAAGACAGAGCGGCGGGCAAACGGCCCTTCTGTGTCGCGGCGACCGCGGGCACGACCAACACGGGCGCGGTGGATCCGCTGAACGATCTGGCGGATTTATGCGAGCGAGAAGACCTTTGGCTGCATGTTGATGGCGCTTATGGCGCGTCCGCTTGCTTGACCGAACATAGAAAAATGGAATTGGTTGGCATTGAGCGCGTGCATTCGCTGACCTGGGACGCGCACAAGTGGCTCTTCCAACCCGTGGAATGCAGCGCCTTGCTGGTGCGCGATCGTCATTGGCTAAGCGCTGCCTTCAAAGAAACGGCGCATTTTCTCACGGATGCGGAAGAGCACAGTAAAGAGGAAGTTGGCGAAGAGCTAAACTTCATGTATCAAGGCATACAGCTAACGCGTTATTTTCGCGCCTTGAAGTTTTGGATGAGTCTGAAGGTATTTGGCCTGGGCGCCATGCGGCGAGCGATTGAACAGGGATTCCGAATGGCCGAACTAGCGGAATCGCTCTTGCGCGATGCGGGCTATTGGGAGATTGTCACCCCGGCGCAAATGGCGATTGTTACCTTTCGCTACAAGCCGCGCGACCATGACGAAGCGCTGGCCGATCGGGTGACGGAAGCGCTGATGGGCGCCATGGCGGCGAATGGATTTGCCTTTGCTTCCCACACAAAGCTGCGCGGGAAAACAGTCATGCGTCTGGTTACGATCAATCCGCGCACGACGCCGTCTGACATAAGGCAAACCGTTTTGCTCATGGGCCGGCTGGCCGTGGATTTGGAAAAGCAGTTTACAAGCGCGGCCGGCGACGCCTAGCGCCGAGCCCGCCCCGTCATCCGCACAGACTGTACACTCACAAGGTTGCTGCTAAAATACGCCCGTTGCATTGAGCGCGGCCTTCACTCAATCTCTGGTTAGGACAACTGCGTGGATTACGGACCGCTAGCGTTTTCCCTGGCGAGTTTCGCCTTTATCACTTTTTCGGCTTATCAAATCGGCCGCCTGGCGACGCGCCTGCATCTGCCGCTCATCAGCGGATACCTGCTGGCTGGGCTGCTGGCTGGTCCCTTCATCCTGCAATTCATGGATGTGGCGAGCGTCGAATCGCTGCGTTTTCTCGATGAGATGTCGCTGGCCTTCATCGCTTTCGCCGCTGGCAGCGAGATGGCGCTGGACGAACTGCGGGGCCGCTTCCGCAGCATCGCCTGGAACACGCTGACGCAAATCGCCTCCGTTTACATTTTCTGCGGGGCTTTGATCTTCCTATTGGCCGACTACATTCCCTTCATGCAGAGCCTGACGCCGGCGGGCCGGGTCGCGGTCTCGCTGCTGGCGGGCACGATACTGGCGGCGCGGTCGCCCTCGTCCGCCATCGCCATCATCAATGAGATGCGCGCGCGCGGTCCCTTCACCAAAGGCGTGCTGGGCGTGACCTTGGTCAAGGACGTGCTGATCGTCGTGCTCTTTGCCATGAGCACCTCAATCGCCGCGACTCTGCTGAAGGGCCGCGCCTTTGACCTCGGCTTCATCATCCTGGTGTTTTTTGAGGTTCTGGCTTCGGTCGGCTTTGGCGTACTTGTCGCTCAGCTCATGGCGCTGATTTTGCGCAATCACTGGGAGGATTGGCTTAAGATTCCGCTGTTGCTGTTGATCGGCTATCTGGTCTTTGCGCTGACAGCCGAAGTGCGCGAGTACAGCCACGACCATTTCGAATTCGAATTGCTATTCGAGCCGCTGCTTATCTGCATGGTCGCCAGTTTCTGGATCACGAACCGAACGCCGTATCGGACGGAACTGCGTCATTTGCTGCACCGGGTGGAGATGCCGATATTCGTGATCTTCTTCACCCTCATCGGCCAATCGCTGGATTTGGGCGTGCTGCAAGCCTTATTGCCCATTACGCTGGTGATCTTCGCCGTGCGTCTGCTGGCGTTGTTTGTCGGCGGCTATATCGGCGGTACGCTCGCTGGCGATCCACCGCAATTCAATCGCCTAACCTGGATGGCTTATATCACGCAAGCCGGCGTCGGGCTGGGCCTGGCAAAAGAAGTGGCAATTGAATTCCCCGAGTTGGGGAATGAATTCGCGACGCTGATGGTGGCTGCAATCGTCCTGAGCCAATTGGCGGGACCGCCCTTCTTCAAGTTCGCCATTCGGCTGGTCGGCGAGTCGCATCTGCCCAAGGACATCGCCGACGACGAGATCCTCGATGTGGTCATCGTCGGCATCGAGAATCAGTCGCGGCAACTGGCGGAGCGGCTTCTGGCGCATGGCTGGCGGGTCAAGCTGCTCGATATCGATCAGTCGCACGTATCCCTGGCGGAAGCCTCCGATGGGCTGCGGCATGAGCACTGGCTGCCGAAAATTTCGGCCGAGCAAGTGCGCGCGCTCATTGAACCGAAGACCGAAGTGGCGGTGACGCTGCTGCCGAGCGATGACGACAGCCTGAAGCTCTGTCAGATCTTTTACGAAGACTTCGGCATCACGCGGCAGATCGCGCGGCTCAACACCTTTAATCTGGTGGAGCAGTTCCGGGAGCTGGGCGTGCATGTGCTGGATCCGGCGAACGCCATGGTGCACCTGCTGGATAATTTTGTGCGCGCGCCACAATTGGCGGCGATGGTCTTCGAGGACGACCCCGATCACGATGTGATTCAGGTGACGATCACCGATCCGAACGTCGATGGCTTGCATCTGCGCGAGCTGATTCTGCCGGATGACGTGCTTGTAATGGCGATCGTGCGGCGCGGGCATTCGATCGTGCCGCATGGTTACACCAATCTGCATCTTGATGACGAAGTCACGCTGATAGGGCCCACCGAGAGCCTGGAAGAGGTGGCGCTGAAACTGGGTTATTGAGCGGCGCCGGGCGCGCGGTAAATCCTCGTTTCCTTCGCCGTTGAGCTGCTCGCAACCGCAAAGGCAAACCCGCAGTCGATACCCGGCTGCTGGTTCTTTGCTTTCGGGTCTCAGTCGCGTTATTCTCTGTCTGCACTGGGACGATGACAAATGGAGAGTGTTCTTTGGCGCATCCCCTAGTTGAGCAGCTTCGATTTACGCGCGGCGAATTTCTGCGCTGCCTGGACGGCTTGAGCCTGCCAGACGCCTATGTGCGCCACGGGCAAATGAATTGCATCAGTTGGACGATCGGGCATCTGGCTGAACATGAGAATCGCATCTTCGTCTTCCTGGGCCAGGGAAAAGTGATCCAGCCCGAGCTGCGGAAGATCTGCGCCTTCGGCTGCCCGTCGTCGACGCCGAAACTGGGTGATATGTGGGCGGCTTGGCGCGAGGTGACGGCGAACGCGGATACCTTTCTGGACACGCTGACGACGGACAAGCTTCAAGAGCATTTCCAGTGGAAGGGCGCGGCGCTGGAAGAATCGATCGGCACGATGACGCAGCGCGTTATCTACCACTATTGGTATCACTTGGGCGAGGCGCACGCCATCCGCCAAATGCTCGGTCAGCGCAACCTGCCCGAATTTGTGGGCGGGTTGGACGACGCGCCCTATCGCCCACATTAGCGAGCGATCAGAAGTCGGCGCAAAACTAGACCTGTAGGGGCGTTTCGCTGAGACGCCTGAATCATAAACTAGTCTGTTACGGGACGTGTTGGCGGGCAGCGGGGGCGAGCCAAGGGTCGCCCCTACTGGACGTGTTAGTTGGCGCCGGTTTAGACCAGGCCGATGAGGCGCGTCAGCAGGTCGCGGCGGATGTAGCCATTCTGCTCATACCAAGCGAAGGTATCGCGCAGGCTGGTCTCGATATCCACCTGCGGCGTGAAAAGCTCGCGCCGGGCTTTGCTCGCGTCAAAGTAGACATGGGCGCTGCCGAGCCGCGTCTGATCGGCATCCATCGGCGTCTGGATCCCCAGCGCGCGCAGCAGATTGATGAGGCGCGCCGTCGGTTCCAGCAGCCAGTCGGGTGTGGCGAAGATCGGCGGCCGTACGCCACAAGCGCCCGCGATCAGCCGAAACCACTGGCGATAAGAGAGGTTGGCAGTGCTGAGAATATAGCGCTCGCCGCTGCGGCCATGCTCGACGGCGCTGAGATGGGCGCGGGCCACATCCCGCGCGTCAATGACGGCCAGCCCGCCCGATGACATGGGCGTCAAGCACTGCCAGCGCGCCGTCTCCAGGATGAAGCTGCCGGAGATCGCGTTGAGATCGCCCGGACCGATGATGACGGTCGGGTTGAGAGCCACGACATCCAGCCCGCCAGCCACAAACTCGGCAGCCAGTTTCTCCGCTTCATGTTTGGTGTAGGCGTAATAGAAGCGCTCGGGCGGCAAATTGAAGGCGTCGGATTCGTCTGCTGGGTCAGCGCCGGGGCGGATGCCGATGGTCGAGGCGCTGCTCGTGAAGATAACGCGGCCGACCTGGGCGGCGCGCGCGGCGGTCAGCAGATTGCGGGTCCCGTCCACGTTGACGCGCCAGAGAGCGTCGCGGTCGTCATCTTTCCAGTAATCTGCTTTGGCGGCGGCATGAAAGACGACATCGCAATCGGCGCAGGCCTCTTCCAGCAGCGCGACATCGGATAGATCGCCGGCGACCGCTTCGAAATCGAGCCCGTCCAGGATTCTAAGTTTGCGCTCTGAGCGGTAGAGGGCGCGCGCTTGATGGCCTGCCTCGTTGAGCGCGCGGACGAGATGCGAGCCGAGGAAGCCGGTGGCGCCGGTGACGAGAGCCTTCATGCGCCTATCTTGCCACAGCCATGGGCCTGGCGCAACGCGGCGCGCGCGATCCGCCAACATTTCGTAGGGGCGAGGCGGTGACTCGTCCTTTTGGTTCGTGTCGGCGGGCGACATGATATGTCGCCCCTACAAGGCTTGTCCGGTAGTGTGTCAAAGTGCGGTTGTTTGAGTAGTTTATGTCTCCA
>JAPOYS010000110.1 GCA_026706455.1 Chloroflexota bacterium | reverse complement strand
TTGCTGTCCGATTCCTGGCAACTAACTTCATTTAAGGCTGTTTTTCAACAGACACCATTGGGTCGCCCGCGAATCAAACACAGATACGGGAAAAACATAATGAAAATCAGCAATGTCAGCACGATGGTGATGGGCACGCCCTGGCGGAATTTGCTCTTCGTCAAGGTGGAGACGGACGACGGCTTGGTCGGCTGGGCCGAGGCCAGACCCGTCGGCGGCGTCGGTCCGGTGATCGGCTATCTGAATGAAAGCGTGCCCGACTTCGTGCTTGGTCAAGATCCCTTCAACACCGAGTTGATGGCCTATCGCATGTTGCGCGAGACCTATGGGCGCGCTGGCGAGATCGCCATGACCGGTATCGCCCTGATTGAAATCGCCTGCTGGGATATCGTCGGCAAGGCCTTGGACCAGCCCGTCTATCGGCTGCTGGGCGGCGCCATGCGCGACAAGATCAAAGCCTACGCCAACGGCTGGTATCGCGTCGAACGGACGCCTGAGGCTTGGTTCGCAGCGGCGAAAGAGGTCGTCGACATGGGCTACCGCGCCTTGAAGTTTGATCCCTTCGGCAGCGGATTCTACGAGTTCACGCGCGAAGAAAAGTTGCTTTCGATCGCGCTGGTGGAAGCGGTGTACGACGCGGTCGGGCCAGATGTCGAGCTGCTGATCGAGATGCACGGGCGCTTCAATCCGGTCACCGCTGTCGAGATCATCCGCGATCTGGCTGCCTATCGGCCCGGCTGGGTGGAGGAGCCGGTTCCGCCGGAGAACATGAAGGCGCTGCGCGATGTACGCGAGGTGGCGCTGGGGCTGGGCATCCCGGTGGCGACGGGCGAGCGCATCCACACGTCCTACGAATATCGCGAGCTGTTTGAGTTGGGCGCGGCCGATATCATTCAGACCGATATTACGCACTTCGGCGGCATCATGAACATGAAGAAACTAGCGGGCACAGCCGAGATGTATTACGTGCTGGTGGCGCCGCACAATGTCGGCGGGCCCTGCTCGACGCTGGCCTCGCTGGCGGTGGCGGCGACCACACCCAACTTCAAGATTCAGGAATACTTCAACGACTTCGCCGATCCACCAGTGAAGGCGGTCGGCATCGGCATGCCGCAAGTCGTCGATGGCTACTTCTCGCTGCCGGATAAACCCGGGCTCGGCGTCGACATCAACGAAGAACTCATCGCCGAGTATCCTCAGCGCGAGGTCGATTTCAACTTGTTCTCCGATGATTGGCATCGGCGCGATTTGAAATAGCGCGGTCGCTAGGTCTCGGCGAATTCTATGCCGCGATAGACCTGCGCCAGCGACAGTTCGCAATCCAGCAGGGGCAGCGGTATCACGTCCTCTGCCTGGTCGAAAACGCGAACATGCCAACCCTCTTCCGCTCGCGTGTAAAGATCGGCGCGGGGGCGGTCCTGGTCAACAATAAGGTAGGCTTCGATCGAGGGTACTTCTAGGTAATAGCCGAGCTTGTCGACGCGGTCGACCGTCAAGCTGGATGGCGAAGTGACTTCGACCACGAAAACTGGATTGAGCAGGTTCAGGCGGCTCGCGTCGTCATAAATGCTTTCGCCGCGCACGACGCTCAAGTCAGGATAGACATAACGCGACGGGCTGAATTTGACGCGCATGTTGCTGCTGTGCACAGTATACAGAGGAAAGCTCAGATGATTCCAGAGAAGTCCGTGAATGTTTCCAATAATCACGCTGTGCTCGCCCGTTCCGCCGCTCATTTCGATGATCACTCCGTCAATATACTCATGTCTGAGTTCCTGGCGCTCTTCCCATTCGAGATACTCGGCGACCGTCATCGCGCGCTCAGCTTGGATTGCCATGTCAAACCTCGTTCAATTCATTGCAAAGAAAATGGTTTGCGCGAGACGTCTATGCGTCCCCTAATTCAATGCCGCGATAGACCTGCGCCAGCGACAGTTCGCAATCCAGCAGGGGCAGCGGAATGACGTCCTCTGCCTGGTCGAACACGCGAACATGCCAGCCCTCATCCGCGCGCGTGTAAAGATCGGCGCGGGGGCGGTCCTGGTCAACAATAAGGTAGGCTTCGATCGAGGGTACTTCTAGGTAATAGCCGAGCTTGTCGACGCGGTCGACCGTCAAGCTGGATGGCGAAGTGACTTCGACCACGAAAACTGGATTGAGCAGGTTCAGGCGGCTCGCGTCGTCATAAATGCTTTCGCCGCGCACGACGCTCAAGTCAGGATAGACATAACGCGACGGGCTGAATTTGACGCGCATGTTGCTGCTGTGCACAGTATACAGAGGAAAGCTCAGATGATTCCAGAGAAGTCCGTGAATGTTTCCAATAATCACGCTGTGCTCGCCCGTTCCGCCGCTCATTTCGATGATCACTCCGTCAATATACTCATGTCTGAGTTCCTGGCGCTCTTCCCATTCGAGATACTCGGCGACCGTCATCGCGCGCTCAGCTTGCATTGCCATGTCAAACCCCGACCGATCTATGCTTGAAGTCAGTATAACACGCGGGGGAACGCACTGAACTTAAGACCCTAATTCGCCAGCGTCCAGCGAGGCGAGCATCGCCGTGATTGCGGCTTTGAGCACGGGCAAGTCTTCTTGAGCCGTTCGCCAGACTAGCTCCAACCGCGTTCTTCGGTACTGGTGAACCAAGATATCGCGAAACCCGGCTACGCCCTTCCAATTGATATTAGGATGTTGATTAGTCAGCGCTGCATCTAGGTTCTTGGTTGCTTCACCAATCACGATGAAACTCAGGATGACCGAATCCTGAATCTCATAAGATCGGGCAAAGGCTTCTTTGCCCTTTGCAATGGAGACCTCGATAGGCTCCAAGATATCTTGGCAATACAGACGCTGTTCTGCATTCAAAGAGCTTGGGCTTCCTGAAATACCGATTCCCGCAACTCCTCGCGCAGGCTCCGACGGTCAATCACATCCACTTTGCAGCCAAGCAAATCTTCTAACCTATTCCACATACCGGCAATATCAAGCAGCGTGTACTCTTCCTCAAAATCAACCAGGAAGTCGATATCGCTATCGGCATGCATCTCCCCGCGCACAATCGAGCCAAAGACGGACACCTTGCGCGCGCGGTACTGGCGAGCCAACTCCATGATTTGCGGGCGCAGGCGTCGGATGTCTTCTAATGTACGTACTGTCTTTGCTTCAGCCATGCGACTGCCTATGTCTTCGGTCTCGCCTTCAATTCCCAGTCTATCACAGCGCCCGCCCTAGCCTGTCGCCAGTATGCGATTCACGGTCATATTTCTATTGATCGTGATATCGCTGTCCACCAAGGTATCGTCAGTCACCTTGATGATCACTCCGTCAATATACTCATGTCTGAGTTCCTGGCGCTCTTCCCATTCGAGATACTCGGCGACCGTCATCGCGCGCTCAGCTTGCATTGCCATGTCAAACCCCGACCGATCTATGCTTGAAGTCAGTATAACACGCGGGGGAACGCACTGAACTTAAGACCCTAATTCGCCAGCGTCCAGCGAGGCGAGCATTGCCGTGATTGCGGCTTTCAAGACAGGCAACTCGTCTTGTGACGCCTGCCAGGCGACAATGATTTCGGTATCATGATACCGATGTATCAGCACATCGCGGAAGCGGGCATATTGGCGCCATGGAATGTACGGATGTGATGCCGTCAGTTCATCGTCGAGTCGTTTGATTGCTTCGCCGATAACCAGAAAACAGAAGCTGACCGCATCCTGATGCAGAACGGATCGCATGAAAACGTCGCGGCCGAGCGAGACATAGTCCTCAATGCGCGCGATTCGCTCCAGAATATCTTGGCAACAATCCGACTGCGGCCTTGTCACAATTCTTGCGCTTCACTAATCACGGCATCTCTAAGAAAGGGACGCAGCGCTGTCCGCGGAACAACGTCAACTTTGCAACCGAGCAAGTCCTCCAACCCCACCAGCAGGCCTGTGTGATCCAGAAGCGAATATACTTCCTCAAAATCAACCAGGAAATCGATATCGCTATCGGCATGCATCTCCCCGCGCACAATCGAGCCAAAGACGGACACCTTGCGCGCGCGGTACTGGCGAGCCAACTCCATGATTTGCGGGCGCAGGCGTCGGATGTCTTCTAATGTACGTACTGTCTTTGCTTCAGCCATGCGACTGCCTATGTCTTCGGTCTCGCCTTCAATTCCCAGTCTATCACAGCGCCCGCCCTAGCCGTCCGCCAGCAGAAGATCGAAGTTCTTCATCGGCAGCGGAATATGAACGGTGACAACAGCATTTGGCGTCAATGGATTGGGCGACGGCATCTGGCATGATCTCATTTGGATGGCTGGTCCCGGCGTTCCAGATCATTGAGCAAGTCCAGAACCGCGGCCTTTAAAATGGGCAAGTCCTCTTGAGCGAAAATCCAGAACGATCCTTTCATACTGGTGGATGAGCACGTCGCGAAAACCAGCGAAGTCTTTCCACGGAACCTGAGGCTGCTGCGCGATGTGTATCGTTCAATTCGATAAATGCGATCGAGAATATCATTAAGATTCAGTCGAGGATCCCTGCTCACAGAGGCGGGACTTCCGCCAGAACCGCATCTCGTATTTCTCGGCGCAGCGCGCGCCGGTCAACCAAATCTACGTTACAAGCCAGCAATTCTCGCAAGTCTTGCAGGAGTCGGATATGATCCGTCAATCGGTAACCATCCTCAAAATCGACCAAGAAATCGATATCGCTGTCGGATTGGGAATCTCCGCGCGCCACCGAGCCGAACACGGAGATTTCTCGCGCTCGATGTCGGCGAGCAAGAATCAGAATCTGGTCGCGCCATGGGCGCAGATCATCCAGATTGCGGATGGGTTCGCGGCTCATTCTTGTGTACCCCTTCACTTGAGCCTGCAATTATAATCCTATCACACTATCAATCGTGACTTCTAAGGGCGAAATCGGTCAGCGCCCGCCCTAGCCATCCGCCAGGATGCGATCAACGGCGTCAGCCAATTGGCGCAGGCTTGTCACCCGTGCCCCATTGACGGCGCGGCCGAAATCAAGACCCGTCTTCGCTGCTTTCCAGGTCTTGCAGCAGCGCGGTCACCGCGGTCTTCAACAAGGCAAGGTCTTCCTGCGAAAAGAGCCAAACTTGTTCGAGCAATACATATGATAGCGGTGTATAAGCACATCGCGGAAACCAGCGTAATCGCTCCACATTACATCCGGGTATGCCTCGATCGTTTCCGCGTCCAGGCGCTTGACCGCTTCGCCTATGATCATGAACGCAAGTATGACTCCATCTTGCAGCAGCCTGTCCTCAAGAAATGCTTCGCGCCCGCTTGCAGTGCAGAATTCAATATGGAGGATGCGCTCAAGAATGTCTTGCAGGTATAGTTGCTGGCTTCTTTTCACAGCGCTTGTATTTCACTAAGCACATAGGGTTCAAGCTCTTTTCGCAAAGCCTGCCGCGGCACGACATCAACCTTCCGCCCGACCAGATCTTCCAGGCGTTGCGTCAAACGGATGAGGTCTGTTAGTCGAAAGTCGTTCTCAAACTCGACCAAGAAATCGATATCACTGTCCTCTCGCATGTCTCCCCGTACACAAGAGCCAAAGACGGACACCTGCTTCCCGCGATATTGGCGAGCCAACTCCATAATCTGCGGGCGCAGGCGGCGGATGTCGTCTAAAGTTCGTACCGCCTTTGCTTCAGCCATGCCACTCGCTCCGTCGCTGTTCCCGCCGTCGTGCCCCAGTGTATCACAGCGCCCGCCCTAGCCATCCGCCAGGATGCGATCAACGGCGTCAGCCAATTGGCGCAGGCTGTTGACCATGAATACATGGTCGGCGTACATGCTGTACTCCCACATGTCGCTGTCGCCCGTGCCCCATTGACGGCGCCGCTCCGGGCAGAACCAGATCAGCCGCTTGCCCTTCCGCTGCATCTCTTGCGTGATATCGAGGCGCGGGTCGTTGTAGTTGTTGCGTCCGTCGCCAAAGAAAATAACCGTTGTGCGGCTGTCGATCAGCTGCATGTGCTCTTTCTGGAAGCTGCTGAGGCTATTGCCAAGATCGGTGCTGTAGTAGCCGGGCGGATTCTCAGCCATGACGCGGGCGACCGCCTCGCGCGGCGGCAGCTCCGCCAGCGTCGTGCTGACATCGACAAGGTCGTGGATGAAGATGAAGCTGTGCGTCCGCCGCACCTGGTCGGAGAGTTCATAGACCAGCGTCAGCAAGAACTCGACCGCGTAGCGCATGGATGTGCTCAAGTCGCAGATCAGAATGAGGCTCGGTTTCTTGTGGCGTTTGCGGAACTGCGCCTCCATCGGCACGCCGCCGTAGCGCATATTCTTGCGGATGGTCTTGCGCGGGTCAAATTGACCGGACTTGGCGCGCTTCTGCCGCAATGCCGCCCGCGTCCGCAAGCGAGCGGCCAGCCGCCGCACCTCGTCGCGCACATCATCAATATCGCCGCTGCTGAGGCGCTGCAAGGGCACATCGAGCAGGTCGGGGCGCTCGCGCCTGTCCCGCTCGGCCATCTGTTCCGCCAGCGTTGCGCCAACGCGCTGCGATATCTGCTCTGACAAGCCCTCCAGGTTTTCGCGCAGCATGCGCTCCAACTCAGCCAGCGCTTCCTCGCTCATGCCCAGCTCCGCCAGCTCCCCCAGCAGCTCATCCAGCATGCGTTCCAACTGCGCGATGCCCGCCTGCCGGTTCATGCGCCGCTCGAACCAGGAACGCATATACATCTCGTCGCCAGCCGGCAGCCCGGCGGCGTCGCCCAGCTGCTGCAGCTCCTCTTCGCTGAATTCCCGCCCTTCCAGCAGCCGCTGCAAGAGATCGCGCAAGGCATCGAGATCGCCCATGAGCGACTGCATCGCCTCGCGCAAAAGCGACTGCTGATCTTCGCTCAGTTGCTCCAGGATATTCTGCAGCGGCGGCTTGTTGTTCTTGAAGAACAGCGGGAAAAAATATTCGAATAGCGGCTGGTCACGCTGATCCTTGACCAGGGTGGCTTTCATCGCGCTCTTAAATGTGTTGACGTCGCGCGCCCCGGTTTCATCGACGCCGAACATGGCATCCTGACTCTCCGCCAGGGAAATGCGGACGCCAGCGGCGCGCAAGGCGCGGATGAAGTCTATCATTCGTTTCTGCACGGGCGCGGACCTTGCTACCAGGCTGCGAAGGGGAGCGGTATGGTTAATGGTAGAACATTTTGGCGCGCGAGGCAAACCTGACCCGAACCCAGGGCAATCGCTTCAAAATGCTTTTACCACCGAGTACACCGAGTTGAAAGAGGACACCGAGAAACGCAGGCTATATGCAATTTCTTTGTGTCCTTCATTCCTTCGTGGTGAAACTGAATTTGGCTAATTGAATTTCCGCCGACTTCGATACACTACCAGCATTTTTGCGATACGGAATAAAAGCTGATACACTTCCATCATACATATACATTTGGTATAGTGTGGATCGGCTTGATTCTGGCGGGAAAGCGTCAGCACTGAGAATGCCAACCGAGCGCAGGAGGTTTGGATCAATGAGAAACTCTGAAGGACGACGTGATTGGAGTTGGCTGGCTTCGCCATGCTGGCCCATTGCATCTCGGCTCATACTGCTGCTGGTATTTGCCGCTCTGCTGGCGCTGCCCATACCGACGGCGCAGGCGGCCGGCTGCACACATTATGATGTGGATGTTGATGGCAGCCCCTTATATGTAATCGTTCCTAAGCGTAATTTCGTTTCGGGCGAGCATATTGTTTACAAAGATCAAGATTGCCAAATCCCCGAATACAGGGATGTCTTTAACCCAAGCATCGCATTCGCCAAGAGAGGGCGGAAGGCGATGGAAATCTGCGAAGTCAACGAAAGTCAGCCCGTGTCTCAAGTGAGCGGTGCGGGCATGGACAATACCTACTACTGCGACGTCGGGAAACGCAAGGGGCCCAGGCGGCAGCGGCGGCAGCACTTATTCAGGATGCAATTCCACGGGGACGCTCAGGGGGCGCTTGCTTATTGCAAAGAGTTGAGTCGTGGAAAACCCAACCACTCGCAGCCGAACCATGTTGAAGGCCCGACGCGGCGTCATAGTAATTGGGATTGCTATCGGGTCTGGAAGGTGAACAAAAAATACCTCGAGCGGGTCGGGGCCTAGCGGCGCCGCGAGGACAGCGAGGGACCGCAAAGAATCCTGAGTCTGATAATCCCGCTCGCGCGCGGGATTCTGACTCCAGTTGCCGGATCCATGTCAGCGCCGCATCTATAATGATTGGCGTAGAAAGCCATTTTGCCTGCGCTTCCGCTAAGTTTCCGCGATAGACCTTTGGCGCGTAATCGAACCCGAAGGACGCTAGGGCTGATTGCCCTATGCTTATGGATTGGGCTTGCCTGCGCGCAAGGCGAACTGAACCCGGCGGGCGCGCCCCGTTATGGCCGTCATGCGCTGGCGCCCGGCTTCAAACCGACGCCCTTCACGCATGACGCGCTTAGCGGCGGCGACATCGCCGTGAAGTCGCTCGGTCTGGGCGACAATTGCCTGGGTTTCGCGGCTCGCGATCCAGACTTTCTCATTGAGTTGACCGGCGCATTCAGCCGCATCACGTTTTTGATCGCCAGCACTCAGGATACGACGCTCATCATCAACACGCCCAATGGCAGTTGGTCCTGCGCTGACGATATCAATGGGCTGAATCCAGCTCTGGTCTATCACAACGCGCGGGCCGGCGCCTATCGCATCTGGATCGGCAGCTACGCGGCCGACGCCTTCGATGAGAGTGTGCTAACCATTTCGGAATCGGGACCAGAAACGCTGCCCACAACGGCGACCGGTCCCGACCCGGCGCGCGCTCCCCTTTACGGCGAGGCGACGCTGTCACCCGCCTTTCAGCCATCGCCCTTCACAATACAGATCACCGGCGGCGGGCGCAATCAGGCGGCTCGCTATATCGCTGACGAACGCTGCCGCGGCTACATTTCTGAAGCGCCTGATTTCAGAATAACCCTCGACAATTTCTTCGACGAGATCTGGTTCGCGCTATTCAGCCCGGCTCAAATGACGCTGGTCGCGCGAGCGAGCGATGGCAGTTGGCATTGCAGCGCCGATCACCCGGGCGCCAATTCGGCCATCGGTTTCACCTCGCCGTCTGCGGGGCGATATGACATTTGGGTTGGCAGCACTGACGAAGGCAACTACGCCGCCGCCATCCTGTACGCCAGCGAGAGCGAGCCGGACGACTCCTTGCGCTTCACGATCGATAGCAATTGCGACGGTTTGCCGCCGACCAGCTTGCAGGTCGGGATGCTCGCCAGCGTGAGCCAGTCCGCCGGCGCCGGGATCAACCTGCACGCTGCGCCGGAGACCGCGTCCACGGTCATCGCGCGGGCGGCGCCGGGCGCCTCCCTGACGCTCGTCGGCGGTCCCGTCTGCAAGGAAGCGCAGCGCTGGTGGCGCGCCCAGGTCGGCGACCACGGAGGCGCTTGGGTCGCCGATGGCGACGCGACGACGCGCTGGCTGGCGCCGCGGCCTTGATGCGCGCGGAATGCCGGTATCAATCGCCGCATATAGCCACAACCAGCCCGTTGCTCCAGCCGTACTTGGCCTCCATCTTGGCTTTGACGGCGGCGATCAAGGCGGCGTCACCCGGAAAGCTGGCGGCGCCGGCGACGGCGGGATCGCCATCGCCCCAGTCGCTTCCCAGGCGGAAGCGCACGGCGGGATTCGCGCGGATATTCCGCACCCAATGGGCGCCCTCGCGCTTTTCCGAGACGATATAATAGCTGCTTTCGTGTTCGACGTACCAGATTTCAATCGTATGGGGCTTGCCGCTGCGGTGGCCCCTTGTGGTGAGATAGAGGTATTTCTGTTTGGACATGCATGCGCCTCGCTGAGATGCTATCCTTGAATCCTGGCGTGCCAGCGATATTCTGGTGGTTTGGCACGCCGATTGCAATGGCTTCGCCGCAACAAGGATCAGAAAATTTATCGACGGGGGCGCCCTATGTCGATCAAGATTCGTCTCGAAACGCCAGCCGACATCGACGCGATCTACGCGGTTGAAGCGGCCGCTTTCGGCGGCGCCGCCCATGCCGACCTGATCAACCGCTTGCGGGAAGATGGCGCGCTGCTGCTGTCGCAGGTGGCCGAACTGCATGACGCGATCATTGGGCATGCCGCCTACAGTCTCGTGACTGTCACGGAGGGCGACTGCGTCCGCCGCTTTCCCGCCTTGGGCCCAATTGGCGTCGAGCCGCGCCATCAGGGCATTGGCATCGGTTCCGCGCTCGTGCGCGCCGGCTTGCAGGCCATGCGCGATAGGGGCTATGAACTGCTCTTTCTGGTTGGCAGCCCGCGCTATTATCCGCGCTTCGGCTTCCAGCCGGCCCAGCCCCTCGGCTTCACATCGGATTATGTCGAGCCTGGCGGATCCCATGAGCACTCGATGGTGGCGCTGTTGCAGGCGGGGATGCCCGGGGATATCCGCGGGCATGTCCGCTTCCATCCGGCTTTCGCCGATGTCTGAGCGCCAAGGGCAGCGGCGCGTCAATGCTCGGATGCGGATGTCGCGCGCTCTTACCGCTGCGCGAGGATGGCTTCAATCTCGGCGGCCGCCTTCTGGGCAGCGAAGAGCACATGCCCCATGTTGGCGTCTCTCTCCACCAGAAGCGCCAGCGTCGCCTCGCCCGCCGGACAGCTGAGCAACGTGCCGGCCTCCCCTTCCAGCAGCAAGCGTCCCATATCACCCTGCGCCAGCCGGTCGAGGCTTCGTTCAGCCATGGCCGCCAGCGCCGCGGATACAGCCGCTACATGCGCCGCCCGCAGCGGGCTAACGCCTGAGTTGCCCTGGCTGTCATTGGGGAAGGCCGCGAGCGCGAAGCCGTCATCGTTGACGACCACGCCGGTCTTGACTCCCTCGACCACCATGCCCAGCCGCCGGAGCGTTTCTTCCAGGGCAGAGCCGCGATCCTCGCCCATTTTCGCTACCACCCTCGTCGCTCGCTAAAAACGTCACCCTTCGCTTCAATGGCAGTATAGCCCAGTTAGGCGGCGCGCTCAAGCAAAGCCGCGCCTCGTCGTCCAGACGCCACGCGCAGGCAGCAATCAACTTTCCAGCGCCAACCGGGTATAATCGCGCGCTATGGAATGCGATGACCACGACTCCGCCGCGAGCGCGACGCTTGCGCGACCGCGCGAATTCGAGACGACCAGCCCGAGCGCGCGGCGCACCGAAGCGATTGGCTACTGCTTGGGTCGACTTCTGAGGCTCGGCGATGTCCTTTGCGTATCCGGCGATTTAGGCGCCGGCAAGACCGTTCTCAGCCGCGGCATCGGCGCTGGCTGGGGCGCGACCACCCCACTGACCAGCCCGACCTACAATCTCGTCCATGAGCACGAACGCGCCGGCGATAAGGCGCGGCTTTTTCATCTCGACCTCTACCGGGTCAGCGGGCTGCAGGACGCCGAAAGCCTGAGTATTGACGAGATCCTGGATTGCGGCGGTCTGGTCATCTTCGAATGGCCCGAGCGCATTCTCGACTCTTTGCCCGCCGAGCGCCTCTGGATTGATATTATGATGCGCGCAGACGACGGGCGCGATCTCTTATTTGAAGCGCGCGGCGACGGCTACATTTCGCTTCTGAACGCGCTGCGGCGCGCGCTCGCGATCAGGCGCTAGGCGAACCATGTTATTGGCGATCGACACGGCGACGCAAGCCTTGAGCATCGCGCTGCATGACGGCGCTGCGCTGGCTGCCGAGCACACGCTGAAAGCCGACCGGCGGCATAGCGCGCTCCTGGCGCCGTTGATCAAGCAGATGATGGCGCAATGCGATGTGACCAGCGGCGATCTTTCCGCGCTCGCCGTCTCCGTGGGTCCCGGCTCCTATACGGGCACGCGCATAGGCGTGGCAATGGCGAAGGGCATGGCCGCGGCCGCCGAGTTGCCTCTCGTACCCGTTACTACGCTGGAGACGGTTCTCGCAGCGCAAGCGCCTCCCAGCGATGATCTGCCGCTGATAGTGACCGTATCAGCCGGGCGCGACCGCGCCATCTGGGCGGAATACCGCTGCCAGCGCGATGCCTGGGTCGAGCGCCGCGCGCCGCAAATTCGCGACTGGAACGGGCTACTGGCGGCAACTGACGGTCGGTTCAAGCTATGCGGCGAAATTTCGGATTCCGGCTTGGAAGCGCTACGACGGGCGCGGGAAGGCGGCGCGCGCATCCAAGTGGCAGCGGCCGGCGACCGCCTGCGGCGCGCCGGATACGTGGCTGAGATCGCCTGGCAGCGCCTGCGCGCGAGCGGCCGCGGCGCTTTCCCAGCCGATGAGGTCATGCCGCTCTATATTCAGGCACCCGCTTAAAAGACGGCGACACGTATAATTGAGGAGTT
Organism: Chloroflexota bacterium; assembly: GCA_026706455.1. Classification (GTDB taxonomy): domain Bacteria; phylum Chloroflexota; class Anaerolineae; order Aggregatilineales; family Phototrophicaceae; genus UBA6055. The sequence goes on along the minus strand of JAPOYS010000110.1, from coordinate 11,331 downwards.
CGAACGGTGAACGAAATTCTAAGCGCGCTCGGAATCAAGGCGGTCAATGCCGGCGTCTACGCGGGCGCTGAGGGCTGGATCGCGGGGGGCGGCGAGAAGCTGGCGTCGATCAATCCAAGCACGAATGAGGCGATCGCCAGCGTGATTCAGGCGACCGCCGCCGATTATGACGCGGCCATCAAGGCGGCGCAGGCTGCTTTCAAGACCTGGCGCAAGGCGCCAGCGCCCAAACGAGGCGAGCTCATCCGCGACCTGGGCAATGCCCTGCGCGAGTACAAGGAACCTCTCGGCGAACTGGTATCGAAGGAAAACGGCAAAATTCTTTCCGAGGGCTTGGGCGAAGTGCAGGAGATGATCGACATCTGCGATTTCGCTGTCGGCTTGTCGCGCCAACTCTACGGCTTGACGATGCACTCGGAGCGGCCCGGGCATCGCATGTACGAGCAGTGGCATCCGCTAGGTCCAATCGGCATCATCACCGCCTTCAATTTTCCGCTGGCTGTCTGGTCTTGGAACGCGGCGATTGCGGCTGTCTGCGGCGACACGATGATCTGGAAGCCGTCGCCAACGACGCCGCTGACGGCGATCGCCGCGCAGCAGATCTGCAATCGCGTGATGGCAAAGCATGGCTTCAACGGCGTCTTCAATCTGGTCATCGGCGCGGACGACCAGGTGGGCGAGCGCATGACCAACGACGCCCGCCTGCCCCTGATCAGCTTCACCGGCTCGGCGCGCGTGGGCAAACAGGTAGCGCGGACGGTGGCGAGCCGCTTGGGGCGCTGCATCCTCGAGCTTGGTGGCAACAACGGCGTCATCGTCAGCGCCGACGCCGATCTGGACTTGGCGACGCGCGCAATTGTTTTCGGCGCCGTCGGCACGGCCGGTCAGCGATGCACCACCACGCGGCGCTTGATCGCGCAGGCGTCGATCGTCGACGAATTGAGCGAGCGCCTGGCGCGCGCTTACCGGTCTGTGCCAATCGGCGACCCGCTGGCTGAAGGCACGCTGATGGGTCCGCTGGTCAATGGGCGCGCTGTCGAAGCGATGTTGGCCGCCATCGAGCGCGCGAAAGCGGAAGGCGGCGATGTGCTCGCGGGCGGGCGTCCCCTGCCGGAGATCGGACCGAACTTCGTCCAGCCGACCATCATTCGCATGCCGGCACAGACCTCCCTCGTCTGTGAAGAAACCTTCGCGCCCATCCTGTATATCATGGCATACGAAACGCTGGAGGAGGCGATCGCAATGCACAACGCCGTGCCGCAGGGGCTCTCGAGCTCCATATTCACGCGAGATCTGGCCAGTTCGGAGGCATTTCTCGGTCATGCCGGCTCGGATTGTGGCATCGCCAACGTCAATATCGGCACGAGCGGTGCTGAGATCGGCGGCGCTTTCGGCGGCGAAAAGGAGACGGGCGGCGGCCGCGAGTCGGGCTCCGACGCCTGGAAAGCCTATATGCGGCGCCAGACCAATACGATCAATTACACAAACGAATTGCCGCTGGCGCAGGGCGTCAAGTTTGATGTGTGATCCAAAGGGCTCAGGCCCCTAAGCGGGCTGCCGGCTGCGTCAGCCTAATCCACGGCTGTCGTCTCGATAGGGAAGCGCTAGCCGAAGCAGAAACAGAAGGATTCTGATGACGACGATCAGCGCGAAGATGTTGGCCATTTGGCGCGTCTGCTCGTCATAAAGTTCGACCGGGGGCAGCTCCGGCGTTTCGTCGTTCGGTTCCAAGCGCGCGAGCGTAAATTCCTGCGCGACATCAGCCAGCGAATTCAGGTCGGCCGCCTGCGCCGAGCTCATGCCGGCAAACACCGCTTCGTACAAGCGAGAGTTTCGCGTGAAGAGGTAGAGCGCCCGCAAGGCTTCGGCGTCGTCCTGCACCGGCTGCGCCTCAGCCGCGAAGACATGCGCGCCGTGCTGGATGGTTACGCCCGGATGCTGCAGCAGATTGCGGTACCAATCCGTACGCTTGCCCCAAGCCGAAAACAGGTAATACTTGCTGCCGTGCCGCCGAAACTCGACCATGACATGACGCGGGGCGCCGCTGCGGCGTCCCTTGGTCGTCATGACCAGCATGGGCAGCCAACCCAACATGCCGCCCCAACCCAGCCGATAAAGGCCAATCGGCAAGCGCGACAAGGACCGGGTCCAGCCTTGCGGACGTTCATCTAGCAGCTTGGATACATTCATTTTGTCAACAGATGCAGGACCAATCAACCGGGCCTAGTGTAGCCGCTTCCGCCCGAATTGCCAGCCTCTTCCGGCTGCTAATTCCAGTCGGAGCGGGGGCGCCCGCGGCTCTGGTAGCGGTCGTCGTCAGCCCCGCGCATGATCTGGCGGCGCGCCTTTTGCACATCGCTTTCGTGCTTGAGCAGCACGGTCAATGTCGTTTCGAGCGTCTTCTGGTCGATGCTGTCGGCATTCAGCGTCACCAGCGCCTTGGCCCAATCGATGGTCTCGGAAACGCTTGGGTTCTTCTTCAGGTCCATCCGGCGCAAAGCCTGCGCGACTTCCACCGCTTGGCGCGCCAATTTCTCGTCCAACTCAGGCACGCGCATCTTAACGATGTTCAGCTCGGCTTCCTGGGTCGGGTAATCGACGAAGAGATAGAGGCAGCGGCGTTTCAAGGCTTCGGAAAGCTCGCGCGTGTTATTGCTGGTCAACACGACGCTGGGATGTTGTCTGGCTTGCACCGTGCCCAGCTCCGGGATCGAGACCTGGAAATCGCTGAGGATCTCCAATAAGAAGGCTTCAAATTCGGCATCGGCGCGGTCAATCTCGTCAATCAGCAGGACGACCGGCTCGTCGCTCAGCAGCGCCGCCAGCAAAGGGCGCGCCAGGAGGAATCGCTCGCTGAAGAAAACATCGTCCTCCTCGCCCAGGCGGTCGGCCGCTGCGCGCAGTGTTTCAGCCGCCGCCAGCAAGTCGCTCAGTTTGTCGCGCAGGAGCTGCGTGTAGAGCATCTGCTTGGCGTATTCCCATTCGTAGAGCGCTTTGTTCTCGTCCAGCCCTTCGTAACATTGCAGGCGGATTAGCGGTTTCTCCGAAGCGCCCGACCAAGCCTTCGCCAACTCGGTCTTGCCGACGCCGGCCGGACCCTCGACCAGCAGCGGCTTGCCCAGCTTGTGCGCCAGGAAAACGACCGTCGCTATTTCATCGGTGGCGATATACTGCTGGCTCCGCAGGCTCTCGTTGACTTGCCGCAGGTCATCAAACATAGAACTGGTATCCGCTTCGCTTCGGCTCTAGCAGTGTAACCGAGATGGTCGCCTGCGGGCAAGCGACTGCGCCTTCGATCGCGAGCAAGATATGGTAGAATCGCATTGGCATGGAGGAGGAGAGCAATCATGATCGCGCCTGAGTTGGTCAACGAACTGCAGCGGCTCAATCGGGAAGAGAAGCTGGAAGTAATCAGACTTTTGAATGACGACTTGTCGGACGACATCGACAAGCAGTTCGAAGGCGCCCGCGTTTTCAAGATGGGGCATAGATTCATTGCGTCGGACGGTGGCGCGGCCTTGAAGCGGGTACTAGAAGAAGATAAGGCGAAACGTGACTGATCGACTGGAATTCGAGTACGTCGTTGCGCAATGGTACGCCCCTGACGACGACCCGCGCCCCTTCGTGCCAGTACGATTGAGTTACCTTGATAGGTCGATCGAAGCATGGGCGCTTGTTGACAGTGGCGCCGACATGAATGTGATGCCCTATGAAATAGGTACGGATTTGGGACTCTCTTGGGAGGGGTCTGCGCATGAATTTGAACTGCAAGGGTTAGTTGATCGGTTTCCAGCTCGGGCGGTAGCAGTGGACTTGGAGATTGAATCTTGGCCGAGTTTGAAAATGGCTTTCGCATGGAGTACTCAAAATGAAACGCCAGTTATACTTGGTCAATGGAATTTCTTTCAGACGGTGGACGTATGCTTCTTGCGAAGTAGGTGGCTCATAAACCTTGAACTTCCCTTCAAATAGACAAGCAATACACGCGCGTATATCATCCACACTATAACCCGGTTGAATCAAGTTGCGTTGAAATTCACATGCCCGATGTCCAACTAGAAGTCGCCGTCCCTCTCCCGCCGGAGCAAGCCTTCGATGTCTTCGTCCAGCAGATGGATACCTGGTGGCCCCGGCGCGGCGTTTTCCCTTACAGCTTCGCGCCCGAAGGCACTGGACCGCAGCTCATCCGCTTCGAGCCGCAACTGGGCGGGCGTTACTACGAAACCTTCCTCGACGGGAGCGAATACGTCATCGGGCGCATCATAACTTGGTCGCCGCCGGCCCAATTCGGCTACACCTGGCAGGACTCAAGCTGGCGCGGCGAGACGCAGATCCAACTGAGTTTCGCCGCCGCGTGTGACGGCGCGCTCGCCACCTACGAACAGGATGGCTTTGCGCGGGCGGGGGTGCCGGAACTGGCCGCCTACTATCAGATCGGCTGCCGACAGACCCTATCCGCCTACGTGGCTCATTGCCATGCTCTATTTGAATTGGCGCAACTGAATCAGGGATAGTCCGGCGCCTAAGCCAGCAGAGCGCCAACCCGCCCGATGATGATCTCGCCGATCGCCGCTTTGCTGGTGAGATCGATTTTGTGGACGCCGCCATCTTTGTCGAGCGCGAGGGCACGATTCGTATCGACCGCGAATCCTGCGTCCGCGTCGCTGATATCGTTGGCTATGAGCAGGTCCAGCCCCTTGGACTTGAGCTTGCGGCTGGCGTTTTCGAGCAGGTTTTCGCTCTCGGCGGCGAAGCCCACCACGATCTTTGGATAGCCCGTTTCCTGGCGCCGCGCCTTGACCGCTTGCAAGATATCGGCTGTGCGCTCCAGGGGCAGCGTCAAAGCCTCGCCGGACTTCTTGATCTTCTGCGCCGAGACCGCGCGGGGCCGATAATCGGCTACGGCGGCCGCCATGATCAAGGCGGAAGACTCATCAACATGATTCAGCACAGCCGCCTTCATGGCTTCGGCTGCATCCACCCGTATCTCTGCGGCGCCAATTGGCGGCGGCAGGCGGGCGGCTGTTATCAGGACGACATCGGCGCCGGCGTCAACTGCCGCCTGGGCGATTGCAGTGCCTTGCTTGCCGGATGAGCGATTGCTGATGAAACGCACGGGGTCCAGCGCCTCGCGCGTGCCGCCAGCCGTGACCACCAGCTTGTGCCCCGCGAGCGCGCCGCCAGCGCCAAGCGTCCGCCGAATGTGACCCATCAATGTCGCTGTTTCCGGCAGCCGGCCCGCGCCAAGCAAACCGCTCGCGAGTCGACCGGTCTCCGGCTCGATCACGCGGGCGCCCCGCTGCTGCAGGGTCTTCAGATTGGCTCGCGTCGCCGGGTGTTCGCCCATGCCGCCATCCATGGCGGGCGCGATGAGCAGAGGGCTGCGCGAAGCCAGCGCCGTGACCGAGAGCATGTCATCGGCTAAGCCGTGGGCCAGCTTCGCGATCGTGTTGGCGGTCGCCGGCGCGATCATCAGCAGATCCGCGCCCTCGGCCAACCCGACATGCGCGATGTGGCTGGGCAAAGCGCCGGCTGAATCGGCGCGCCACATGTCGGTATAAACCGGACGGCCGCTGACCGCTTGAAAACTGAGGGGGCTGACAAAGCGCTGCGCCGCATCCGTCATGACGACATCAACCAAAGCGCCCGCCTGCGTCAACTTGCTGGCCAAGTCAAGCGCCTTGTAAGCGGCGATGCTGCCGCAGACGCCCAGGATAATTCGCTTGCCCCTCAGCAGAGCTATCGCCGTCATAGAAGTCCTTCGCTCGCGGTGCAGTCCTATGGTACACAATCCGCGCTGGAAACAAAAGACTGCGCGAATCCGCTCACGGCGACTCGGCGCTGAATTGCGCCAAAACCATGTGATCGGCGCGAGTGCAACAGCCGCTAACGAGTGAGAGGCGCTGGCTCGACTGTCTCGCAAAACGAGATGAATTCTGTTAGAGTCGGAACGGTTGAGCGCGATTCACGCAGGAGATCCGCAGTGCATTCTGAGGGCGCATCCCGATGGAGCAAGGTTTGCTGGCTGGCGCTAATTTGGGTCGCGCTGGTCTCGGCCGGCTGCAACCTAGGCATCAGCGGCGAAGGGGCGCCCGAAGCCTTTGAGGGACCGCCTGCGGTGCATATTGCGGCGCCTTGGCCAGGGCAGTCTTTTGAGGCCGGCGCCACCGTAATCGTGCAGGCGCGCGTGGAAAAGGCCGGACCCGATCTCGCGCGCATCAGCGTTCTGCTGAATGACGCGCTCCTGGGCGAGAGGCTCAATCCCAATGAGACGGGCGCGGCCGTGCTGCCTTTGACCATCGACTGGCCGACCAGCAAGGCCGGCGATTTTACCATCTCGGTGCTGGCTGAGCGCGGCGATGGCTCATTTGCGCGCGAAGATGTCAACATCATTGTAATGCCCAAAGCTGAGCCCGCGTCCGCGCCAAGCACCGAATCGACGCGCTCGGATGCCGCCGGAGCGAACGTTTTGGCGGCGCCGGCCCTGGCTGACAAGAAGCGGGTCGGGGGAACGATGACGCAGCCAGCCCGAATACGCGCTGGACCCGGCGCCGCCTACGACCTCTTGGGCAACCTGGACGAGAATCACGAAGTGATGATTGTCGCCGTTAATCCGACCCGCGATTGGTATCGCATCGAATACGACGGCTCGATTGAGGCTTGGGTCTACGCCCAATCTGTGCGTCTGGCTGGCGATATCGCGGGCTTGCCGGTGGAGAGCGGTCCGCCGCTGCCCGCTGAGCAAGGCGTCAATCTGCTCGTCCTGGATGTCATGATTGAGCCGCCTGTCGTATGCAATCAGGAATCGATTGTAAAGGCGCGGGTTCGCAATGACGGCACGGACGAGGCGCAAAGCGTCGCCTGGGTGATCGCCGAGCCAGTACTTGTGGACAGCGGGGCATCGCTCAGCGACAACCCGCCGCTCGCCTATCTTAAGACGCTGGACGCAGCCGAAGAAGACACGATCGAATTCCCCATCACGCTGACAACTCACGTCAGCGAAGAACAGTTCATTCGCGTGGTCGTGGACAGCGGCAATCACCTGCCAGAGATGGATGAAACCGACAACGCGCGTGATAGCGCCGCCTTCATCTTGGAGCCGGGCAGTTGCGTCTGAGCGTCTCTTCAGGTTCCGCACTTAAAACACAATCGCTTGCGCTTCGGAAAGGACAGCGTCTGTGACCTCGATTATCGCGACGAATGACGACGGCGTTGACGCGCCGGGCCTGCAGGCGCTGGCTGAAGCGATGCGCGCCCTGGGCGATGTGCGGGTCTGCGCGCCCGCCGTTAATCAGAGCGCGAGCGGGCATAAGATCACGCTCTTTCAAGACATCGCTTATACGCGCCGCACAGTCGGCGCTGGCATTCCGGCGCTGGCTGTCGGCGGGTCGCCGGCCGATTGCATCGCCCTTTCGCTGCTGGGGCTGGTGGACGCCAGCCCAGACATCGTCGTCGCCGGCATCAATCGCGGCGAGAATATGGGGCAAGACTTGACCTACAGCGGCACGGTCACAGCCGCGCTGGAAGCGGCGATCCACGGCCTGCCCGCAGTCGCCTTTTCCCTGGCGCGCGCCGACGCCAATTGCCTCGATGACTATGCTGTGGCGGCGCAAATCGCAGTCCCAATCGTCCGGATGGTCATGGACAAGGGCTTGCCGCCTTTCACGATCCTGAATGTCAATGTGCCGCCCGTTAAGCGCCTCGCGGACCTGCGCGGCATTCGACTGACGCGGCAGGGCCTGCGCATCTACCGCGACTGCCTGGTCGAGGTCGCGCCGAGCGTCGTGCGCGTCGAGGGCGAGCCGCCGACCGCCAATACGGACGAGCTCGGCACCGATGTCTGGGCCGTGCATCGCGATTTCATCAGCGTGACGCCCGTACACCTCGATATGACCGCGCATCAGTTCATGGCCAACCTGGCAGCTTGGGATTTGCGCTTGCCCTCGTGTTAAGAATGGTATGATTCGCCACAGAGGCACAGAGAAAGGAACCAACCGTGAACTTCCTCAAGACTTTACTCGGCGGCGGCCGCAACGAAGACCGGGGCCTGTATTTCTACGTGCAGCCCAAGATGTGCCAAGAGATCCTGCGCATCCGCGTCGATCCGCTGAATGATTTATCGCAGACGGACGATGGCAAGGGCTACTGGTGCCGCAAGGTGGCGAGCGCCGCCCGCTGCCCCTTCCAGGCTGAGGTCGAGCTCTATTTCGATAAGAACAAGCGCTTCAAGGACAGCAGCGTCGAGAATGGCGAGTTGGTGAGCGAGGCGGAGTGGGTTGCGTGGCAACGAAATGCAGTTGAAAACTGATATATTCTATTGTTCCTCGCTAGTCTCCCCCTTTTCTAGCTCGTGCTCAGTCTCGATATCATGACTGAAGTCCATTAGGTACGTTTCTTCATCAATCTTGGTAAACGTAACGTCTGTACGACCGTAGTCTATGAGGTGCTGTTTAGTGACAAATTCTCCGAACTGTAATCCCAATCGCTTCCTAAAGTAATAGCCAAGCTCTGCATTACTTTGAGGAGTTTCTAATGCCTTGCCCCTTTCTTGTGCCTTGACAAATATGAAAGGGTATCCGTCATCAGTTAGTACCGTAAACTCCTGTTTGATTGGGGGAAAGAACTCATAGTGCTGTACCGGCACTGGAATGTAAGCCTCGTTCCGATTCCTGTTGGGACGAAAGCCCCAATTCAATCCTGACTTCTGATGAATCTCACCTTTTCGTTTTCCTCTGCTGATCAACAGGGAAAGCGTTACCGTGTCTTCTGTTGCCCGGTCATCCGTACGCCTGGTCTCCGTCAAACTCACATGCTCCAATACACTTTCATCGAGACAGTCAACCGTATAAGGCAAGCAATCCAGAAAGAATCTTGCGACGCTGGCAGGATCGGCGTTTGCCATACCTTCTATCTGTGACCGAACGAAGCCCGCCATCGTGTAATTGGCTGAACCGCAGAACGCACTATAAGGCCCTGAATCATTCGACCATACATAACACTTCGCGTGGATTGGACTTTCTTGAGCAATGTATCGACAACTGAAATCCATTCCGTACGGTTGGTCTTGTGAAAGCTGGCAGAAAGCCGTATGTTGCGCTCTTTCGATGCCAGAATGGTGAGTCATTCCCACAATCAGTTCAATGGACGCATTTGCACTGCATTCCTTCAGGGTCTCAAGATGACGCTGAGCCATGCTCGCTGTAGCGAAACCACTAACAATTTGCAAGCGAGTATTCGCGTACTGCAACGCGGGTTCCATCAGTACATGTGAAAATACGTCGTTCGTTATCATATGCGTCTACTCCGTTATCTATGAGAGACCTCAGTAACGCACTGAAAATTTCCCTAGCGCCGATCGGCGGCACAGCCATTCCAATTTGCTTCCTGACAGATTCCTTCCCGCCTTTAAACACAAAATCGTCAGGAAAAGACTGTAACCGTGCCCGTTCTCGATTCGTCAAAGCGCGTGGTTCATCCCAATGATACAGATGGGTTCCGCCTCCACCTGAGCCTGTGACCGTGTACGAAGGCTTGTCAGGGACTAATCGCTTGTAAATCTGGCTGATTTTCGCTCCGCTCTTCATCTTGAGCTGAAGATGATCGGGCAAGTTTGCAGTAAAAGCATTTTCTCCTGGCTTTATGTGCTTTAGCCGCTCTATTACTCGTTCAGACTGTTTTGTGCGTTCATTGTTGGGTGCGTCACGCGGAATCTGCGCCAAAGCTTGTTCACAGGTGATAGGCTGGTCCGCTGTTGTTGGGGATGGATGTTCGAAGTGCAAAACATTCAGATCTTTTCGGAATCCAACGATGATTATTCGATGCCGTGCTTGAGGTACACCATACTGTTCAAAACGGTAAGTGTGCGGCCACAAATCATATCCTGCTGAACACATTGCAGAAAGCACAACATCTAGCCCATTTGATGCGAGTCCCCCAACATTCTCGGCAACAAAGAAGGATGGCCGCAGAGTTTTCAATCCCTTTACGCCCCACTGATACAGTCCGCCATACTTGCCGTTGATACCATTCCGCTCTCCAACTGCACTAAAGTCATTGCAAGGAAACCCGAAGACGAGGCCATCAATCATAGGCAAGTCGTCAAAATCCAATGCTTCCACTTTACTACAGATTACTTTGTCAACAGGAACGTTTTCTTCTAAAGTCTTGCAGGCATCTTTGTCCATGTCGGTAACCCAGACATGGTGAAACTTATGACCATCTGCTTCCGCTAGGTGCGCGCCGTAAGCCATACCGCCTGCGCCGGCAAAGAGTTCTCCCAAACGATAAGCGCCATCAATTTTGCTTCTCGGCAAGAGCGCAAGCTGGTTCATTGTTGACATCTTCGTATCCCTTCAACTCACATGCTTGTCTATTGGATACAAGCCAATCTGAGGCCATCTCAATCACGTTTTCCATTGGAAACCTGAAACGGCCTCTAAATGCACATTCCCAAATTACTAGAATTCGCCATCCACGCTCCTTCAGCAGTCTTAAGTTTTCTTTATCACGTTCAATCGTTCTGCTAATCTTAGGTTTCCAATACTCTTCATTTGAAGTTGGCCACCTGAACAGATGGCACGAATGTCCATGCCAGAAGCATCCATTAACGAAGATTACGGACTCGAATCGCGGGAAAACCAAATCGGGCTTGCCAGGCAATTTGCTGTCGTGGAGTCGATATCTAAAACCTAACGCGTGCAAACCCTTTCGTATCTGCATCTCAGGTGCGGTGTCTTTCGCCCTGATATTTGACATTATCTGGCTTCGTTTGGCGGAACTGAAACTGTCAGTCACCACTGTCACCTGTTGTAGGTTTAACCCCATTATGTCATACACATTGACCAGCCGCAAGCTTAATATATAGTCTTAATGTTGCGTTCTTGTCTACCTGCCCCTACTCCCCACCCCCAACCTCCGCCAGCGACGGCAAGCCGAACGCGCTCCGAATCTGACCTTCAATCACGTCCGACATGCGCCCGTTGCTCTGCAAGAACTGCTTGGCGTTCTCCCGCCCCTGCCCCAGCAGCTCATCGGCGTAGCGATAGAAGGCGCCTCGCTTGTCGATGATGCCCAGCTCCGTGCCGATATCGATGATCTCGCCCGACTTGCTGATGCCGCGGTTGAACATGATGTCGAATTCGCATTCCTTGAAGGGCGCCGCCACTTTGTTCTTCTTGATCTTGACCCGCGTGCGGTTGCCAACGATGTCGCCCGAATGCTTAATCTGCTGGATGCGCCGGATATCAATCCGCACGCTGGCGTAGAATTTCAGCGCGCGGCCGCCCGGCGTCGTCTCGGGGCTGCCGAACATCACGCCGACTTTCTCGCGCA
>JAPOYS010000079.1 GCA_026706455.1 Chloroflexota bacterium | reverse complement strand
AGCTCGTCACCGAGCAGTATCACACCAGCACGGCGCCCGATGAAGTCAGTCGGGGCTTGACGGAGGATGAGGCAGCCGATATGTACCATCGCTTGACCGTGCCGCGGCTCAAGGGACTGCGGGAGAAGCAAGTGCATGCGGAAGTCTGCCTCTACACCTTGACAAGCGACGAGCATTTCGCCATCGATTTCCACCCAGGCTCGGAGCGGGTCGTCCTGGCTTCGCCTTGCTCGGGTCACGGCTTCAAGCATTCGGCAGCGGTCGGCCAGACGTTGATGCAGCTCGCCCTGGATGGCGGCTGCGAATTTGATATTTCGGCGTTTAATCTGGGGCGCCTCTCCAACCCACTCTGAATCTCCCCCATTGCAATGGGGGAGACTTTGCCGATACGATTGACAAGTAACGCTCAATTATCTCCTTTTCTCCAATACCTTGGGGAGGGGCAGGGGAGAGGTAGAAAACCCATGCGATTAGCAGGCAAAACAGCCATCGTCACCGGCGGGGCCAAGGGCATCGGCGCGGGCTGCGTCCGCCGTCTCGCGTCTGATGGGGCTAACGTGGTCATCGCTGATATCGATGACGCGTCTGGCAATGCGCTCGCGGTCGAATTGGGCGCGGCGGCGCTTTCTGTTCGGACAGACGTCTCCCAGCGCTATGCCGTCGAAGCGCTTTTTGAAGCGGCGCTTGCTGCTTTCGGCGCGGTCGATATCCTGGTCAACAACGCCGCATTCGTGCATCAAAGCGGCGTGATCGCCAACTTCCTCGACTACAGCGAGGAGGCCTGGCAGCGGACGCTGGGCGTCAACCTCAGCGGCATGTTCTATTGCTCGCAGACGGCGGCACGGCTGATGGCGCGGCGGGGCGAAGGCGGCATCATCATCAACATCAGCAGCGGCGGCGCCTCCCGCGCGCATCGTCACATGTTCGGCTACGACACCAGCAAAGGCGGCATTGAAGCGGCGACGCGAGCCATGGCGCTTGACCTGGCGGGGCTGAATATCCGCGTCAATACGGTCGTGCCGGGCAGCATTCGCGTCGATCAGGGCTCCTCGGTCGGCGACAGTCCGATTCCGCCGTCGGAGGTCATTCCACTGGCGCGGCAGGGGGAGCCGGAGGATATCGCGGCGGCGGTCGCTTTTCTGGCGTCGGATGACGCCGCTTATATCACTGGCAGTCGCATTTTCGTCGATGGCGGCATGGACGCGCAGTTGCGAAGTCCGTCGGTGGATTTTCGGCAGGACTACAGCGAGTGGAGCGTTTAGGCGTTGAACTCAAGCGTCATCCGCAGGCGGCGCGAATTCAATGGCGCCGATGTCACAGGTCATACCCTGCGGCCGCGCGACACCCAGTTGGACGGTCTCAGTACAGTATTTGGGGTCGGCGCTATCGATAAGCGGGCTGTTTTGCAGCGGTGGCACATAGGCGGTAAAGTCATCAGCCCCCGCCACCATTTCGCCGAACATCGGGTCGCCCTCCAGCGCGCCGCCGCAACTGCCGTCGCCAACCCAACTGCTGATATTCTCATGCGCCGCAGCCACGCAATCGCCGCCAATGTTGCCGGCAACGATGCTGTTATGCAGATGCAGGATTCCGGCAAATTCAGGATCGCCCTTCGATAGTATGGCGCCGTCTTCTTCCGCCACATTGTTGACCATACTTACATGCCGCAGCGTTAAGCTGGGCACGGCATAGGCGTAAATCGCACTCCCATCGATCGCCTGGTTGTTAGCGAAGGTCGTATCGCTTACGCTCACCTCACCATCTAGCGAATGAATCGCGCCGCCACGAGCGGCCTCGTTGTCTGTAAAGCTGCTACTTTTGATATTGATGTTGCCAAACGTGTTCACAATCGCGCCACCGTTGCCGCCCTCGCCGTAAGCCACATTGCCTGTGAAACTGCTATCCTCAATCCTCAGTTTGCCGTCGAATATGCCAATCACGCCGGCCGAATATGCCTGATTGTTCTCGAATGTCACATTGCTGATTTCAATTGTTCCGTACACTTCGCTGGGCCGAAGAGACGTTCCTTCGTTAAAGATGACTCCCGCGAACTTGGCGGAGTTGTTTTCAAAGATGCTGTTCCTGATTATGATCGTTCCCTGGCTCGCGTTGATTACGCCGCCTTTGTCGCTTGATGAGTTGCCCCGGAATGTGCTGTCATCTATCGTAATGTACACCCGGTACAAACCAGTGATTGTGCTGAAACCTTGCTCGCCCAGACAGTTGAACACATTCAGTTGATGGATTCTCAGGTAGCCATATATTGAGATGACAAACAAATGATGCTTGCCCGCGCCGTCAATCGTATATCCAGCGCCGGCTATCGTAATGTCCGAATCGATAAAGGGGAGCGCCGCCTGCAAAACGATGTCGCCGGTCAGTCGAATCGTGTCGGCTCCATCGCCCGCCGGGCAAGCGCCGACCGCCGCATCGTTGTTGGCTGCGGCTATCGCATCGGCGAGAGTGCAGCCGTCGGCCAAGACGATGTCCTCCGCGTATACGATATGGCTCGAAAGAAAAATGACAATTAGACCACAAGCGACTATCACAAGCTGTTTCTTCATAATCATGCTCCTGTCAGCACAACTTTATCCAGCAGAGGAAAGAATTACCGGCAAGTACGGTCTTGCCCTAGCCTTCCGCGCTATATCACCAGGTTTCCCGTCTCATCGCTGCGGTAGCCGCTTTGGGCACCCAGTTCGCGCTTGAAGTTCGCATCATTGAGGGTATCCAGCAGCACCTGCACACCGGACTGCTCCAAGTGCCGCCGCAGAATGGCCAGATCGAAGCGCTCCCAGGTCAAGCCGATAAACTCCAGGTCCATGGCCTCGGCCGCGCCGCGCAAGCCCATGCCGCAATCGCCGATGCCATCGGCCACGGCCGCCGCGACGGCCAGATGCGTAACTTCTTCGCGCTCATAGCCGGCGATTTCTTCCGGCGATATGTTATGCCGGGCGAGCAGGTAATCGAAGAGGACGCGCGTGCCGGCACCACGCTGTCGATTGATGTAGCGAGCCCGCCGCAGATCGGCGATGGACGTGATGCCCAATGGATTGCCGGCCGGCAGCATCAAGCCTTGTTCGCGATGGGCGAAGGTCAGCAGCGCCACCGGTTCATCGCCCAGGTAACGCTGCAGATAGGCGATGTTGTAGGTCGCGCTTTCCGGCTCGAAGAGATGGCAGCCGGCCATGTGCGCTTCGCCGCGGCGCAAGGCGATCAATCCCCCAAGCGAACCCAGGTTCACCGAGACCATCCGCCCCTCGGCATGGCGCAGGCGCAGATGCGTCGCCAGCAGGTCCAGCATCGGGTCGTGGCTGCCCATGACCATGACCGTCCGCCGAATCGTCGAGAGCGGCTGATAAAGCGCGACTTTGAGCGTTCCGCCACGGTCAACGCCTTCGTGGAAGCGGGGGATGTGCGCCAGCCCGTCGGCCCGAACCAGCGAGGTGATGACGCCGGCGCCACGCTGCAAGGGGGTCGCTTGCACCTGCCCGTCGATCTCGGCCAAGGCGACCCGTACAAAATCATCGTCGCCAATAGGCGAGGCGATCTTGCGGGTCGACGTCGCGTCGATCGTCGGCGCGTCCGGCGGGGCCAGACCCAGCCACTGCCGAATCAGCGGCAGCACGAAGAGCTCGCCCGTCAACGCGGCGCTGACGGGATAGCCGGGGATTCCGATGACCGGGATGTCCGCCGCCAGGCCGATGATGACCGGGTGCCCCGGGCGCACGGCGATGCCATGCACCAGCACTTCGCCCAATGATCCCAGCGCCGCCGCCGTGAAGTCGTGGGCGCCGGCCGATGAGCCGGAGAGCAGCAAGACAAGCTCCGGCTTCTCAGCCAGGGCGGATCGCAAGGCTTCGGTCAGCCACTCGACATCATCGCCGATGATATCGGTCACTTGCGCTTCGCCGCCCGCCCCGCGGATCTGCCCGTCGAGAATCAGGCTGTTGTATTCCGTGAGCTCGCCCCGGGCCGGCTCCTTTTCGCGCGAGACAAGTTCGCCACCCGTCGGGATGATGATGACGCGCGGGGGTCGTCGGACGAGGACGCTGTCATGGCCGCAGCCAGCCAGCGCGCCCAAGTCCACAGGCCGCAACTGATGATTGACCTGCAGGACCGTCTCCGTCGCGACCATGTCCTCGCCCATCAGGCGCACATGCTGCCACGGCGCGACCGACGCGTAGATCAGCAGGGTCGCTTCATCGGCTTGATTTACATTTTCGATCATGATGACAGCGTTGGTGTTTTCCGGCAGCGGATCGCCCGTGTTCACGGGAAAGGCGTCTTCGCCCAGGCGCAGCGCCAGCGCCTGCGTCTCCCGCGCGGTCACGGTGGCAGCCGCGGGCACGGCGTAGCCATCCATGGCGGCGCAGTGAAAATGCGGCGACGAACGGATAGCCGGGACCGGCTCAGCTGTCACGCGCCCCAGCGCCTTGGCCAATGGCAGGCGTTCGCCCGGCATGGGGGCGGTCTTGCGCGCCTGGGTCAGCGCCGCTTGCAGTTTGGCCCGCGCCTCGTCCAGCGGGATGTCTTCGAGGTAGATGTTTCGTTTTGTCATAGCGCTCAAAACAGCAGGATATCAACCAGGCTGCCGGCATCGTAGCCGCCGGTATTCAGCGGCAGGCGCAGCAAGCCATCCGCGCCGATCAACGTGAAGATCAAGTTGGACTTGCCGAAGATCGGCTGGGCCATAGGCATATCATCATCACCTTCGGTGAGACGTACCGCCAGCCAGTCTTCGCGCCCTGTGACCGAGGCGACCCGCTGGCTCAAACGCGCGCGGACCAGGCGCGGCGGATCGAGCGGCTGCCCCACATAGCGCGCAATCAGAGACGGCAGCAACTGCCAGGCCACCAGCAGCGCCGAAACCGGATTGCCCGGCAGGCCGATAACCGGCTTAATTTCGCAGAGGGCGATAATGGTCGGCTTGCCCGGCTTGGTCGCCAGGCCATGCTGCAAGACGCCCGGCTGACCCAGCCCGTTGATCACATCCCGCGTGTAATCGCGGGTCGAGACCGAACTGCCCGCGCTGAGCAGCAGGATATCGCAGGCGTCAAACGCTTCTTCTGCCCGCCGCTGATAATCAGCGAAATCATCGCTGGCGATGCCGAAGCGTATCGGCTGCGCGCCATATCGCTCGGCGAGCGCGCTCAAGGTATAGGCGTTGATATCGCGCACTTTGCCCGGGGTCACACCGGCATCCGGCGGCAGCAGTTCATCGCCGCAGCTCAATATGCCAAGACGCGGGCGCCGCAACACGTCGAGCCTGGCGATGCCAACCGCCAGCAGTCCGCCGATATCCTGCGGGCGCAAGCGTTGTCCGCGCGGCAATACCAGCGAACCGGCCGCCACATCCTCGCCCGCTTGGATCACGTTCTCTCCCGGGGCGACCGGCCGCAAGACCTCGATCTCGTCGGCGCCGGCGATTTGTGTGTGCTCAACCATGACGACGGCATCCGCGCCTGCGGGCAACATGCCGCCCGTGTGGATGAGCAGCGCTTCGCCCGCCCCGACCGAAAAGCGCGGCGCCTCGCCCATCTTCAGTTCGCCGTTAACCTGGAGGAAAGCTGGCAGTGACTGGCTGGCGCCGAAGGTATCGACGGCTCGAAGCGCGTAGCCGTCGACCGTGCTCTTGCGGAAAGCCGGGACTTCTTCGGTCGAGTGGATGTGTGCCGCGAGGATGCGGTCCAGGGCGGCGGCGGTCGCTATTGATTCCGTCTGCGGCTGTGGTTGCCAGCGCTCGTCCAGCAGTTTCAGGGCATTGCTGACGGGAAGGACTCGGAAGAATTCGGGAGAGGGCATCGCTGCTGAATCTTAGCGCTGGTTGGCTTTCAGAAAAATTTTACCACAGAGGCATAAGCGCACGGATGTAGTACCAAGTTACTCATGCGAAAAGGTGATCGGAAATCACCGGCAAGAGTGGGTGAGCCAAGGGGCGCCCCGACAAGGCTCCAGCGGCGAGATTCTACCCGTCCAAGCCAAGACGCCAGCCATGTGTATAGACGCGCATGCCGCCCTGGCGGACATAGCCGGCCACGCAGATATTCCAGGCACCCGCCAACTCAACGGTGATGCTGGTTGGCGCGGTGCGGCTGGCGACGATCGGCACGCTCATCCGCCGCGCTTTGCCCAACATCTCCGAACTGATACGGCCGCTCGTCAGCAGAATCCGGTCCTGCGTAGCGATGCCATCCAGCAGGGCCTGGCCCGCCACTTTGTCGACGGCGTTGTGCCGGCCGACATCTTCCGCGCTGACCAGCAGACCGGCGTCATCACCCAACACAGCGGTATGCACGCCGCGCACCGCGTTGTAGAGCCGGGCCGCGCCACTCAACTGGCGCATCAGGCGGGTGATGACGGCCGGCGTCGTGGCATAGTCCGATTCCAGCGCCGGGTAACTCTCGGACAGAACCTGCCCGGTGACGCCGCCGCCGCAACCCGTCGTCAAGATCATCCGCCGCGGCAGTTTGACTTCGTCGCGCGTCAAGATGACATCGGCGACGCTCTTTGTCAGATTGAGCTGCAAGTGGCCGATCTCTTCAACGGACTCGATAACAGCTTCGTTGTAGAGGAAGCCGACCGTCAGCACTTCGAGTTGCAGCGGGCTGCACATCATGGTCGCCAGGGATTCGCCGTTGACGTAGATTGAAAGCAGTCCCTCGTCGATGACGCCGCCTTCGACCAGGCGGACAGCGTCGCCCTCAATCAGCTGATAGGTGAAGGGCAGCGCGCCAGTCAGTTCTTCCTTTGTCCTAATCGCCATCGCCGCCACCCCGCTTCTTCGCCCGGCGCGTATTGCGGCGCAGTTCGTCCGCGGTCCAGCCCTGTTCCATGCCCCATTCGATCTTCGGTTTGAGCGCGCCGGTCGGGCAAACGCCGACGCATTGTCCGCAGAAGACACAAGGCGACTCGGTCATCGAGATGTCGAAGGCGGTGGCCACTGAGGTCTCGTGCCCGCGATTCTTCAGGGTCAGGGCGAAGGTGAATTGCGCGTCTTCGGCGCAGACTTGCACGCAGCGCCAGCACAAGACGCACTGCTCGTAATCGCGGACATAGAAGGGGTTGTCGTCGATCACTTCCGCCTCGCGCAAATGAGCGTCGGGGAAGCGCGACTCGTCAGCCTCATACTCCGCCATCATTTGTTGCATCTCCGGCGCCTGCTCCAGGTTCACCGAGGCGTTGAGCATCTCGAGGATGGTGCGCCGGCTGCGGAGAACGCGCTCGTTGCGGGTCTCGACTTTGGAGCCGGCCTGGCATTCGGCGACGCAGGCCGGTTGCAGGACACGCCCGCCGTCGACATCGACGACGCAGATGCGGCAGAGTCCGTTGGGCGAAGTGGCTTCGTGATAGCAGATGACGGGGATATCGACGCCGGCTTGATTGGCGGCGTCCAGGAGGGTCGCGCCTTGGGGGACGCTGATTTCGTCGCCGTCGATTTGGAATTTGATGGTTTCGTCAGTCATGGTGACGTCCATTCACCTCAAACATCTCGGGAAACTTCTCGATCGCGCTCATGACCGCGATGCCGGCGGTATGCCCCAAACCGCAGATCGATGCTTCGGTCATCGTCATGCCGACGTCTTGCAGGCGCTCGCGGTCGCCGGATTGGGGGGCATCCAGCCGCTCCAGAATCTCGACCTGACGCTGGGTGCCCAACTGGCAGGGGAAGCACTTGCCGCAGCTTTCGTGCTGGAAGAAGCGCCCGACTCGCTTGAGTATATCGCGGAGATCGGCGGTCGTGTTGAAGACCATGATCGCGCCCGAGCCGAAGGTGCTGCCGGCCGCGCGCAGGTCTTCGAATGTCAGGCGCACGTCGATCTCATCGGGCAGCAGGAAGGTGCCAGCCGCGCCGCCCATCAACACCGCCTGCAATTCGCCAATCAGGCCGCCGCAGACGTGATCCAGGAAGTGCCGCAGGGTCATGCCCGGCTCAATTTCGTAGACGCCGGGCGCGCCCACATGCCCGCTGACCGAAACCAGCTTGGGTCCGGCGCTGCCCTCGGTGCCGATGCTTTTGAACCAGTCCGCGCCGCGGGTGAGAATCAAGGGGGCGGCGCAGAGCGTCTCGACGTTGTTGGCCGCGGTCGGCAGCCCGAACAAGCCAAAGGTAGTGGGATAAGGCGGTTTCATGCGCGGGAAGCCGCGCTTGCCTTCGATCGCTTCGAATAGCGCGGTCTCTTCGCCGCAGATATAGGCGCCGGCCCCGCGCCGAATCTCGATGTCCAGCGAAAAGCCACCGTCCATGATGTCATTACCGAGCAGGCCTTGAGCCTCAGCGTCGTCAATCGCGTCAGCCAGAATCGCGGTCGCTTTGGGATATTCGCCGCGGATGAAGATATAGGCTTTCTTCGCGCCCACCGCATAAGCCGCCAGGGCGATGCCTTCGAGCAGCAAATGCGGACGGTGCTCCATCAGCACGCGGTCTTTGAAGGTGCCCGGCTCGCTCTCATCGGCGTTGCAGACGACGTATTTCTCATCGCCGTCGGCAGCCCGCGTGAACTTCCACTTCAAGCCGGTGGGGAAAGCCGCGCCGCCGCGTCCGATCAATCCGGAGGCTTCCACCTCGGCGATGACATCTTCGGGACTCATCTCGTTCAGCGCTTTTCGCAGGGCCGAGTAATCGCCATAAGCCGAGAGCGTCTGCGGGGCAGATGCCAGGGACGGATCCAGCATGACCGAGTCCGCAGCGCCGGCGGGAGTGAAGTACTCGCCATTCCACTCGCCCAGAAGGGCGTCGATGGTGACGCGGGTCAGCGACATATCCGGCTCGCCGCGCTCGCTGACCAGCGCAGCCGGAGCGTAGTCGCAGAGGCCCAGGCAGGGCGAATGCTCAACCGTATATTTGCCGTCCGGCGTCGTCTCGCCCTCGTGGATGCCCAGCCGCTGGCACACTTCATGCAGGACGGCATCGGCTCCCGCCAAGGCGCAGGTTGGATCGGCGCAGACACGGATGATGCGCCGACCGGTCGGCTCGTCATGGAAGAGGGTGTAAAAGCCAATGACGCCGAATATGTCGGCTTCGGGCACACGGAGAATGTGCGAGATGCGATGCACCTGCTGGGGACTGATGCTGCCGCAAGCGCCTTGCACATCCCACAAGATTGGCAGGAGCGCCTCGCGTCCGCGACCGCGGTAGCTTGTCAATGTCGCGTCGATTTCCAATTTATCGCTCATAGTCACATTGTAGCAGATAGTAGAGAGCGTTTTCTTCGTCAATGCTTTGAGGATGATTATGGGGCGTGAAACAACAAGCGCGCCTGCTCCAGCTCCTCGGGCGTATTCAAGTTGGCGAAGGAGCGTCCGGCCGGATCGAACTCGGCGTAGTCCGCCTCATCGAGGTAGCGCAGGCGCATCCGATCGTAGAAGCGGATAATCTTCAGCCGGTTCGCCGCCAATTGCACGCGAATGGGTATGAGGCATGTCTGACGGTAAATCGCGTGCAGGCCCTGTGGATAGCCATCCACGCGGGGCACGATGATATCGATATCATCATGGATCTGCGCGATCATCAAGCGCAGCAAGTCGCTATTGATGAAGGGCATATCGCAAGCCAGCACCAGCACAAACTCGCTCGCGGCCTTAAGCAGCGCGGTGTATATCCCGCCCAGCGAACCTTTGCCCGGCAAGGCGTCGCGGAACATCGGCAGTCCCAGTTGTTCGTAGTCCGCCGGCTGGTTGGTGATGAGGATGGTCTCGGCTTGTCCGAGGTCGGCGCCGCGCTCGATGACATGCTCGATGAGGGTTTTGCCGCCGAGGTCGACGAAGGCTTTGTCCCGCCCCATGCGCCGGCTCTGTCCCCCAGCGATGATGGCGAGGGAGAAGGGCGTGCTAGCTTCGTTTGCGCGTGTCATTCCGATGCATCTTCGGTTGACAAGATGGCTTCGAGCTGGGCGATCAGTGGCGGTAGATCCTGCTGCACAGTCTTCCAAAGGATATTGAGGTCAATTTTGAAATAGGCATGCGCCAGCCATTGACGCATGCCCGTAATTTGTTGCCACTCAATCTGATTGTTTTCTTCTTGGAATTCGTCTGTGATGTTGCAGGCGGCTTCACAAACTATTTCAACTGCTCTGGCCAAAGCATATTGAAGTTGCTCGTCGTCATCAAACTCTCGCCTGGTCTTTCCTTCGACAAATCGTCGCGCTTTCCTAGCCTCATCATACATGTGTTGTAGACGAAGCGGGTCATTCTCTCTGATCTTTCGCATATATGAGCTCAGCACTATCAAGTACAGCCTGCCGGATATAGGGACTCAATGAATCTGGAGTAGCCAAGTCGACACGACGGTCAAAGATCTCGGCAAAGTCCAACATATGCTGCGCCATTGTGAAATATCCTACCGGCGCGTCAATCAGGTACTCGACCAGCAAATCAATATCGCTTTCCGGCGTCAACTCATTCCGAACAGCAGAGCCAAATACTGACAGTCGCTGTATCGGCTGGTTGGCGCAGTAATCGCGGATTCTATCTTGTGGAAGATCTACGCAGACAAACTCGCTCATAGCGTTTTCTCCTCCTCCCTAACCCAATCATATCACGCAATTGCACAATATCAAAGATTGTCGGATTCGTGGCATTTAACGTAAACGGCTAGCGAGTCGGAGCATACTCTAATAGACTGCTCTACGGTGACAATTGCCGCCTCCAACATATCGTGAACGCGAACAAGGTCTTCGTCATTACGCTTTGGCATAGATTGGTCTCGCGGACTCAACGACGTCTCGACGAAACAATCGGCTCAACTCGTTCGGGGTACGCAAATCAACTTTTCTGCCGATCAACTCGCTTAAGTCGATTTCTTGCTGCGCCAACTCAAAATACCCGACTCGAGCGCCGGGTGAGTAGTCCACGAGCAAATCAATATCGCTCTCGGGCGTCATTTCATCTCGCACAGCGGAGCGAAAAACCGACAGCTTGCTGATAGGCTGACCGGCACAGTATTCCCGGATTTTCTCTATTGGAAGGTCTGTCGTAACTTGCTCGCTCATGGTGGTTACTCCTTCTGTCCCCATCATAACATGAGCGGTTATGCAAGTGAATATATCGGCGTTGAGTCGCGGCCAACCCTAATGCACATAGCGCAGGGGGTCTTTGATCGCCCCCTGCTCCTCGAGAACGGTCGGCGCCCGCTGGACCTTCTCCAGCTTGACCGCCGCCATCTTGAAGTCCGGGATCTTGGCGCGCGGATCGATCTTGTCCAGGGTGAGCAAATTCGCGGCCGCCTCGACGAAATGGAAAGGCAGAAAGAGCGTACCGGCCGGCGACCGGCCCGTCACCATCACCTGGCATTCGACCGCGCCGCGCCGCGATGTGATCCGCAGCCAATCGCCCGAAACCACGTTAAGCGAGCCGGCATCAGCCGGGTGCATCTCCACGATCGGCACTGGGAAGGCCTCTTCCAAGCGCGAACTGCGCGTCATGGTGCCGCCATGCCAGTGGAAGAGCACGCGCCCGGTCGTCAGATGGTAGGGATACTCTTCGTCCGGCAGCTCGCTCTCCGTGCCGTACTCAAGTTCCCAGAACTTGCCTTTGCCGCGCGGAAACTCGTCTTCGAAAAGATAAGGCGTGCCGGGATGATCAGGGGCCGGGCAGGGCCAATGCACACCGCCTTCTTCATCCAGCCGGGCATAGGTGATGCCATAGAAATCCGGCGTGAGGCCCCGCATTTCTTCCCAGATTTCTTCGGCATCGGCGTAATCAAAGCCAGCGCTGACGGCGACGCCGAGCTGCGCTTCCATACGTTTGGCCAAGGCGCAGACGATCTGCCAATCCGGCAGCGACTCGCCGACTCGCGGCAGCGCTTGCCGCACCCGCTGCACTCGCCGGTCGCTATTGGTGAAGGTGCCTTCTTTCTCGGCGAAGCTGGCCGATGGCAAAATCACATCCGCCATCTCGCCCGTCTCGTTCAGGAAAATGTCGATGCAGACCAGCAAGTCGAGCTCTTCCAGGGCGTGCTGGGCGTGGGACAGGTTCGGCTCGCTCATCATCGGGTTCTCGCCCATGACGATCATCGCCTTGATCCGCCCCGTCAGGGCACCATCGACCATCTCGGTGACGGTCAAGCCCGGCTGCGGATTGAGGCTCGTACGCCAGTTCGCTTCGAACTTCCCCCTGATCTCGGGGTCGGCGACCGACTGATAGGCGGTGAACACATTGGGCAAGCCGCCGCTATCGGAGCAGCCTTGCACGTTGTTCTGCCCGCGCAGGGGATTCAGCCCAGTGCCCGGTTTGCCGGCGTGGCCGCACATCAGCGCTAGGTTCGTCAGCGAAAGGGCGTTGTCCGTGCCGTGCGTGCTCTGGCTGATGCCCATGCCCCAATAGAAGGCGGCGCGCTCGGCGGTGGCATACATCCGCGCCGCCTGCCGGATATCATCGGCAGGGACGCCGCTGAGCTCTTCCGCCCATTCCGGCGTGCAATGCTCCAGCGATTCGATATAGTCCTCGAAGCCTTCGGTGCGCGCCTCGATGAACTCTGGATCAAAGAGATTCTCCGTGACGATGACATTCGCCATCGCCTGGAAGACCGCGACATCGGTGCCAGGCTTCTGCCGCAGCCAGAGCGCCGCGAAGTCCGTGAGTTCAATCTGACGCGGATCAATCACGATCAACTTGGCGCCGTTGGCGCGCACCGCCTTTTTCAAGAACAGGCTGATGACCGGGTGCGTCTCGGTGGTATTGCTGCCGGTGACGATGAAGGTATCGAGATCTTCCATCTCGCCGATGCTGTTGCTCATGGCGCTTGAGCCGATAGCCAACTGCAAGCCGGTCACGCTGCCGGCATGGCAGAGCCGCGCGCAATGATCGACATTGTTGGTTTTCATCACCGCCCGCACCCACTTTTGGAAGACGTAATTGTCCTCGTTAGTGGCTTTGGCGCAGGCGTAGGTGGCAATGCTGTCACCGCCGTGATTTGTCACAATTTTCGCGAGGCGCTCGCTGACGAAATCCAGCGCTTCGTCCCAGCTCGCCTCGCGGAAATTGCCGCGCTCGCCGTTGCGGATCAGCGGCTTCTTCAAGCGGCGGGGATGACTAGCGAAGTCCAGCCCGAAGCGCCCCTTGACGCAGAGGTTGCCGTAATTGGGCGCGCTGTCGAAGGGCGCCTCGACGCGGTAAATCCGCTCATCTTTGATGTGCAGGTCCATCTGACAGCCAACGCCGCAATAGGGGCAGGTCGTGCGTATTTTGGAGTCGGGTCGCAAGGCGGTCATGATCGTCTCTCCAACTAGGCCAGCCTTACACTCATTATAACTAGCGGCTCTGCCCCTGCCAACAGAGGCGGTTTCCGGGGAGTGATGAATTTACTGGATACTGAGTCATTTGTAGGGGTGACCTACCAGGTCGCCCGCGTTTTCAGGTACAGTTTTCGGACGTCTTATTAAGCCGCCCCTAAATTGCCTTGCGATGTTGGCGCATCCACGACTTTAAGCACTCCCGGCGCTAGAGAAGCATTCGCGCGCCATCCAAGGTCAATCCTCTATCATCTACAATTTGCGCGCCAGTAATCGTCGATCGCCTCAAACATCAGCGCGGCAGTCATGGCGCCGGGGTCGATGTGTCCTACCGCCCGCTGGCCGAGGAACCTGGCCCGGCCCTGCCGCGCAACCAGACCTTTCGTCGCTTCCGTCCCCGCTCGCGCCGCGGCAGCCGCTGATCGCCATGCCGAGTCGTAGTCATCTGCCTCCGCGAAAGCTACCACGGCCGGCTCCAGCGCATCGACCATCGTCTTGTCGCCCAGTTTCGCCTTGCCGCGGGCTTTGACGCCGTCCAAGCCAGCTTGGAGTAACGCTTGCATCTCAGCTTTGCCCAGGCGGTCGCGGTCGTGCAGCAGTGTTACACCGCGCAGAAAAAACGTACCGAAAATCGCGCCCGATGCGCCGCCCATGCGGTTCATCAGCGCCTTGGCCGTCGTCAGCCAGATGGCGCTCAAACTGGGTTCGTCCAAGGTCCTGATATCTTCGACAGCGACCGCGAAGGCCACGCTGACACTTGTGCCGTGGTCGCCATCGCCCAGCGCCGCATCCAGCCGATTGAGCAGGTCGCGCGCAGCGGCAACTCGGCCCGATAGCGCCACAATGAGTTCGCGCAGTTCGGCCTCGCCAATACTGTTCATAGCTGCTTCATATAAGCGCCATTCGCCGGCGCATCCCACAAGGCTTTCAGCTGCTCATCGACACGGCATAGCGCCAGGGCGAAACCGGCTGTTTCCAGCGTGGTGGCGTACTGGCCGATCCAACTGCGGTAGACGCTGACGCCGGCTTCCGACAACCTGGCGGCGGCGCGGCGATAGAGAATGAAAAGCTCCATCAAGGTCAGGCTGCCGCTACTGTTGAGCAGCACAATCACTTCATCGCCCGCTCGATAGGGCAAATCCTCCAGCAGCGGCGGCAGCAGCAAATCTATCGTCGCGTCCGCGCCAAGCGCCTTTTGCCGTCCCATGCCCAGCTCGCCATGCAAACCCATGCCGATCTCCATTTCGTCCGCGCCCATCTCGAACATGGCTTCGCCCGTCATTGGACTGGCGCAAGAGCTGAGCGATACCGCCAGGCTGCGCGTATTGTCGCGGACTTTCTCTGCCAGGGCTTTGGCGGCAGCGAGATCGGCATCGCCCTCGCAGAAGGCGCCCAGCATCTTCCAGACGGAGAACAAGCCGGCCGTACCGCGCCGCTCCGCTTCACGTCCCTTGGGCGCGCTGGAAATATCGTCGTAAAGCAGCACCATGTCAACGTCGTCGATCCCCTCGATTTCACAGAACTCCAGCGTCAACTCGGCGTTGAGCAGGTCCCCGGCATGGTGGGAGACGCATATCAAAACCCCGCCACCGCGATCGGCAGCGCGGACACCGGCCAGCATATTCTCCGGCCCCGGCGCGGCGAAGACCTCACCGGCCACGACGACGTCAAACAGCCCTTCGCCGACCCAGCCGAGCATGGCCGGTTCATGCCCGCTGCCGCTGCCCATCAGCAAGCCGACTTTGCCCGCCACCTTAGGTTCTGCGCGCATCACGAGCCGATTATCGCCGCAGAGCAGGATATCGGCATAGGCGGCGCAAAAGCCTTCGAGCATCTCGTCGATCAAGTTTTCCGGGTTGTTAATCAGTTTGTGTTCTCGGACTGCCATGCGGATTTCCTTTCGGCTCGGCGCGAGCCCACGTCTGCAAATGACGTCGAGCATAGTCAAAAGCGCAGGACTAGTCAAAACAGGTCGCTCACGTTTCCAGGTAGAGTTTTCGGGCGACTCAATAAGTCGCCCCTACATTGCCTTGCGATGTTGGCGCATCCACGACTTTTACCACTCCCGAGGGCGGATTTCATCTTGCCTGCGCCGCCTTCCGCAGCCCGACAAAATAGACTCGAAGATTTGACTTGCCCATGTTTTATGAAATACTGAAGGTGTATTTGTATTGCAATGACGTTTCTATCAGCCGAAGTCTTCAGAGAGGAGCAAGCTCATGGGAAAAAGCAGAGCAAGCCGACCGGCCCATTCGCCCAGCCGCCGTGAGGTCTTGCATATCTTCGCGGCCGGCGCATCCGCCGCTGTCGGCACGATCACACTGGCGCCGCTGGGCAAGATCGCGAGCGCGCAAGACAGCGGCACGCTCCGCATCGCCTGGCTGACGCCAGCTCAGCTGGACCCGCGCAGCGTCTCCGGCATGAGCGAGATCGCCATCTTGAACGCGCTTTACGACTACCTCGTCGAAACGGATGCCGCAGCAAACCTGGTTCCCGCCCTGGCCTCGGCTTGGGGACGAAGCGAAGATGGCGCGCAGTATACGCTACACCTGGTGGAGAATGCCCTCTTTCACGACGGCAGCCCCCTCACCGCCCGGGATGTGGTCTGGTCGATCCAGTGGCAGCTTGAGGCCGGCGGCACCATCGCCGATGTGCTGGCGGCGGTCGACTCGGTCGCGGCGGAAGGCGATCATAGGGTTGTATTCCAACTCAACGCGCCCGACCCCGATTTTCTCTATCGACTGACCGAGTACAAGATCGTCATGCTCAAGGCGGGAGCGGAGAACACCGGCGAAGTATTCAACGGGACCGGTCCCTTCATCATGCAGGAGCTGATCCCGGGCGACCGCGCGATCATGCGCGCCAACGAGAACTACTGGCGGGGCGCGCCCACGATAGAGCAACTGGAGTTTCTCTTCTTCGATGATCAACAGGCGGCGATCGCTGCCGTACAAGGCGGCACAGCGGACGGCATCCTGCGGCTGGACAATTACAGCTTCCTCAATTTCAGCGGCGATTTCCGTTTCAACACCCTCGACATTCCCACCAACGCCCATCAGATGACACGGATCCGCGCCGACCGTCCACCCGGCAGCGACTTGCGCGTCCGCCAAGCTTTCAAACTGGCGACCGACCGGCGCGCCGTCTGGGAGCGGGTGCAGTTGGGCTTTGGCGCCCTCGGCAAGGATTCTCCCATTGGCCCCTCCTTCGCCCAATACTTCCTCGCTGATGCCGAGCCGCCCGGGCGCGATCCGGCCGAGGCTGCCGCTTTGCTGGCTGAGGCGGGTTATCCCGATGGCTTGGATATGACCTTGCACGTGCCCAACAGCGGCGTCATGCCCGACTTGGCGCAAGCCATGGCCGCGCAATGGGAGGAGGCCGGAATTCGCGTGCAGATTGAGTTGGAGGAGGAGAACAATTATTGGGTGAGCAAATGGCTGGAAGTCGACTTGGGCGTCACCTGGTGGGGCGACCGAGTCATCCCGCAGATTTACCTCGACCTCGCCTATCGATCCGATGCGACCTGGAACGAATCGCACTGGCAGGACGAGCGGCTGGACAACCTGATCGATTTCACCCGCTCCGCCCTCGATGAAGAGGAACGCACCGCCGCCTACAAGGAGATCCAGCGCCTCTTCCTCGATGAGGGACCGATCATCGTGCCCTATTTCTACGCCTCCTTCATGGTGATGGCGAGTCACGTTTCCGGCGTGGTGCTGCATCCATTCTCCGGGCGGACGCACTTCCACACCGCTGTGCTTAGCTGAGGAGCATCCGTCCAGTAAATCATTAACTGCTGACCGGCCGCTCTAGGCTCTGCGTTGCCATTCGCGCCAATCTTTGCGATAATGCCGCCGAAACGCGCAGTCGTTGAGCTACTTGACCGCGTTAGAGGGGTGGCAATGTCCACAAGCCGTGAGTTAATCCGCCAACGTCGCGAACGTCCATTGGCGCCGCCACGCTAGAGCTCGCCCTTCGCTATGGCTGCTTGCCTTCCTCCCGCCTAGGTAAAACGACTGCCATTTAATGACACGCAGAAAGGACAAGTCCATCGTGAAGAACAGCACTAAAACCCCCGCAAGCGACGTATCCCGCCGTGAGTTTCTGAACATATTTGCCGCCGGGGCGGCAGCCGCCGTCGGCACGGTTACACTGGCGCCCCTGGGTAGCATCGCCCGCGCGCATGGCGGCGGCACGCTGCGCATGGCTTGGTTGACACCGGCGACCTTCGATCCGCGCTCGGCCTCCGGCGACAGTGAAATCGCCGTGCTCAACGCCGTATACGACTACCTCATCGAGACTGACGCCGCCGCCAACCTGGTCCCGCGCTTGGCCTCCTCCTGGGATGTCAGCGATGACGGCCTGGTTTACACTTTGCAAATCCGCGATGACGCAAGTTGGCATGATGGCAGCCCGGTCACGGTCGACGATGTGCTCTGGACGATCCAGTGGCACCGCGATTCGGAAAGCACCGTGGCCAGCCTGATCGCCTCCGCCGACTTCAAAGCGGCCGGCGACAACCAGGTCGCCATCACACTCAGCGAGTCGAACCCCGATTTCCTCTATAACCTGACCGACAACAAATTTGTCATCCTCAAGAGCGGCGGGGAGAATGTCGGCATTGACTTCAACGGCTCCGGCCCCTTCGTGGTGGATGAGATCATCCCGGGCGACCGCGCCATCCTCAGCGCCAACGAGAATTACTGGCGCGGCGAGCCAAGCATCAGCAGCCTCGAGTTCATCTACTTCGATGATCAGCAAGCGGGCATCGCCGCCGTGCAGGGCGGAACGGTCGATGGCATCATGCGCCTGGACAATTCCAGTTTCCTCGGCTTCAGCGGCGATATGAACTTCCATACGACCGACATCCCCACCAGCGGGCACCATCTGACGCGCCTGCGCTATGACCGGGCGCCGGGGAATGACGCGCGCGTCCGCAAGGCATTCAAACTGGCGACCGACCGCGATGCGATCTGGGAGCGCGTTCAGCTTGGCTTCGGCGCTGTTGGCAAGGATTCGCCGATTGGACCGGCTTTCGGTCAATACTTCTTGGCGGAGGCAGAAGTGCCAGCGCGTGATCCGGCAGCGGCCGCCGCGCTGCTGGCCGAAGCCGGCTATCCCGATGGCCTAGATATGATCTTGCATACGCCCAACAGCGGCAGCTGGCCCGACCTGGCGCAAGCCATGGCCGCTCAATGGGAAGAAGCCGGCATCCGAGTCGAAGTTCAACTGGAAGACGAGAACACCTACTGGGCGGAAGCCTGGATGGAAGTCGACCTGGGTGTGACCGGCTGGGGCGCGCGGCCGATCCCGCAGCTTTATCTCGACCTGGCTTATCACTCGGAGGCGCCCTGGAACGAATCGCACTACAGCAACGCCCGCGTCGACGAGCTGATCGAAACCGCGCGCACATCGCTCGACCAGGATACGCGCACCGCCGCCTACAAGGAGATTCAACAGATCCTGCTGGATGATGGTCCGGTTGTCGTGCCTTATTTCTTCGCCCAGTTCATGGTGCTGGCGGACGGCGTTTCCGGCGTGGAGTTGCAGCCTTTCGCGGGGCGCACCAACTTCAACACGGCGGTGGTCGAGTAGCTTCATCTATCGCTTGTGAGCGTTTCGACCACGAAGGGAAATTCGGTGCTGCGCGTAGACACCGCCGGTCGGCCGACCCTACGATCGTCGCGTGTGAAGGGCGGGCGAGCCAAGGGGCGCCTAGACACAGCCCGCCGCTCGCCCCTACGGACTTCGCGCAGTTGAAGCAGGAAAAATTGGCGATAGCCTAGCAGCGGGAGAGGTGAATCGCGTCTAATGCCTTCAAGCCAGATCAGCCGCAGCCTGGTCAATTTGATAGGGACGCTGCTGCGCCAGCCGCAATCCGCCGTCGGCACGATTTTGGTCATCTTCTTTTTTCTGCTCGCCCTCTTCGGCGCGCAACTGGCGCCCTATCCAAATCCCAACGATCAAAGCCACGATGTACGCCAGAGTCCGACGCTGGACTTGGCCAAGCTGCAGCTCGGCGAGCATCCCTTCGGCACCGATCGCCTGGGGCGCGATGTCTACAGCCGCGTCATCCTGGGCGCGAGCAGCATCTTCCGCATCGCCGGCCTGGGCACGCTGGTCAGCGTGGTTCTGGGCTCGGCGCTCGGCCTCTTCATGGGCTATCAGGGCGGCTGGGTCGATGAGATCCTGGGCCGCGTCATTGATGCTACCCTGGCTATACCGGCGCTGCTGCTGGCGCTTGTGCTGGTCGGCATCATCCGCAACCTCGAATTTGAAGCCGGGAGTTGGCAAGCCGGTTTGGCGGATAATGTCGTGCTCCTGGTCATCGCCGTGCTTTACATCCCTATCGTCG
The DNA here is from genome assembly GCA_026706455.1 of Chloroflexota bacterium. Taxonomy (GTDB): domain Bacteria; phylum Chloroflexota; class Anaerolineae; order Aggregatilineales; family Phototrophicaceae; genus UBA6055. The sequence goes on along the minus strand of JAPOYS010000079.1, from coordinate 4,143 downwards.
CTCGCGTCGCCCGCAGCACCACCCTCGATATTAAAACGCGAGAATTTGTAGCGGCGGCGGAGATCCGCGGCGAAAGCCAAGCCTACATCATCTTCTGCGAGATCCTGCCTTCGGTCATTCCTTCGCTGGTGGTGGAAGCCTCGCTCCGCTTCTCTTACGCCATCTTCCTGGTCGCTTCGCTGGGCTTCCTCGGTTTCGGCGCGCGCCCGCCCTCGCCCGATTGGGGGCTGATGGTCAACGAGAATCGGGGCGGCTTTTATCAGTTGACGCCTTGGGCGCTGGAGTTCCCGGCTCTCGCCATCGCCCTGCTGGTCATCGCCGTCAACCTGATGTCGGACGGCATCCGCCGCGCCGTGCAGAAGGGTGAATAGACGTGTCCGCCAGCGACCGTCCGCTGCTGGATGTTGAGGGGCTGACTATCAGCTACCGCGTCGGCAAGTGTTGGATACCAGCCGTCCGCGATTTCCGCCTGCAGTTAGGGGCGGGCGAGATCATCGGCCTGGTCGGCGAATCGGGCTGCGGCAAGTCGACGGTCGCCTTGGCGCTGATGCACTATCTCGCCAGCAATGGCCGGGTCGAAAGCGGGGGGAAACTCCACTTCGCTGGCGAAGACCTGTTGGCGAAGTCGAATGCCGATATGCGCCGCCTCTGGGCCAAGCGCATCAAGTTCGTGCCGCAGAACGCCTCGGCGGCCCTCAACCCGTCGATCAAGATCGGCAAGCAGGTTATGGAGGTTCTCAAAGCTTCGGACGGCATTGAAGGCAAAGCTGGCTACGACGCCATGATCGAGATGTTTCATCACGTCAACCTGGTCGATCCGGAGCGGGTGGCCGAGCGTTATCCGCACGAACTCAGCGGCGGCATGCAGCAGCGCGTCACCATCGCCATGGCTTTGATCAGTAATCCCGAGCTGCTCATCATGGACGAGCCGACCACGGGCCTGGATGTCACCACCGAAGCGGTCATCCTGGAGTTGGTGCGCGATCTTATCGCCCAACGTGATACCGGCGTCATTTATATCACGCACAACCTCGGCGTCGTCGCCCAATTGTGCCAGCGCGTGCTGGTTCTCTACGCCGGCGAGATCATGGAGGAAGCCGAGGTCCACGATCTCTTCGAGCAGCCGCATCATCCCTACACCCTCGGTCTTATACGCAGCGTGCCCAAGCCGGGCGAAAGCAAACATGACCTGCGCCTGCAGTCGATATCCGGCAATCCGCCCAGCCTGACGCGCCTGCCCGGCGGCTGCGTCTTCGCCGAGCGCTGTCCGCTGGTCGTCGACATCTGCCGCAGCGACAAGCCGCCGCTGGAATCCCTGCCCGGCGAGCGCCTCGTCCGCTGCCACCGTTGGGAGGATGTTACCCCCACCCTAAATCCCTCCCGCCATCTCTATGGCGGGCATCCCATAAAGAGGGAGGGACTTCACCCTAACAATACTCCCCTTCCCTCTCTACGGGGGAAGGGGCCAGGGGATGGGGGCCCCGCCACCCTCATGCATGTGACCGACCTACAAAAGCACTTCCCGGTCGCGCCGACGGTACGCGAGGCGCTGCGGCGCATCAAGCCGACGCCCATCAGGGCGGTCGATGGCGTCGACTTGCAGCTGCGAGCCGGGCAGACGCTGGGCCTGGTCGGCGAGAGCGGCAGCGGCAAGACGACGCTGGCGCGCGTCATCATCGGCTTGCAGGAGCGCAGCGGCGGGACGCTCGAACTGCTCGGCATGGACGTGCGCAACAGCGTCCGCGAGCGCAGCGAAGATGTGCTCTCCAAGCTGCAGATGGTCTTCCAGAATCCGCAGAACTCGCTTAATCCTTATCTTTCCGTATGGCAGGCGATAGTCCGGCCCTTGATCAAATTGCGGGGCTTGACGCCGGCTGAAGCCGAGGCCGAGACGCTCAGGCTGCTGGAGCGGGTCAACCTGCGCGCGGAATACGCCGAGCGTTACCCGGATGAACTGAGCGGCGGCGAGAAGCAGCGCGTCGCTATCGCCCGCGCTTTCGCCTCCGAGCCGGACCTGATCATCTGCGACGAGCCGGTTTCAGCGCTTGATGTCTCGGTGCAAGCGGCGGTGTTGAACCTGCTGGCGCAGCTGCAGGAGGAGCATGACAGCGCCTATCTCTTCATCTCGCATAATCTCTCCGTGGTGGGCTACCTGGCGGATACGATCGCCGTGATGTATTTGGGTCAGCTATTTGAGGTGGGCGAAGCGCGGGAGCTCTTTCAGCCGCCCTACCATCCCTATACCGAGGCGCTGGTTTCAGCGATTCCGGTGGCGGATCCAAAGCAATCGACCGAGCGCATATTGCTGAGCGACAACTTGCCCAGCGCACAGAATCTGCCGAGCGGCTGCCGCTTTCATACGCGCTGTCCACGGAAGATCGGCGAGATCTGCGAGACCGACGCCCCGCCCTGGCGCGAAGGGGAAGCGGGTCACCTGATCCGCTGTCATATCCCGCTGGAGGAACTGGAGGATTCGCAAGCCGGCCTGGTTCTGGCGGGCGGGAGCGAAGGAGCGACATGATACATTTTCTGCGCCGCCGCTTTCTTTTCTTCTTCTTCACCTACTTGATCAGTTCGCTGGCGATCTTCTTCTTGCTGCGGGTTTTGCCGGGCGATCCGGCGCGGGTGATCGCCGGCGGGCGGGAAGCGACCGAAGAGCAAGTCGCCGAAATCCGCGAGAAGCTCGGCTTAAACGCGGCCCTGCCCGAGCAATACCTGACCTGGCTGGGCGACTTCATCGGCGGCGACTGGGGCGAGACGATCGCCTTCCGCGGGGCGGACAATCGCGATCTCATCCTGGAGCGGGCGCGCAATTCGGCGCGGCTGGCGCTCGTGGCGCTGCTGCTTTCCGTGCCGGTATCTCTCGTCCTGGGCGTCATTGCCGGGCTCAGCGAAAACAAGCTGCCCGATGTCATCATTTCCTTGCTCACCCTGTCGGTCGTCAGCCTGCCGGAATTCGTCACGGGTTTGTTCCTGATCAATATCGTGGCGCTGCGCTGGGGCCGTGGCGCGCTGGCGGAGTCGCTCGGCTGGTGGTTCCCGGCCAGTTCAGCTGTTCCGGCGACCGCCTCTTTCGGCGAGATGCTGCCGGCGCTGTGGCTGCCCGCCTTCGCCGCCACGCTGGTGATGCTGGCCTACATCTCCCGCCTAACCCGCGCCGGCGTCATCGAAGAGCTCAAGCGGGACTACGTGCGCACGGCGGCCTTAAAGGGCATCGCCTGGCGGACGGTCGTCTGGCGCCATGTCTTGCGCAACGCCCTGCTGCCCACCATCACAGTTATCGCCATCAGCATCAGTTGGCTGGTCAGCGGCATGGTGGTGATCGAGTTCGTCTTCGGCTTCCCTGGCCTCGGCAGCCTGCTCATCGCCGCGATTGAGCGCCGGGATCTGCTGCTGGTGCAAGCGATTGTGATGGTGACGGTAACGATCATCCTCTTCTCGAACCTCTTCGCCGATATGGCTTATGCGCTGCTCAATCCGCGAGTCGAACTGAGCTAGGTATCAGGGTCCGTCGCGCGAGCTTAAGTCTGGCACCGGGAGTTGCTGCGGCCGATCAAGTTTGGAAGGAAGGGCATAAGCGGATATAATCGCTAGGCCAGTTTTCGGTTGTCCTAAAATACAGAATCAAAAGGAGACAAGATACCATGAAAACCTCTCGCATTCGGTCAAGATTTCAGTTGCTGACGCTCGCTGCGCTGGCGATTCTCTTGACCGGCGTCCTCAGCCTGAGCCCTGCTCTCGCGCAAGACAGCACGGAAATACTCATCTGGTCGCTGGGATACAGCGGCGACTACAACGACGCGCTCGTCGAGCGCTTCAACGAGGCGCATGATGACGTCAACATCGTGTACGAAGACGTATTGACCGGCACCTTCACCGAGAACAACCAGAAGGTGCGCATCGCCCTGGAAAACGAAGCCGGACCACATGTCCTCGGCGGCGTCGATGTCGGCGCTAACTTGCGGGCGCTGGTCTCGACCGGGCAGGTCAAGGACCTGACCGAATACTATCGCGCCTCCGGCTTGATCGAACGGATTCCGCCGAATCTGCTTTCGCAAGTCACGGTAGAGGGGCGGATTTACGCCATTCCGCAGAATATGGAATCGGTCGGCATCTTCTACAACAAAGATGTCTTCGCCGAAC
>JAPOYS010000181.1:22489-23743 GCA_026706455.1 Chloroflexota bacterium | reverse complement strand
CATCGCGGCAGAATTCATGGGAGCGCAAAGCGGGCTAGGCTACATGATCATGCTCGCCCGCCGCACCCTGCAGACCGACGCCATTCTCGTCGGCGTCATCATAATCGGCATCACATCCTGGATAGTCGACCGCATGGTTCGCATCATCGGCAATTATCTGACGCGCTGGGCGCCACGTTCTGAATAGCCCAGCGCCCGATCGACGATCAGTGTCGAAGCGCGATGTCTACGTGCCCTGCGCGACCTGTGAGAGGAGGCGCCTACCGAAACCATCAAAGCAGTTACTTATTTCTGTCAGAGTGCAACGCGAGTTACAGAGGAAAGAAACTCATGAAGAGAAACACAATTGCTAAACGGATCCTTTTGCCATTTCTGATCTTGACGCTGCTCTTGTCGGCCGGCCTCGCGCCCGCGGTCGCCCAGGATGAGCTCACTCACATCCGCCTGGGCATGACGCCATTCCAGGATATGCTCGCCATACAGGTCGGCGCGGAACAAGGCTTCTTCGAGCAGGTGGGCATTGATCTTGAGCTGATCAATCTGCCATACGAAGCCGTCACTGAAGCCATCGCCGCTGGTTCCCTCGACATCGGCTCGATCTGCGAAACGACAGTCGTCACCAGTTGGGACGCCTTCCCCGAACAGCGCCTGGCCAATATCTTCTATACCTTTGAAGGTTCGGCGATCATGGTCCGGGCCGATTCCGGGATGTCCACCTACGCGGAGAATCTGGCCGCGCTGGGCGATCACGCCGAAGCCCTGGCGGCGACCGTCTCCCAGTTGCAAGGGCTTGACGTCCTGACCACCAAAGGCACTGATATGGAGATGGGTGTCGGCGCCGCTTTGGCGGCCGGTGGCTTGAGCATCACCGATGTTAACGTTCTGGATATGAACCCCAACGATGGTTTGGCTGCCTTCCTCACCGGTGAAGCCGATGCCTATCTGGGTGGCTTGCCGCAGCGTTTCAGGCTGGTCAAAGAGGGTATGAAGACCCTCGTCACGGCGCAAGATGTGGGCTCCCAAGCCGTCATTCTCTGCGGATTCTTGTCGACTGCCGATTATGTCGAAGAGAACTTCGATGCGCTGGTGGCTTTTGCAAAGGGCACGTTCTTGACGCTGCAGTATGTGAATTCCAATCAGGATGCGGCCTTCGGTCGTATTTCCGAACTGCTGAATTCGATGACCGGCGCGCAGATGACGATCCAGGATATCAAGGACCTCTGGAACAAGATCGAATTCTTCCCGACAACAGGC
>JAPOYS010000181.1:0-22473 GCA_026706455.1 Chloroflexota bacterium | reverse complement strand
GAACGGCAGCCGTTACTGGCGGACGCGTATGGAATTCGTCTACGACTTTTACTCGAGCCTGGGCGCGGTGCAATCCGAGATGGACTTCGACGAAGTCTTCTCCTTCGCCGCCATCTTGGAAGCCTACATGGAACAGCACGAGCCCGATGCCTGGGCCGTGATCCAGAGCATGTCCGGCTGATTCGGCGATTCCGCTTGACGAGGCGGGCGGCGTCGTATGCCGCTGCTCGCCTCATCTTCTGCTCGGCTTCCTGGCCGGAGGCCGAAACTTCCCGCTGTCGCCGCAGCGCGCAGCAAGAGAATGTCTTGATATAGGAGAGCTACCATGTCATACCGCGTTCATTGGATGAATACTGGCGAAATCGAAGTGTCCCTGGGCGTAAGCCTCCTGGGGCTGGGCTTCAATCCCAAGATGCCCGGCGGTCAAATCCTGACCTACGGCTATCAAGAGCGGATCGAACGCCCCGACGGAACGATCGGCTCCGGCACCATGGTGCCCATACCCTTCTATTACATCGAAGGCACAAAGCAGAAGATCATCATCGATACCGGCACCAATCCCGAGACCTGCAAAGAGGGCGAAGTCCTGACCGAAGCCTACGGCGGGCGACAATACTGGTACACAACGCCCGAGCAAGATGCCCGCGCTCAACTCAGCCGCCATGGCGTCACGCCGGAAGAGATCGATATCGTCATCATGACCCACCTCCACCTGGACCATATCGGCAACACGAAACTCTTCCCCAACGCCCGCTTCATCGTGCAGCGCGAAGAACTGGCCTGGTTCCTGGCCCCACCAATCGCTAGCGCCTTCTACTACCCGGAACTGCGGCATTACTTCGCCGATATCATGGATCAGGTGGACTGCATCGAAGGCGATATGCAGGTGGAACCCGGCCTGGACCTGGTCCTGGTCGGCGGTCACACGCCGGGGAGCATGGTCGTCTTGATCGAAACCGCAAACGGCAAAGTCGGCCTCGTGGGCGATTTCTACTACAACTACGTCAACATGGACTACGACTGGCCCCCAGGCGCCTACTGGGACCTGGGCCAGTGGCTGCGCAATTCCCGCCGCATCAAACAAATGGCCGACATCGTCATACCCAATCACGACTACCGCTATATGGAACTCTATCCCGAAGGAGTCATTGAATAAACCTTCACATAGTAGCGCGCCGTGCCTACGGGCGTCCCGGTGGCTCGCCCAAAGTTGTACGCGGTCAATTCGGCGGTCAGTGTCTACGCGCCCCCCTTGTGATGCCCGCCAGACGTGGCTGTGTCTACGCGCCACTACACATGACGAGAAAGAAGGCGCAGGCGGGTGAGGGCTAGAAAAGCGACCGCCGCATCACACTACCGGACAAGCCCTGCAGATTTCGACGCGAGTTGTGAATAACTTTGCATTTTCACCGTGGGGGGGGGGTAGAATCCTCAACAATGAAAAATATCAACATATAGCGATTGATTTGAGAAGGAGCTAGAAATGAATAAGGTCAACAACATTTCGCGCCGTGATTTTTTGAGGGGGGCGGGCGCGGTCGCGGCCAGCTCGCTGCTGCCGCACTTCCCCAACATCGTCCGCGCCGACAACCACGAGATCAACATGTTCGGCTGGGCGTCGCCTTGGTTTGACCCGCTCTTTGAGGCCTGTAAAGAAGCGACCGGGATCACAATCCATCTCCAAGGTTTGCCAGCGCGGTGGAGCGATACCATGCAGAAGGTCTCGCTCTGGGGCCAGTCGGGTTACTCTTACTTCGATGTCATGATGATGGATGACATCACGGTGGGCTTGTACGGCATGAATGGCTGGGCGCTCGATCTGAGCGACCTGGATGCCTATACCGACAACGTCGATGACATCGTCGATAGCGTGCACGAGCTCGACAACAGAGTGGGCGGTGTTTTCCGGCTCTTATACTTCTTCGGCGCCGCGCCCTTCTTCTACAACACGGACCTGGTGCCGGAAAGGCCGACGAACTGGGACGAGTTCCTCGAGGCGGCACAGGCGGCCACCGACAAGGAAGCGGGCGTGTGGGGCTGGCGGCCGATGGGCGGCCAAGGCATCGCCTTCCAGACCGTGTTGCAGGCGCTGCACCACACCGGGGCGGACCTGGAGACGCTCAATGACGATGCCACACGGACCGCGCTGCACTGGATGTACGACTGGGTGCATACCTACGAGATCACGCCGCCATCGACCATTAACGAAGGCTACGGCGAGCTCATCGGGTTGACGGCCGCGGGCAAAGCCGGCATGCTTTGGCAATACGAGGAGACCTACAACCAAGTCCTCAATACTGTTGACTCGGTAATGACCGCCGACAATTACAAGTGGGGGCGTTTCCCGATGGGTCCCGCCAATGACAACTTGCTGTCGCATGGTTGGGGCTATGCGATACCGAAAGCCGCCACCAAGATCGACCAAGCGAAAGAGGTGGTCAACTTCCTGGCCCAAGCCGACAATCTGCGTTATGTGGCGCTGCAAGGCCTCCCGCCCCCCTTGAAATCTCTCACGGCTGAGGAAGAGGTCGTAGCCGCCCTTCCAGTCCTGGGGGGTGAGCCATCCTGGGCTGAATTGCTTGAAGGCGCGGTGTTCCGCTACCCGATTGTGGATCATAAGCAAGCGGTGCAAATCTGGTCGATGTTTGACCAGCTGGGCGAAATGATCCTCTCCGGCGAGCGCACAGTGGATGAAGCATTCCAATGGGCGCAGGACGAGTACGCGATCATCAAGTTTGCGTACTAGGTTGCTCTGCCCCCACCCCAAACCCTTTCCCGCCATCTCTATGGCGGGCATCCCATAAAGAGGGAGGGGTTTAAGGTCTGGGAATACGCCAATTGACTCCCCTTCCCTCATTTTGGGGCGCGTAGACACAGCCTTTCAGGGAAGGGACGCGCCGCGTAGACACTGGCGGCCGGGGATGGGGGGCAGATTATCAACATCGCCCCTGCATGATTTGGGAACGAGTCTAGGAAAGACTTGATGGCGCAAGCCAAAGCGGCGCCATTGGCGCAGAGTCGCGTGCAAAACTTGTTCTCCAGCAGATATGCCGTTTTCTATGTGCTGGTGCTGCCGGCCTTCCTGCTGCGCATGATCTATAGCGTCATCCCCGTGATCCAAACCATCCAGCTCAGTATGACAAACCGCACCATCGTTGGCGGCGGTTACATCGGCTTGCGCAACTACGAGTTCATGACGCGAGACGCCACCCTGATCGGCAGCCTGGGCTGGACGCTGCTTTACACGGGCTACGCCGCCGCCGCCGAAACCATCATCGGCTTGGGCATCGCCATACTCTTGATGCAGAACCTGCGTCTGCGCTGGCTGAGCAATTTCATCATCCTGCTGCCCTGGGTGGTGGCGCCGATTCTGGCGGCGCTCGCTTTTCGGATTCTCTACTTCGAAGATGGCGGGATATTGAACGAGATCTTGCGGCAGCTTGGCTATGGCAACGCCGCTGTGCGCTGGCTCAGCGATGCCGAAACGGCGCGCTTTTCCGTGATTGTGATGACGGTGTGGAAGAACGTCTCCTGGGTGGCGCTGATTTTCATGGCGGCGCTCGGCTCCTTGCCCAGAGAAGCGCTGGAAGCGGCCGCCGTTGACGGCGCCAATGCCCTGCAGCGCTTCTGGTATGTGACGCTTCCCTTGTTGAAGCCCGCCATCTACCTGGTGCTTCTGCTGCGGGCGATGGCTGAAGTACAGACCTTCGAGCAGATTTACGGCTTGACGCGTGGCGGACCCGGCAGCGCCACCAAAACGCTGGCGCTTTACGCATTCGAGCGCTTCTTCCAGCAGCAGCGTTATGGCTACGGCGCGGCGGTGAATATGGTGCTGTTGGTCGTGACCATCGCCGTCGGCGGCATATTCGCCTGGCTCTTGTATCGTTCACGGGAGATCTGATGACCCATCGACGACGCCGTCTGCGCAATGCCTTGCTTTATGCACTGCTTTTCTTCGTCTTGGCGGGCCTGGTTTTCCCCGTCTTGTTCATGGCTCTCACCTCGTTGAAGACGGCGGCTGAGGTGAACAGGATACCGCCGACCTTGTGGCCCAAGTACCCGACCTTGGAGAACTACCCGTTCATGGCCCGGGCTTGGGACTTCTGGCTGGCGCTGCGGAATTCTCTAATCCTCGCGGGCGGTTCGGGCTTAGGCGCTACCGTGCTGGGCGCGATGGCGGCTTACGCCTTCAGTCGCGGGACCTTCCGCGGCCGGACCCTGATGTACGCCCTGCTTGTCGCCAGCATGGCGCTCCCAGCCATGGTCGCCCTGGGTCCCATATTTATCGCCTATTTGCGGCTTAGACTGCTGGACACGCACATCGGCTTGCTACTCGTCTTCACGGCTGGCGGACTGCCGCTGGCGACCTTGCTTCAGTTCGCCTATTTCAACGCCATCCCGCGCGAGCTCGACGATGCCGCCGCCATTGATGGCGCCGGGCGCTTCACCACACTGTTTCGCATCATCATGCCCATCGCTATGCCGGGCGTCTTCGTCAGCTTCCTGCTGCTCTTCATCGTCGGCTGGAACGATTTCCTCTTCGTCTTTACCCTGTCGTCATCGCCGGATACGCAAGTCCTCACGACGAACCTGTATACGATTCCGCCGCGCGAAGCCGATTACCAATCGAGCAATCTCGATCTGGTGGCGACCGCCGGCATGTTTGTCCTGCTGCCGCTCGTTCCCCTGCTGATGCTTACGCAGCGGCAGCTGGTGGAAGGCATCACTTTCGGCGCTGTGCAGGGATAGCGCGTGATTGGCGCCCCCCATCCCCCGGTCCCTTCCACCACAAGGAGGAAAGGGGAGCTAAGGTTACGCGGAAAAGTGGAGAAAAAAGCCCCTCCCTCTATATGGGGGAGGGGTTTGGGGTGGGGGTTGCCTTCTGGCATACAAAAGGAGTCTTTGAACCATGACCGCTTCTCGCAAAATCAAGGTCGCCCTCGCCGGGCTCAGCTTCGGCGCTGAATTCCTGCCCATCTTCCAGCATCATCCCAATGTCGATAGCCTGACCATCTGCGATTCCGATCCCGAAGTGCTGCAAAAAATGGGCGACCGATTCGGAGTCAAGAAGCGCGTCCTCGACTTGGACGACGTGCTCGCTGACGACAGCATCGACGCCGTGCATCTGGTCACGCCCATCCCCGTGCATGCCGAGCAGACGGTCGCCGTGCTCAACGCCGGCAAGCATTGCGCTTGCACGGTGCCGATGGCGACCAGCATCGAGGATCTCAATGCCATTGTCGCGGCGCAGCGAGCCAGCGGCAAAGTGTATATGGGCATGGAGACAGCGGTGTACACGCGGCGCTTCCTGCATGTAAAAGAGATGATCAAAAATGGCGAGATCGGCCGCATCCAGTTCCTGCGCGGCGCGCACTATCAGGATATGGAATTCTGGCCCCCCTACTGGATGGGCTTGCCGCCGATGCATTACGCCACCCATGCTGTGTCACCCGTGCTGGCGCTGGCGCAGACGCAAGCGAAGGCGGTGCATTGTTTCGGTTCCGGCGTCATGCGCCCGGAATTGCACGAGCAGTACGGCAATCCCTTTCCGATCGAAACCGCAATCTACGAACTCAACAGCGATCCGCCGCTGGCTGCCGAGATAACACGCAGCCTTTTCCATACCGCGCGCGGCTTAACCGAGAGCTTCAATGTCTACGGCGAGAAAGCGACCTTTGAATGGGAGCAGATTGAAGAGGAGCCGCCAGTTGTCTTCCGCATGAAGCCGGTGGTCACGCATTGGGGGCGCGGCAACGATATCACCGCCGAGCGCCTCGACGTGCCCGACCGGCAAGATTTACTGCCCAAGGAAATCGCGCGCTTCACGCAACGCGGCGTCTATGACGAGACTCACACGCATCTTTCGTTTTTGCAGGGCGGCGGGCATGGCGGCTCGCACCCGCATCTGGTGCATGAATTCGTCAGCAGCATTGTGGAAGGGCGCCAGCCTTTTCCTGACGCGCTCACGACAGCGGCCTGGACTGCGGCGGGCGTCTGCGCCCACGAATCGGCGATGAATGGCGGCGCGCGCATAGTAATCCCCCAATTTAACTAGAGCACACCCAACGGGCGACCCGCCGGGTCGCCCGAAAGCCCCTCTCCCCTGGTGATGCTCGCCAGACGTAGCTGTGTCTACGCGCCACTAGAGATGGCGAATGCTCCTCATGGAGATGAGGAGGAGGGGTTTGGGGTGAGGGGCAACACGGTTGCCCGCAGGCACTGCGGAATGGCAAACAATGCGGACCTGCGATAGGCTATGCCTGTCGACAGGTTTTCCCCTTCCGGAGGCGCACATGCTAACGGGAATCGCCCCGATCCTGTTCACACCCTTTGACGAGGCCGGCGACATTGACGCCGAAGGCCTGCGCAACATCGTTCGCTTCGAGCTTGAAGGCGGCGTCCACGCCATCGGCATCAACGGTTTCGCCAGCGAAGCCTACAAGATGACGGATGCCGAACGGCTGAAAAACATCGAAATCGTCGCGGGCGAAATGGCCAACGCCGCGCCGCTGGTCATCGGCATCGCGCCGAACAGTCTCGAGTCCGCCATCAAGCAGGCGCGCGAACTCGCCCGCTTTCAGCCCGCCGCGCTCATGACATTGCCGCCGGCGACAATGGACAACGGCGCGCAAGCCTTGGTCGAGTTTTACGTCGAATTTGGCAATGCCGCAGACTGCCCCATAATCCTGCAGCAAGCGCCGCATATCGCCCAATATCGCCACACCGAACTGCCGGCGGAAGCGCTGGCTGAAATTGCCGACCGCGCCCCCGCTGTCGCAACATTCAAGCTCGAAGGTCCGGGCTCGGCGTCGAAAATGAAGGAGCTGGCGCCCCTGCTCGGCGGCGAAGCGAGCATGCTCGGCGGTGGCGGCGGCATCACCGTGCTGGAGGAATTGCGGAATGGCGCTGCTGGGCTTATCCCCGGCGTCGGCTTCAACGAGATCTTCCTCGCCGCCTGGGACATGTGGCAGCAAGGCGAAACCCTAGCGGCTGAAGCCATGATCAAGCGTGGCGCCAGTTTGACCAAGGCGGTATCTGGCAAGGGACATGAATACTCGCTGCATATGCGCAAGCATCTCATGAAGCGCCACGGCGCTATCCACAGCGCCTATGTTCGCCAGCCGACCGTACCCTTCGACGAATGTGATTTGCCGGAGTTCTTTGCTATAGTTGACGCGCTTGACCTGCGCGTTTCCATGACCTGACAACTGTATGGGCGATCCGATGGGTCCCCCAGAAACAGATAGGAGACCAACCCATGCCACTCACGGGTAAGAACTATATCGCCGGCGAGCCTTCCGCCGAAGGCGCCGAAGTATTCTACAGCGTCGATCCACGCAGCAAGACGACTGATGCCCTGCCATTCCATAACGCCACACAAAACGAAGTCGACCGCGCCGTGGTCGCTGCGGCCGCCGCCTTCCAGGAAATCCGGGGCTACCCATCCGGCAAGATTGCCGATTTACTCGACGAAGTCGCGGCGCAGGTCGAAGCGCTCGGCGATGATCTGCTGCATACTGCCGACCGCGAAACCGGTTTGGGCTTGCCGCGTTTGACCGGCGAACGCGCTCGCGCGACCGGGCAGATCCGCGCCTTTGCCGGTCTGCTGCGGGAGGGCGCCTACCTCCGCGCCATCATCAACACCGAACAACCCGGGCAGCCCGCTATCAAGCAGATGCAATTCCCGGTCGGGCCGGTGGCGATCTTCGCGGCGAGTAATTTCCCCTTCGCTTTTGCCGTGCCGGGCGGCGATACGGCGTCGGCGCTGGCGGCCGGCTGCCCGGTCGTGGTCAAAGCGCACCCGGGCCATCCGGCGACTTCCGAACTCTTCGCTCAAGCGATCAGCGCTGCTGCCGCGGCGGCTGGTTTCCCCGCCGGGACCTTCTCGATGCTGCAAGGCAACGGCATTGATGTGGGGCAGTGGCTGGTCGCGCATGACGCCATCGAAGCGGTCGGCTTCACCGGCAGCTTGCGCGGCGGGCGCGCCATTTACGACGCCGCCTCGCGCCGTCCCCGTCCCATCCCCGTATACGCCGAGATGGGCAGCGTCAACCCCGTCGTCATCACCCAGGCCGCTCTCGCTGCCCGCGCCGATGAGATCGCCGATGGCCTGGTCGGCTCCGTCACCTTGGGCACGGGGCAGTTCTGCACCAATCCCGGTTTGATCCTGCTGGAAGACAGCGCGGCGACGCGCGACTTCATCACCGCTGTGGCGGAGAAGATGGAAGCCGCGCCGGCCGGCGTCCTGCTCAACGAAGCGATTGCGGCGGGCTTGGATAGCGCGGTGGGCCAGACGGCGGCGCACGCTCAAATCGAGGTCCTCACCGGCGCCGAAGCGGTCAGCGACGGCGACTTCTTCTGCTATCGCAACACGGTCATGCAGACCACAGCCGCCGCCATCCGCGAAGATGAGCGCCTGCAAATCGAGCATTTCGGTCCGGTCACGCTCTTCGTCGTTTGCGAAGACGGCGATGATCTGCGCGGGGCAGTCGACTCGCTCGAGGGCAACCTGACCAGCACGGTGCACGCCGAAGAAGCCGAGTTGGAGAGCATCGGCGGCTTGCTGCATCAACTGCGCGAGAAGGCCGGGCGGGTGATCTGGAACGGCTTCCCCACCGGCGTCGCCGTCGTGCATGCCATGCAGCACGGCGGACCCTACCCGGCTACCACGGCGCCCGGCACGACCTCGGTCGGCATGAACGCCATCTACCGCTTCATGCGTCCCATCGCCTTTCAGAATGTTCCGGACGCGCTGCTGCCCCCGGCCCTGCAAGACGCCAACCCGCTGGGCATACTGCGTCTGGTAGATGATGTGTATACGGCTGAGGCGATCTAACCCGAAAAGAAACAGCCCCATCATCTGATGAGGCTGCTTCTGTAATTCTATCACTCGCGCGGAGCTACTCCAGCAGGTCGCCCGTGATCAGGTTGACGCCGGTCTCGATGTTTCCGGCGATCAGCTCGGCATTGACCGCGTCCACCTTCTCCCAGACCGAATCTGGAATATCGGCTTCATGCGGCGGGGCCAGGCCGACGCCGTTCATCGCCGCGTCCATCAGGAAGACGCCGCCGCCGGGGAATGCTGCCATATCGCCTTCCGCCAGCATCGCGACCATGTCATGCACGCCCTGGTCCACCCGCTTCATCGCGCTGGAAATGATGAACTCGGAACCGGCGGTCTCGCCCGCGCCGAAGCTGGTGAGCCATTCGTCCTTGTCCACGCCGATGACGTAAACGCCTTCTTGCGCGCCGGCCAGAATGGCGCCGGTACCCGTCGGTCCGCCGCCACCGAAGAGCACGGTCGCGCCTTCGCCGATGAATTGCAGCGCCGCGGAGCCGCCACGGTCGGGCGCGATAAAGCTGTCGATGTAGACGCCCAGGATCTTCAAGTCCGGATTGACGTATTTGGCGCCCTGTTCGTAGCCGTTGCGGAAGCGCTTGACCGGCGGAATATCAATGCCGTAGACGCCGGCGATGGTATTCGAGCCTTGCCACTCGGCGACGAATGCGGCCAGAACACCGGTCATAAAGCCGGACTGATCCTCGCGGAACTGGATGCCGACATAATTGCTCGGCCCGTCCAGCACGAACTGGTCGACGCCGAGGAAGTAGACATCCGGGTTGGCCTCGGCCGCCGCGTAGGTGGCATCGGCGATCAGGAAGCCGACGGTGACGATGACCTCGAAGCCTTCGTCAATGCAGGTTTGGATGTTGGCTTCGTAGTCGGTCTCGGCTTGCGTCTCGATGAACTTGTACTCCAGATCGTATTCATCGGCCGCCGCGACCGCGCCCTCATGCGCCGACTGATTGAAGGTGCCGTCATTGACGCGGCCCAGGTCGGTGACCAGGCAGACGGTCTCCACGCCCATCATCATGTCCGCGGCTTGGTCTTCCATCATGTCGTCCATCGCCAGATCGCCCGAAACCGGATCGACGCCCGTCGTGACCGAGCCCGCGATCATCATCTCGGCGACCTCCGCCGCGACCGCGAAGAAGGCGTCATCAATATCCGCTTCGTGCTTCTCGGCCAGGCCGACGCCGTTCAGCGCCACATCCATCAGGTAGATGCCGCCGCCCGGGAAGTCGTCCATCATATCCTCGGCCAGCGCCGCCACCATATCGTAGACGCCCTGGTCGACGCGCTTGATCGCGCTGGAGATGATGTATTCGGAGCCGGGCGTTTCGCCAGCGCCGAAGCTGGTGACCCATTCATCCTGGTCGACGCCGATGACATATACGCCGCCCTGCGCCGCCGCCAGGATGCCGCCGGTGCCGGTGGGGCCGCCCGCGCCGAAGATGACGGAAGCGCCTTCGCCGATGAATTGCTCGGCCGCCGAGGCGCCGCGATCGGGCGCGAGGAAGCTGTCGATGTAGACACCCAGCAGGTTGATATCGGCGTTGATGTAGCGCGCGCCCTGCTCGAAGCCGTTGCGGAACTTCTTGACTGGCGGGATATCGATGCCGTAGATGCCGGCGATCGTATCCGAGCCGATCGAGTCAGCGACCTGGGCCGCCAATACGCCGGCCAGGAAACCCGACTGATCTTCGCGGAATTGAATTCCGACGTAGTTCGCGGGGCCGCCCATGACAAATTGATCGACGCCCAGGAAATAGACATCCGGATTCGCCTCAGCTGCGGCGTAGGTGCTATCGGCGATCAAGAAGCCGACTGTGACAATGACTTCAAAGCCTTCGTCGATGCAGGTCTGGATGTTGGCGTCGTAATCGGTCTCGGCTTGCGTCTCGATCCATTTGTATTCCAGGTCGTATTCGTCGGCCGCCTCCAGCGCGCCCCCATGCGCGAACTGGTTGAATGTGCCGTCGTTGACGCGCCCGATGTCTGTCACGAGGCACAAGGTCTCTATGCCGTCCTGCGCCGCCGCCAAGGGTACAAGCCCAATGAACAGCACGATCAGGCTCAATAAGACAATGAGCTTTTTCATGTGGTTTTCTCCCGAAGAGATATTCAGCGAAGTGAAGTTGACGCTCATACTTTACACTTTCGCCCGGCGATTTTCAATGCGTCGGGCGAGCATGGCGCGGCGGTTTGGAATTGTAATTGGAAGTTTTTGTTGGAAGGGGAAAGTTTTTTTCTCCAATGGATTCCAATTGTCGAAGCGCCATTGCCGCCGAAAAAACTTTTTTTGGCCATCTGGCCATCTGGCAGATTGCGAGGCGGAAATGCCGGTCGTGATGCGGGCGCAGGTGTTCATGAGATCAGGGTAGCATAAATCAGCGCGGAAAGGTGAACAAATGTTCGCGTATTAGGAAATTCATACCGTTGGGCGCGGGCGGCGAACTGGTTCGCCCGTACGAATATCTAATTGGCTTACTCTTTGACGTAGGGCTGGCCGACGGCTTTCGGCGGACTTGCGCGCCCGATGAAACAAGCTAAAGACGATTGCGGATTCACGCTGGAAGCACAACAGGCATCGGGTGGACGAATGAATTAAGCCGACGATTCCTGCTTGGCTTCGCTAAGATTCCTTCGGCATCTTTTGCTTTTCTGTCACTACCAGCTCGGCGGCACGATCGTATAGAATCGTTTGCTCTCGCTCATCCGGCGCCGAACGCGCGATAACTGCCACAGCAGGCTCGGTATCGCTCAGATTGAAAACCTCGTGCGGTATGCCGGGCTGGATAAAGAGAAAATCGCCTGCTATGTTTTCCATGACCAGCTTGCATCCATCGCCATATTCGTGCCGTACACGCCCCTCGAGAATATAGATCATCGTCTCAAAATCGACATGAAGATGGGCGGGAATAACGGCGCCAGGCGGGATCACCGCGAGTTTCATCGAGAGTCCCTTTGCGTCGACATTGCTGCTGGAAAGTGCCGAGCCGCCGCGCAACATGCTGATGCCACCGCTGCCTACAACCTGCGTATTCGAATCGTCGCTCATCGCTACCTGCCCGGCACTCTGCGCCAGCTTCGCGAGAGGGTTTGCTGCCAGCGCCTCATTAACTATAACTACGTATTTCCACTATATCACTCTCCAACAACGACTATCAACAATTTCAAGCGCGTATCCCGCTTCAATGCTTGATTAGAGTACTGAGTATCCAAAGTCGAGTGGAGCGAGGCGGCATTCAGCGGGGTCTGGCGAAGTCGTTTACACAGCAGGAAAATATGTGTCCGCCGGTCCAAGGCGGCAATTGCGCTTGTCACTCCTTCACATAAGGCTGGCCGACCGCTTTGGGCGGCGACGCCCGGCCGATGAAACCGGCCAGCACCACCAGGGTCACGGCGTAGGGCACCATCTGCAGGAATTGCACCGGGAAGCCGACGCCGACCATCTGCAGGCGGATGCCCAGAGAATCGGAAAAGCCGAAGAGCAGCGCCGCGCCAAATGCGCCGATGGGCGTCCACTTGCCGAAGATCATCGCCGCCAGGGCGATGAAGCCGGCGCCGCGCGTCATGCCATCATTGAAGCTGCCGGTCGCTTCCAGCGAGAACCAGGCCCCCGCCAGGCCGGCGATCATGCCGCTGAGGCAGACGTTGATCCAGCGCGTGCGATTGACGTTGATGCCCAGCGTATCGGCGGCATGCGGGTGTTCTCCCACCGCCCGCGTGCGCAAGCCCCAGCGCGTGTAAAACATGACGATATGCGTGACGGCGAGCATGACGAACATGAGGAAGAATATCGGCTGGTTGGTGAAGATGGCCTCGCCGATAACGGGCAGGTCGCTGAGGATGGGGATGGCGAAGTTGCCCAGCTTGGCCGCGCCCGCCTCGGTCGATAGCAGATATTCGCGCCGGACGAAGCTGGTGACGCCGACCGCCAGGATATTGATGACCGTGCCGCTGACGATTTGATCGGTGCGGAAGGTGATGGACAGCCAGCCGTGCAGCAGGGCGATCAAACCGCCCGCCAGCACCGCGATGATGACCGCCAGCAACTGCGCCGTCTCCAGCGGCAGGGCGGTCCCGCGGAGGAAGAACAGCGTGGTGAAGCCGAAGCAGGCGGCGAAGAGCATCATGCCTTCGATGGCGATGTTGACCACGCCGGCCCGCTCGCACCAGATGCCGGCGAAGGCGCCGATCGCCAGTGGCGTCGCCAGGCGCAGGCTTTCGGCGACGATGGTCGTCAGATTTGTCTCGTTGCCGGCGGCGGCGGCGATGATGACGGTTGGGATGAAGAGCAGGCCGCAGAGCACCAGCAGCGCCAGGCTGATCCGCCGGGGGCGCGCTTCGCTGAATTCGAAAAGGTTCAGCCCGCCGCTGACGATGAAGAGGATGCCGATGACCAGGAGATAGGGCGAGGTCGACACCGGGATGTTGCCGACGGTCGGCACTTCGCCCCGGGAGGTCGATTCAAATGTCAGCGTGGTGATGAGTTCACTGTCCAGCGTTCCGGCTTCGATGAAGATGAAGACGCCGAGCAATATGAGCAGGAAGGCGATGATGCGTTTCCGCGTGACTTTGACGGAAGGGCGGCGGGTCGACTTGGGCTTGATCGCGGCGGACATCGTCAGCCTCCCCAGCCGGTGGAGAAGACCAGTTCGCCTTCTTCTTCGGCGCTGCGTTTCGGCACGCGCCAGAGGAAGCGAATGATCTGGTCGGCGGCGACGAACATGATGATCAGCGCTTGCACGATCTTGACGAGGTCGATGGAGATATCGGCGCGAATCTGCATCAGGGCCGCGCCGCTGAGCAAACCGCCCCAGAGCAAACCGGCCCAGACCATGCCTTTGGGATTGTTGCGCGCCAGCAGGGCCACGGCGATGGCGTCAAAGCCGACGCCGGCGAAGAAGCGCGGCAGCATCTCGTGCTCGACGCCGCTGATCTCGATGGCGCCGGCCAAGCCGGCCAACATGCCGCTGAGGGCCATCGCCAGCACGACATTGCGCGGCACGCTCATGCCGGCGTATTTGGCCGCGTTCTGGTTCGCGCCCACAGTCCGCAGCTCGAAGCCGAGCGTGGTGCGGGTCAAGAACCAGTCCGTGAGCCAGACCGCGGCGATCATCAGCCAGAAGCCGAAATGCAGTTTGGATTGGTCGCCGACGGCGATCAGCACGAGGAAGAGCTGCAGCAGGCTCATTATCGCCGCCCAGATCAAGCCGCTGCGCCGCGCTGCTCCCGGATTGTCGCGGCGCAAAGGCAGGTAGTTGAGCAGGAAAGCGACGACAGCCACCGCCGCCATCATCAAAACAAGCGCGAGCGGAGTCGTGATGCTGTCCATGGTCGGCAGCATGGCCGCCGGCAGGATGACCGGCGTCTTGGGCACGCTGGCCTTGACATCGCCGAGTATGACCGGGTCGATCGACTTGATCAGCCAGTCGACGATCAGAATGGCGATGAAGTTGAGCATGATGGTGGTGATGACTTCGTGGGCGCCCGTATAGGCTTTGAGCGCGCCGGGCAAGGCGCCCCAGAGGAAACCGCCTAATATGCCGAAGAGCAGCACCGCCGGCAGCAAGAATAATGGCGATGATTCCGGCGGCGAGAATGCCCCAAGCGCCGCCACCGCGATCGCGCCGGCATAAAGCTGTCCCTCGGCGCCGATGTTGAAAAGCCCGGCTTTGAAGCCCAGGCCCACCGCCAAACCGGCGATGATGAAGGGAATGGCGCGGACGATGGTCTTCTCCAGATTCGATGGGATGAAGAGCAGAATCTGATCGCCCAGCCGGAGGAAAAGCACTTCCAGGTCTTGCTCGTTTTTCAGGATGCCGAATGCCACCCCGCCCAGGTCGTCAGCGTTGAGGACGCGGTTGCCGGGCCGGCGGATGACCAGATGCCGCTCCAGCGCCGCGTCCAGTTGCTCGTCCAGCGCGGCATTAACCGAAGCGCCGCTCAAGTACTCCGATTCGTACATGCGGCCGACGACGCGGAATTGCGCGCCGAGGGCGGCCGGGTCGCCGATGCCCAGCGCGTCAAGCGTCGCCAGTGTTTCGATCGCCTCAGCCACGTCTTCGAAGTCGGCCGCGACGATAGCATCCAGCATGGCGGATTCGGCGCTGCCCGGCGCGATGCCAAGCCCGTCCAGTTGCGCCAGCGCGTTCTGGCTGCGCATCAAGCGTACTTGACCGTATTCGTCGATGAGCGCAAGTTCCGCGCGCGCCTGCTGCAAGTCAGCCGCCGACATCTCAGCTAGAGGCGGATAGAGCGCGCTCGCCTGCGCCAGCGCGTCGCCGGTGAATTCGCTCAGGCCGGCCGCAAGCTCGGCCAAGTCGCGCACATCGGAACGTTTCAAGTCGGCCAGGTCATCGAGCAGCGGCTTTAGCCCGCGCAAGGTCTCCGCCCCTACCGCCGTTATCGTATCGAGCCGTTCGCTGATGGCGATGGCCCTGTCTTCGTCGAGTTCATATTGGGCGAAGAATTCGCCGTATTCGCGCGTCTCCTCCAAGCCCACTTCCAGGATCCGCTCGAAGGGGCGCGCCTGCCGCGACAGACTGCGCCGCATCGTGATCTCGTTGCCCGCGGCATAAACGCGCATTTCATCAAAATCATCGATGCCGGCGACCTCGTTGATCGTCAAGCCCGTGATCGACTCGACCAGCGCGACATAGGCCGTCGAGGAGACGCGAAGTCCCTCGCGGATGTCCGGCTGCAGCGCGTTGTCGCTGACCGTTATGGTGATCAGGGGGATGCCGGCGAGGAAGGCGGTGATCACGGCGAAGACCGGCACCAACCGCGGCGAGATTCTCAGCCAGAAGCCGATGAGACCTGGCGGCCGTCTTTCAGCTGCCGCGCTCATGTTTCACCGGCCATCGGAGATTGTTCGCGTACGCCTGCCATCCGCAGACCGACCGTATCGCGGTCGGCGTCTTGGATCGGCAAGATGTCGATGATCTCGCCTTCGAACATCACGGCGACGCGGTCGGCCAGGCTCAGCACCTCATCCAGCTCGGATGAGACCAGCAGGATGCCGGCGCCGGCATCGCGCATGCCGACGATTTGCCGGTGGATGAACTCGATCGAGCCGACGTCCAGTCCGCGCGTCGGCTGCGAGGCGATCAGGAGTTCGACATCGCGGGAAAATTCCCGCGCCACGATCACCTTTTGCTGATTGCCGCCGGAAAGCCCGCTCGCGATATTGTTGATGATCGGCGGGCGCACATCGTATTGCTCGACCAGCTCGCGCGCGTTGTCGGCGATAGCGCGGTCATCGACCACAATTGAATGGGAGAAGGCGTCCTGGTAATAGGTGCAAAGCACGAGATTGTGCATCACGGTAAAACTCGATACCAGGCCGTCGCGCTGCCTGTCTTCCGGCACATGGCCGACGCCTTGCTCGGTCACCTTTCGCGGCGAGGCGCCGGTCAGCTCTTCACCCTTTATGAAGATATGGCCATCAGCGACCGAGCGCATGCCCGTCAGCGCTTCGACCAGTTCGGTCTGTCCATTCCCCTGCACGCCGGCGACGCCGAGGATCTCGCCGCGCTGCAGGCCGAAGCCCACGCCTTCGACCGCCGGCAAGCCCCGGTCATCGTGAACGTGCAGATTCACGACATTCAGGATTTCGTCGCCCGGGGTCGCCTCAGCCTTCTCAACTTCCAGGATGACATCGCGGCCGACCATCAGCGACGCCAATGAAGCTTCGGTGGACTCTTTCGGGTCGGCATGGCCGGCGACCGCGCCGCGCCGCAGCACCACCACGTCGTCGCAGATTTCCAGCACTTCCTTTAGTTTGTGGCTGATGAAGATGATGCTGACGCCTTTATCCAGCAGCGTGCGCATGATTTTGAAGAGGCCGCGCGTTTCCTGCGGCGTCAAAACCGCCGTCGGCTCATCGAGTATCAGGATGTCGGCGTGGCGATACAGCGCTTTGATGATCTCCACCCGCTGCTGAATCCCCACCGGCAGGTCGGAAATCAGCGCATCGGGATCGACATCCAGGCCATATTCGCTCGATAGCCCCTCGATTTCCCGCCGCGCCCGATCGCGCCGCAAGAACGGACCGCTGACGCTCTCATTGCCCAGCATGACATTCTCGGTCACCGTCAGCACATCCACCAGCTGAAAATGCTGATGCACCATGCCGATGCCCAGTTCGATGGCGTCCTTTGATCCGGTGATCGTCACCGGCTCGCCATTGACCAGGATCTCGCCTTCGTCCGGCGTGTACAGCCCGTAGATCATATTCATCAGCGTGGATTTGCCCGCGCCGTTCTCGCCGAGCAAGCCGAGGACCTGCCCCTTGCGCAGGGTCAGGTTGATGTTGTCGTTCGCCAGGACGCCGGGGAAGCGCTTTGTGATGCCGCGGACTTCCAGCACGGGCGGGGCTGCGGTCATGTGCGGACCTTCAGGGCTGGTACGTTGTCTTCTGCTTGGATGGGATTATAGCGCAGAAACATCGACGCTGTGCGAATCGACCACCTGCGGCGGGCTGCTCAAAGCCTGCTCGGTGTATTTATTTCAGCATTTCATCCATCAGCAAGTCCACCATCCGTGCTTGCAGTCGCGCTACTTCAGCTTGCAGCGCCGGATCATCAATCCGATTGACGAACTCATACGGATCCTCTTCCAGGTCGATCAACTCCGTATGTTGACGCTCCCCCTGCGCGACGCGCGTCAGCTTGTAGCGGCCATCGCTCAATGCCAGGAAGCCTTCGCCCTCGGCGTAGACAAACTCCGCGCCGCCGGAGGCGATTCGCTCGCGCAGCGGCAGGCCGTCACAGAAGTCGTAGGGCAGGCCGGCCGCATCCAGGCAAGTCGGCAGCAGATCCACCAACATGCACATGGCGTCGCTCGCGAGCGCCTCCCCACCGCCCGGGTGCTTGACCATCAACGGCACATTCCAGACGTCCTCGTAGGCGCAGTTGTTCTTGCCCCACAAGCCGTGATTGCCGAGCATTTCGCCGTGATCGGCGGTGAAGATGACCAGCGCCTCATCACCGAAACGCGCTTGGACCGCCGCTGTGATACGCCCAACGTAATCATCGATCTGCGCCACATTCGCAAAATAATTCCGGCGCAAGTCCTGCCAGTAATCTTCGCTGAAATTCTTTGTTGCGCGACCGGGCGCTTGTCCCAGGCCATCAATCGCGCCGGTGGGACCGCCGTGAAATGCCGCGCTGTGAATCCGCGAGGGATCGTTAAATTCCGCCGCGCTGGCGACGCGAGCGTCCGCGGACATATCGACTCGCTCGTAGTATTCAGCCGGCGCATCAAAGGGATAATGCGGCCCGCTGAAGGACACCCAGAGAAAGAGCGGCTGTTCGCTGCGGTAAGCGTCGACATAGGCGGCGGATTTCCGCCCGACCCAGCTGTCCGGATGCCACTCCGCCGGCCCCGGGAAGGGGAAAACCTTGGCCTTGTCTCGGTTCCAGGTGGCGTCGCGGTAGGCGGACAGGTGACCGGCGGCTTCGAGTTCCCGCGCGTAGTCGTCCATGAACCAGACCGATACCTGTTTGTCATCCTGCAGCGCGAGGTGATCGATGCCGAGGCTGAGGTAATAGTCGCGAAACTCATCGTAAGGCAGCGTCGCATCCGGGCGCGTCTGAGCGTAGGGCACCGGGGCGTAGTGACATTTGCCGATATGCGCCCGGTGATAACCCGCGCCGCCCAGCAGCGAATAGATATTCGGTATCGTGGCGTCCAGCGGCACATCGCGAAAGTTGCTGTAGGCTCCGTTTCGGTGCGGGTACAAGCCGGTTGACAGAGAGCAGCGGCTGGGCAAACACCAGGGGCTGTTGCTGTAGGCGCGCTCAAAACGCGTCCCGCTCGCAGCCAGGGCATCCAGATTTGGCGTAGTTATGACACGATTGCCATAACAACTCAGGGCATCGGCCCGCAGTTCGTCGCAGGTGATCAACAGGATGTGAGGTCGTCCGCCGCTCATGCGATTTATCCCTTGGAGCCGGTGAAGACGACGCCCTGAATGAAGTAGCGCTGCATGAAGAAGAAGAGGATGACAATGGGAACGACCACGAAAACCGATGCCGCCATCAGCAGATGCGTCTGCGAGTAATACTGCTCGTTGAAGAGCCGCAGGCCCAGCGCCAGCGTATATTTCGCCCGATCGGTCAGATAGATCATCGGCAGGAGGAAGGAGTTCCAGTTGTTCTGGATGATGTAGATGGCGACCACGGCGAAGACCGGTTTGGCGTTGGGCGCGATGATGCGCCAGAACACGCCGACAAAGCTGCAGCCATCGATGCGCGCCGCGTCGATCAGGTCTTGGCCCATGGTCATGAAAAACTGCCGGAAGAGAAAGACGAAAAAGGCGTTCTCGGCGAAGAAACCCGGCACCAGCAGCGGCGCGAAGGAGCCGACCCAACCGAGTTTGGAAAAGAGGATATAGCGGGGGATCAGCGTGACTTCGGTCGGGATCATTAGCGTGAGCAGGACGATGAAGAAGAGCGTGTTGCGCCCCTTCCAGCGCAGCTTGGCGAAAGCGAAACCGGCCAGCGAACAGCTCAGCGTCAGGCCGATGATGCGCCCCAGGGCCAGGAGAATCGTGTTTAGGAAGAAGCGGTCGAAGGGCATCGCCGTGAGCGCGTCGGGGTAATTCTCCCAAGCGACCGGCTCAGGGACGAACTCGGGCGGGAATGTGTAGACATCGCCGGCGGTCTTCAGCGAGGTCGAAACGACATAAACAAAGGGCATCAAGAACATGATTGAACCGGCGATGAGGATGATGTGCGCCAGAACCTTGGCCCAATCAATTGGACGCCGGTCAGTCCGCCGGAGCTTATTTGATGATTGCGCGCTGATCGGTGTCATTTCCAGTTCACTCGTTCTTGATCTCGCCTTCATAGAAGACCCAGGCGGCGGAAAAGCGGAATATCAGCACGGTCAAAACGGCGATGTAGATGAACAGAACCCATGACAAAGCCGAGGCATAACCCATGCGGAAGAACTCGAAGGCGTTGCGGAACAAATGCAGCAGATAGAAAAGGGTGGCGTTCTGCGGCCCGCCCTGCGTCATGATGAAGGGCTGGGCGAATACTTGAAAAGCGGCGATCAGCCCGACCACCAGTTGAAACAGGATCACGGGCGAGATCATCGGCAAGGTGACATAGACGAAAGACGCCCAGGCGCCGGCCCCGTCTACTTTCGCCGCTTCGTATAAATCGGTGGGGATGCCCTGCAAACCGGCCAGATAGATCAGCATGCCGGAGCCGACCCCCCAAAGGCTCATCAAGATCAGCGCCGGCAGCGCCCATTCCGGCTCGGACAGCCAGCCCGGTCCATAGACGCCGAAGAGCGACAGGAACCAGTTGATCAAACCCCAATCGCGGGACAGGATCCAGCGCCACATGACAGCGACCGAAACGATGGGCAGAACAGCCGGGAGATAGAACAGTGTGCGATAGAGACCGATGAGCCGGATCTTGGTGTTGAGCAAAATCGCGATGAACAAGCCGACGACAATCTGCAGCGGCACGGCCACAAGCGCGTATAGCGTCGTCACCTTCAGCGACTGGAAAAACAGCGGGTCGCGCAGCATAAGCTCGTAATTGCCCAAGCCGGCCCATACCGGCGGATTGACGATGTCCCATTCGGTGAAGGAGATGACCAGCGACGCCAGGATGGGGCCGCCGGTGAAGAGTATGAATCCGAGGATCCAGGGCGCGACGAAAATCCAGGCGTTCAGCGACTCCCAGAAGCTCAGTCGTTTGGGCTGGAAAGTGAGATTCAACGAAAAGCCCCCCATCCCCCGGCCCCTTCCCCCAAAATGAGGGAAGGGGAGCTAGGTGCTTACGAACACGCAAGTGGCGACGAAAGCCCCTCCCTCTTTATGGGATGCTCGCCATAGAGATGGCGAGAAAGGGTTTGGGGAGGGGGCTACTCCGCGCCAAGTATGGCGTTGACCTGAGCGGCAATCTCGCTCCCGACATCTTCCGCGGACTTATCGCCGCTGTACAGTGCGTCCAGCTCGCTATTGATGACGGTGCTGATCTCGGGCCACTGCGGATGCTTGGGCCAGGTGCGCGCCCAGCCGTTCTCCATGATGTCGTTGAAGACCGTGTTGAGGCCGGTGCCGATCGCCTCGCCGCAGGTGAAGTTCACGTACCAGTCTTCTTGCACCACCGAGCGCCGCGACGGATAGGCGTAGCCGGTGCTGATCTTCAGGGTTTGGCCCCGGCTGCTGTTGATGAACTTGAGCAGTTCCCAAGCCGCGTCTCTATCAGGCGTCTCCGACCACATGACGGTTGGTCCCACATTGGTGCGTCCCACGCGGACTTCGCCGGCCGGCGGCAGCGCAGCGTCAAAGCGGAAGGGCGCATTGCAGAGCGCGCCGAGGAAGCCGCGCGCGACGGTGAAACTCGCCATACGGCCCGAGGTGAACAAGGCGCCCTCGTTTTGATCCGCCAGATCGGAGGCGGAGGGCGCGCACTGGTGTTCGACCACCAAGCTTTGCGCGAAACGCAAGCCTTCGATCGCTTCCGGCTCGCCCATCAGACAGGCGGTGCCTTCCGCGTTCAGCACATCGCCGCCGGCTTGCCAGATCCAGTCGATCCAGGCGCCGCGACCGCCACCGATGACGCGCGCGCGACCGCGATCATCGCGATCGGTCAGCTCAACGGCCTGCTCAACGAACTCTTCCCAAGTCAAGCCTTCCGGATAGGGAATGCCGGCTTCGTCATAGATATCGGCGTTGAACCAGGTGGCGTAGGGCGCGCCATCGCGGGGCAAACCCCAAAGCTGATCTTGCCAGCGGTGCGCCTCGATATGCCCGGCGTAGTTGTCTTCCAGATCGACATCCGGGTTAGCGTCGATGTAACTGTCGATCGGCACCAGGACGCCGCGAGCGGCGAAGCCGACCATGAACCCGTCCATCACGAAGAAGACATCGGGACCGGTGCCCGCCGCGAGCTGCGCCTGCAGCAGCTGCAAATACTGTGGTCCATAGCCGCCGCCGACGGCGAGGTAATTGGCCTGGATAGCGTCATTCTCTTCGTTGAAGGCTTCCCATACCGGCTCCCAGGCGGCGTCTTCAACAACGCTGCCCGGCGTGGCATACGTCACTTCGACCATATCCTGCGCCGCGGCCAGGGGCATACGGGAGAGCAATCCGCCCGTCATCTGCGCCCCGACGACCGTGCCGGATGCGGCCAAGCCCTTCAAAAAATCTCTTCTGCTTAAGTTCGACATCGAAAGATTCCTTTCCTTATGAAATGGTCATGTCCAGCGCTTGCGAAGACGTGCAGCGGACGAAACCGCCACACATCAAGTGTAACCAAAAGCGAAGCGACCAGCCACCGGCCGGACAAAAGGGAGTGCTGCATTCTTGAGGGTGTAGAAATGTATCCTGTAGTGGTCCTAATTTCCTAGACCCAAGATTGCTGGACATTTGAGAGAGAGTTGCGTTGAATCCACTGCGTCTCGAATTCAGCCGCCTACTCTTTAGCCCGTAGTCGCGACTAGCTGGCGCCACAGACTTGCCGCCACGAATGATTTCCGGCACTATCCTGACTTTCGTTTCCGCTGGGTACTTGCGATATTTACCCGCGAGCGAGTCTCCGTCACTGGTACCGTAGTATACTCTCTTTACTAGGTGTCCAGTTTTTCGGGACCACTAC
>JAPOYS010000140.1 GCA_026706455.1 Chloroflexota bacterium | reverse complement strand
TGATGCCGCTGGTCTGCAAGCCCGTCGGCGCCGCGAGCAAGGTGCTGGCGCTGACCGACGCGGCAGCCGAATCGCCGCCGGCGTTTGTGGCGATGACCTTCAGCGTATATCTCGTCCCAGCGCTGAGGCTGCTGAAGGTATGCGTCGCGACATCGCCCAGCGTAGCGACTGCGCCGTTGTTGGCTTGGACTTTGTAGCCCGTCGCCCCAGTCGATTTCGTCCAGCTTAAGGTGATCGCCGTCTTTTTGATGCCGCTGGTTTGCAAGCCCGTCGGCGCGGCCGGCGCGTTCGGCAAGGTGCTGGCGCTGACCGACGCGGCTGCGGAATCCCCGCCTCTGTTGCTGGCGATGACTTTCAGGGTGTATGCCGTATTTGCCGTCAAGCCGCTGAAGGTGTAAGTCGCCACATCCCCCAGAGTGGTGACTGCCCCGCTGTTGGCTTGGACTTTGTAAGCCGTCGCCCCAGTCGATTTCGTCCAGCTTAAGGTGATCGCCGTCTTTGTGACCCCGCTGGTCTGCAAGCCCGTGGGCGCGGCTGGCGCGGCTGGCGGCGTGGTGAGGGTGGTGGCGCTCGCCGATGCGGCTGCGGAATCCCCGCCTCTGTTGCTGGCGATGACTTTCAGGGTGTATGCCGTATTTGCCGTCAAGCCGCTGAAGGTGTAAGTCGCCACATCTCCCAGAGTGGTGACTGCTCCGCTGTTGGCTTGGACTTTGTAGCCTGTCGCCCCGTTGGATTTCGTCCAGGCGAGGGTGATGCTGTTATGGGTGATGGCGCTGGTTTGCAAGCCCGTGGGCGCGGCGGGGGCGGCTGGCGGCGTGGTGAGGGTAGTGGCGCTCGCCGATGCGGGCGCGGACTCGCCGCCAGTTTTCTTGGCGCGCGCTTGCAGGGTGTATTGCGTATTTGCCGTCAAGCCGCTGAAGGTATAAGTGGCCACATCGCCGACATCGGTCCAGCCGCTGAGCGCCCCCCCATTGACTTCATAGCTGGTGGCGCCGGCTGATTTCGTCCAGGTGAGGGTGATGCTGTTGTGGGTGATGGCGCTGGTTTGCAAGCTCGTCGGCGCGGCCAGCGCGAAGGTGCTGGCGCTGGTTTGCGCTGGGCTGGAATCGCCGTTGCTGTTGCTGGCCAACACTTGCAGGGTATATGCCGTATCCGCGCTCAAGCTGCTGAAGGTATAAGTCGCCACATCGCCCAGCGTCGTCAAGGCGCCGGTGGTGCCCGTTCGCACTTTGTAAGCGGTCGCCCCGGCTGATTTCGTCCAGCTGAGCGTGATGCTGTTATGGGTGATGGCGCTGGTTTGCAAGCCCGTGGGCGCGGCGGGAGCGGCTGACGGCGTGACGAGGGTGGTGGCGCTGATCGATGCGGCTGCGGACTCGCCGTTGCTGCTGCTGGCCGCGACTTGCAGAGTGTACTTCGTATTCGCCGTCAAGCTGCTGAAGGTGTAAGTCGCGACATCGCCGAGAGTCGTCCAGGCGCCGCTGGTGCCCGTTCGCACTTTGTAGGCGGTCGCCCCGGCCGATTTCGTCCAGGTCAGCGTGATGGCGCTCTGCGTGATGCCGCTGGTTTGCAAACTCGTCGGCGCGGCCAGCGCGAAGGTAGTGGCAGTGGTTTGCGCTGGGGTGGACTCGCCGAGGAGGCTGGTGGCCGCCACTTGCAGGGTGTATTGTGTATTTGCCGTCAAGCCGCTGAAGGTATAAGTCGTCACATCGCCGAGAGTCGTCCAGGCGCCGCTGGTGCCCGTTCGCACTTTGTAAGCGGAGGCGCCATCCGCATCACTCCAATTCAGCGTGATGCTGTTATGGGTGATGTCACTGGTATTTAAGCCTGTTGGCGTCGCCGGGGCATTGGCGGAGTGGTTGGTAGTGGCGTCAAGCGACGCCGCTGCGGACAAGCTGCCGCTTTTTTTGGCGCGCACTTGCAGGGTGTACTGCCTCTGATGCTTCAAACCGCTGAAGGTATAAGTCGCCACATCGCCGACATCGGTCCAGCCGCTGAGCTTCCCCCCATTGACTTCATAGCTGGTCGCCCCGGTTGATTTCGTCCAGTTCAGCGTGATGCTGTTATGCGTGATGCCGCTGGATTGCAAGCCCGTCGGCGCGGCTGGCGGGGTGGGGAGGGTGGTAGCGCTGGTTTGCGCGGTCGGCGAATCGCCGCTGCTGTTTTTGGCCCGCACTTGCAGGACGTATGCCGTATTCGCCGTCAAGCCGCTGAAGGTATAAGTAGCGACATCGCCGACATCGGTCCAGCTATTTTCTGTGCCGCCCTGGATTTCATAGCTGGTCGCTCCATCCGATTTCGTCCAAGTCAGCGTGATGCTGTTATGCGTGATGCCGCTGGTCTGTAAGCTCGTCGGCGCGGCGGGGGCGGCTGGCGATCCTTCCCCCGGGTCGACTTCCTGGGGCTCGGTGAGGGTGGTGGCGCTGGTTTGCGCAAGCGCGGAATCGCCGCCTCTGTTGTTTGCCGCTACTTGCAGCGTGTATGCCGTATTCGCGCTCAAGCCGGTGAAGGTATGAGTGGCCACATCGCCGAGAGTCGTCCAGGCGCCGCTGGTGCCCGTCCGCACTTTGTAGGCAAATGCC
>JAPOYS010000062.1:18717-24405 GCA_026706455.1 Chloroflexota bacterium | reverse complement strand
GGGGCCGGGGGATGGGGGTAGAATTGTGCGTCAACCTCCCAGTAGCGGACAAGCCTTACAGATCGTTGCTTTAGTGAAATTTGCATTACTTTATTGGTTCTACTAAGTGATGCGCGGGAGATATCGGTTGTGCATTGGCTGGCGCTATCTCCGGCGGTAGCGCGCAATCAGCATCTCCCGGCCTACGCGAATGAGAAAGTCACTCGACTCACCAAGGGTTAGCGCCTTGATCCGCTCGAAAATCGAATCCGGCATCACGCTCCGACGCAAGTTCGTCTTAAAGTCTATTAGGTCCTCGACTGTATCCAGGTCGCTCCAATGGTGGAATACGGTCTTGTGCTCAAGGCGGAAATCACCGGCCGCCTGCGCCGCGTCAAGCGCATCGTTCGCGCATACATGATCGGGAATAGTGCTTGAAGAATCAATCTCGCCGATGAAGAGCGTCGCGCTCTCCAACTCCAGCTCGACTGTGCGATTGCGCGTGGTCGGGCGCAAGTCAATCAGGCAGCCGCCCGGCTTCAGCGCGCGCCGCGCTTCCGACAGGGCATCGACCATGCCCTCCGGCTCAATTCATCAGAGCGACAGAGCGAATATCACGATGTCAAAGTCTTGCGCCGCCACGGGCAGGCGCCTGCCGCTGGCGGCCGCCAGGCTGACGCAATCCGGCAGCGGCTCAGCCTCAGACCTTGGCAAAGCCACTGGCAAATCGATGGCGATTACCCGGGTCGCCACATCAGCGTATTTCCGCGTCAGGCGCCCATCACCGCAGCCGACTTCCAATACGCAATCGACATCGCCCGCCAGCATATCCCTGAGGTAGCTCTTCTCGGCGCCGGCTGTGTCGCTACGTATCGCCATTGTTCCTGGACCACGCGCTCAGCCGCAGGCGCCGGAACGGAAGACAAAACCGATGTTGACCCAACCCATCTGCTCCAGATACTCAACCTTGAACCAGTCGCCCGCCCTTTCCAAGGCGGCAAGGACCGTCTGAATGGGGATCTCGGCCAAAATCGGATTGTCGAGGCCCGGTCTCTCTCGAAGATTGAGAATGTCGCCGGTCCTCAACTGGCAACTGGTCAGCGACTGCTCGCCCTGCTCCGTCGTTCGCGGCTGAGCCGATTCGCTTGCGGCCTCGGGCGCTTCCACTTCGCTCGCCGGCTGCTCGACCGCAGGCGGGAGAATGATCGCGCCCTCATCGCCCAAGCCAGCGCAAACCGGACTGGCCGCCAGGTAAGTCCCGCTCGCCCAGCCCACTTGCCCAGCATACTCGACCATGAACCAGTCGCCGATTTTCGCCTTGGCGACCAGCCTTGTGCCGCGCGGCATCGCGAGGAAGCGCGTGTAGTACACGCTGGGTCCCGCGCGCAGGCTCAGATAACCGGTCGTTTCCACCTGGCAACTCGTTGTCGCAGACGGTCCCGTTTGCGCCGCTGGCGGTGGCGGTCCCTCGCTCGCTGCGCCGGGAGGCGGGCTGTCCGCCACAACGACGTTTGTTGGATTCCCTTGGAGCAGAACCACCGTACCTGGTCGCTGCGCGCGACCGCAAGTCATGCCGTCTATACGCTCCACCGTCAGCTCTGATACCGTCCGCGGCGCCGTCGCCGCATCCAAAAACACGAGCCGCCCTAGTCGCAGAAAACAGACGCGCGCATCGGCCGGCAAAGCGCCATATATGTCGACCGCGTCAAGGATGCCCTGCGCGATCACATCAGGAATGCCGACGCCGCCCGCGTCCAATCGCTGGCAATGTGTGTTGTAGCCATAGCCGCTGACGAGAATGCTCGGCGGCAGTGTGGCGCAGGTCGCCCTAGGCGCGCTGACTTCCTGCGCGCTGACGACCTGCATTGCAACAAAATCCCTCAGATCTTCCTCATCATCATCGTCATCATCATCTTCTTCTTCCACGCAATTTCGGTCGTACCAAATTCGCTCATCATCAAATAATGGAACGCCGTCAGCGATGTAAATCTCTAGTTGCTCGCATGTGTAGTACTCTTGCGCCAGGGCGCCGGCGGAAAACAGCGCCAAAGCCAGCGCCAGCCAAATCAGCGAGCGACTTACTACAAATGCAAGCAAATCTGATGGTTTCATAGTAAGTTCAAAGTTATATCTTTGTACTTACAGATACAGTCACTCTAAGGTTTCTTCGCGCCCCTGTCAAGTTTTATGGCCATTGGGAAGTGTCCATTGTTGAGGATATAAGCTGCCTGCGATCTTGTCAAAATCTCTGCGCCTTCTGTGTTCTCCCTATTTTGGGGCTTTGTAGGGGCAGCCTTGGCTCGCCCTAAACCGTCTTGGCAATTGAAGGCGATACAAGTGTCGCCCCTACACACAATCTTGTGTGAATCATGGCCACCAAGTTTGACACTCCCGGGCCATTGGGCCGCCGGTTTTGCGATTGGAACCGTTTGGCATTAGAATGGACTAGACCACGCATAGCCATTCCAAGGGTGGCGCCAGCGATGCCAACCCCCACTCTCAATATTGAGCTTGAGCGCGCCGGCGAAGAACCGCTCTATCGGCAACTCTTCACGCAAATCCGCGGTCAAATCGACGGCGGCGATCTGCCCGACGGCGCGCGCCTGCCGGCCAGCCGATCGCTCGCGCGCCAACTCGGCATCAGCCGCATCAGCGTCGTCAATGCCTACAATGAACTTCGCGCAGCCGGCTACCTCAGCGCCCATGCCGGCCGCGGCACCTTCGTCGCCCGCCAGCGCGAAGCGACCGAAATCGCTCCGCCGCCGCGCTCCGCCCCAGCGAAGCGCCAGCGCGCCTCCGCCATCCGCGAGCTGATGCGCCGCGCGCGCAAGCCCGGGCTCATCGACTTCAGCGGCGGCGCGCCTCCCGGCGAGTTTTTCCCCCTGCGCTACCTGCAAGAGGCTATCAATCAGGTCTTCGAGCGGGACGGCGCCGATGCCCTCGCCTACGAAGCGCCGGAGGGCTACCTGCCGCTGCGGCGCTCCGTGCGCGATTACGTGCGCGCCATCGGCATCAACTGCCGCGTCGACGATGTGCTGATCACCGGCGGCGCCCAGCAAGCCATCGACCTTGTGCTCCAGTCGCTGATGCGCCCCGGCGAGACCCTCCTCACCGCCAACCCGACCTATCCCGGCATTATCGACATCGCCGAGGCGCGCCGCGTCCATATCCGGGGCCTGCCCATCGACGAGGACGGCATCCGCATTGACGCGCTGGAGAACGCCCTCGATCACCTGCGCCCGCGCCTGATCTACGTCATGCCCAGCTACCAGAACCCGACCGGCCACCTGATGCCGCTGCACCGCCGGCGTCAATTGGCGCGCTTGGCCGCCCAGCACCGCATCCCCGTGCTGGAAGACGAGGTCTACCGCGAGTTCCGCTATGACGGCGACGAACTGCCGCCCCTGAAAGCGCTGGACGAGAGCGGCGTCGTCATTCATACCAACGCCTTCACCAAGGTGTTGCTGCCAGGCATCCGCATCGGCTACCTGGTGGCCGACGCGCCCTACACCGAGCGCCTGGCGCGCGTGAAGCGGGCGGCCGATATCTCGACGCCCGGCTTGAACCAACGGGCGATCCACCTGCTGCTTGAGCGGGGCGTGCTCGCCCAGCAGCTGGAGCGCAACCGGATCGAACTGCGGCGGCGGCGGGTGGCCGCTTTGGCGGCGGCCCAACGCTACTTGCCCGAGGGCTGCCAGTGGCGGGCGCCGGGCGGCGGGCTCTTCCTCTGGGTCGAGCTGCCGGTCGACGGTCCAAGCGCGGACCAGACCTTCATGGCTGCGATCGAGCGCGATGTCGCCTTCGCCATCGGCGCGCTTTTCTTCAGCGGCGATGGCGGGCGCCAAGCGATGCGCCTCAACTTCGGCATCCACAAACCCGAGACGATCGAAGAGGGCTTCCGGCGCATCGGGGAAGCCTGGGCGGCGCTATGACTTTTTTCACCACAGAGGACACTGAGGGAGTTAGGAATGAAGAAATCGAAAGTTCGCATGAAGCGAAGTAATGGCGAATGTAAGAGCCTTCGCGGAGTGCAGGACAGGACATTTGAAGAGAAGATTCAGGAATTGATGGACGCGCTCAAACGAAACAATGACATGCTCGATGCGATCATCAAACATCTCGACGTTCCCTACAAGCCGCCTGCTGGATTTGTGAAGGATTGAGTTTGGATTTCGCCACATAGGTTGCGTAGACACTGACCGCCGACACAGAGCGCACAGAGGGATTATTCTAGCGGGAAGCCGGGAATCGCGGCGTCGATAGCGGACATGATGCGCATGGTCTCCGACAGGGCGACGATGATTTTCTGGTAGTGCGTCAAGTCCTCATAGGCTAGTTTGCGGCCGCGCCGGTCTTTCAGCCACTTCTCAGCCACGCGATAACCGCCGATATGGAAGTCCCAGACCTCGGGCGGAACGCCGCCGAAGTATTGCGTCTTGTTGATGCTTACCCTCTGCTTGACCCCGTCGTACTTCGGATAGCCGCGCGCCACTTCATTGTCGCCGTCAATGTCAAATGTGGTTATGAAGTCCGATAGTTTGGGCGATTTCATCAAGTGCAGCCCCACCAACTCCGCGCCGAGCTTGACCAGCGCGGCGAAAAGCGCTACATCCGAAGTCAATGGCAGGCGGGGGAAGTCGATTTTGAGAAACTCGGCGTAGCGCTCGCGGTAGGTCGGGCTGTGGAAGATGGCGTAGGCGTAGTAGAAGATGTCTTCGGGGCCGAACCAGGCACTCGCTGTGGGAGCAGGTAGGGGCGATTTATCAAATCGCCCGCCGTCGCCCGGGGATGCGGAGCGGGCGACATGATATGTCGCCCCTACATTTGGCGGTGGGGTTGCAAAAGCGCTGCCTTCGGTGACGAAGCGCAGGCCGAGCTTGGCTTCCATTTCGCTGACGAAGGCTTTGGACAGGTTGGGGCGGCGGCCTTTGTGGCTTAGGCGGAATTCGTCTGGGTCTGTCAGTTCCTTCTGTTTGCTGGGATAGAGGTAGAGCGGGAAGACTTGATTTACCTCGCGAGTTTTGTTGGAGACAACACAACTATCCGCTGGATATGCTGTTACCCAAACGTGGCGGAAACCTACTTGATTCTGCTGTCTAGGAATCAGTATGGATAGGTTTTCTTTGTTTATGAGATGAACGAAGTTCTCACGGCGAGGACGATCCATTACACTTTGGCTGAATATACAAAACCTATTGTCAAAGGGACGATAACTTACCTTCGTAATCCTTTCGCTCCAATTCCCGTCTGCGAGTATTTGCATTCTCGCAGTTCTTAAGTTCCAACTTCCGGTTTCCTTGAGGCTAAATGCTTCAAGAATCTGAGAATCCGACACATGTGTATCTTGCAACGCCAACGCACGTGACAATACCTCCCGTCTGTTTTCGTCGATGGCAAAGTGATCTCTGTGTGTTTTGAAGCCATTTATGCTGATAGGCACAATTCTTGAAATGCTCTGGGCATCCTGATACTCGCTCAGATTATCACTGTCTTGTGGGAGAAAGACGTAGAATGGCGGTTTCGGATGGACGACATTCCAGTCCGGAACCTCGTCTTGAGTAAGGTAACAGTATTTGGAATTCCGACTTCCGACAATCTCTTGATAATGAATTGATTTCTGGGGGGGGGGGGGGGGGGGGTGTTGGGTTGGTTAATAAAAAAAAGAAAAGCAGGTTTGGGGGGCAAAAGACATCCGGAAGGGTTCCCTCG
>JAPOYS010000062.1:16727-18707 GCA_026706455.1 Chloroflexota bacterium | reverse complement strand
ATTAAGTGTATATGGACGTGTTCCACTTGAGATTTGGTTTGTTGATTTGTGGGTTGGGGTGGGTGGCGCGTGGGGGTAGTTGTCTTAATTAATAGAATAATCGATACGCCTTGTTGGATGTCAAACACATTCGCGTCGGTTTCACCGTCGGTAATCGTTTTCCGTTTCGCACTGCCATGCAAGTTGAGAACATAAATTGAGTCGAAGCAGTTCAACAAATGTTGCCGCATACCACGAAAAGTTGGCGCATCCAAATAACTGTTGTTTGTTATGAACGCCAGCACACCTTCACCAGTCTGTTCTATTCTCCACTGCGCGAACCGAATAAATTTCACATAATCGTCCTGTAAGCCTCGAGGATTACGCTCGCCGAGCGGCTCACCATCGACAAAATAATAGTCCCGCACCAAATCGCTAATCCACTTGCCCTTATTTTGCGAATCGTAGGAATACGGCGGATTGCCGAGCACAACCATAATCGGCTTGTCGCGCTTGATTTCCGCGGCGGTATTGGCTTCGTCGGCGATGAACTCCGCGAATGGCAGCGGCGGCGCTTCGACCGCTTCCTCCAGTGAATTCGTCAGGTAGATGCCCAGGCGCTCGCCTTCCTTGAATTCGTAGCCGGCTTCTTTCAGTTGCAAACTCAGGTTCATGTGGGCGACGGTGTAGGGCGCCATCAGCAGTTCAAAGCCGAAGACGCGCGGCAGCAGGTGCTTCTCGACGTAGCTCTTCCACAAGCCCTGCTGTCCGGCGAAAGCCTCTTTAATCTGCTCGATGACGAAATAGAGGAATGTTCCCGTCCCGGCGGCTGGATCGAGAATGAGCGCGTTCTCGTCAGCCAAGCCGCGCGGCCGGTTGAAGCGGGTTTTGAGGATATGATCGACGCTGCGCACGATGTATTTCACGACTGGCTCGGGCGTGTAGTAGACGCCGCGCGTTTCCCGCAGCGTCGGATTGTAAGCGCTGAGGAAGGTCTCGTAGAAATGCACGACCGGGTCGGTCTGCTGCGTGCGCTGGCCGAAGTGGGCGAGGATGCTATCCATATCAGTGTGGCGCAGAATCTCGACCAGACTCTCAGCCATCCAGGTGAGTCGCCGGCCAATGTCGAAGCGGCTGTGATAAAAGAGGTCGCGCAAGAAGGGGTTGGTGTGGGGAATGTCTTCGGCCGCGCCGCGCAGGCTGAAACTGGCGGGATCGCCGGGATAGTTCACGCGCGAGGCGAATAGCCCATACGCGAGCGTCTGGGCGTACATGTCGGCAAAGCTGGGGATATCGAGATCGGGCAGCAAGGTCTTCTGAAAAGCGGCCATCTGGTTCTGCAGGTTTGCGCTTGGCGTATCGCTCTTCAGATCCTTTTCAATGAAATGCGCGATGAATTGAGCGCTGCGAGCGAGCCGCTCAGCCAGTTCCTGGGCGCTGTTGACGGACTGCGTCGTTTGCTGAGCGAATCGACGCAGCATGTCGGTCAAGCCGCCGTAATGCTTTTGGACGCGGACAATTTTGCCCTTTGACAGTCTGGCAATGCGGACGGTCTCAATTTTCTCGCCGTTCACGTACCAGCGGAATTCGAGATAGTTCGTCAGAATCAGATTGCCCTGCGCCAAGTAGCGCTTTATTTGCTCGCTTCTTTCTGTGCGGCTCAGCTGATTACCAATATCCTTCGCCTCGACGATGCCAATCGGTACGTTGCCTGGCTGACGCAAGACAACGAAGTCCGGCATGCCGATTTCGGTACGCGACGGGTCATTCACCGCTTGCAAGTTTGCGTCTGCAGATTCCAGCAGTGTTTTCAAAGCCGGACGATAAGCATGTTCGCCCGCCATGCTGGTCTTGTATTCAGCCTGTATTTCGGTCAGATAATCGCGAACTGTGCTCATGTTTTTCTCTGTGCCT
Organism: Chloroflexota bacterium; assembly: GCA_026706455.1. GTDB lineage: Bacteria > Chloroflexota > Anaerolineae > Aggregatilineales > Phototrophicaceae > UBA6055. The sequence continues at coordinate 16,814 of JAPOYS010000062.1, read as the reverse complement.
CTGCGCCTCAATAGTTCCAAGTTAGTCGTGCGGAAGAAGCGAGCCTCGTAGGGGCGACCAATCTGGTCGCCCGCTGCCGCTGCGACT
>JAPOYS010000062.1:0-16691 GCA_026706455.1 Chloroflexota bacterium | reverse complement strand
ACATGGTATGTCGCCCCTACAAATCGTTGCTTTAGTGAAATTTGCATTACTTTTTTGGTGTTACTTCTGTGCCTTGTGGCAAATATCCTACTTCCGCAGCAGCAAATTCACCACGCCCAGGCCCGCCAGCAGCCGCGCCGTCTCCCGCTCGACCAGGGCCGCATCGCCCCAGTCGGTCAGGGAGCCATCCGCTCCAATCGCCTCGACGCGCGCGAAGCCCAGCGCCCGCGCCTCGTCCAATGCCGCGACCGGCTCATGACCGAAGGCGGCCAGCGCGCCCGGGTTGTACTCCATCACCAGCGCCAGCCGCGGCGACTCGGCGATCGTCCGCCGCATCCCGCGCAGGGCGGCCAACTCGGCGCCCTCGATGTCCATCTTCACCAGGTCAACGCGCGCGATGCCCAGCTCAGCCAGGCAGTCATCGATGGCGACGGTCCGCACTGGGTAGCGCTGTGGCTCGAAGTCGCTCCCGCCCCGCGGCGCCACATCGCCCGCGCCCATCCGCGCCCGCTGCTCCTCAGCCAGCGACGCGTCGTAATGCAGCGAGCCGCTGGCCGACATCATCAGGTAGTCGTGCAGGTCGGCGCTGCCTGCGGATTCCGACGCCGCCAGTTGCAGCGCCGTCACGTTGGCAAAGTCGCGCGTATTGTGGCGCAGCGCTTCAAAACTGCGCGGGTGCGGCTCGAAGGCGATGACGCGTCCCTCCGCCCCGGCGAGGCGGGCCAGCAGCCGACTGTGGTAGCCGATATGGGCGCCGACATCGAGCGCGACCATGCCGGGCGCCGCCAGCCGCTCCAGCAGGCGCCGCGTCTCCCGCTCGTGCTGCCCGGTCAGCAGCTCAAGGCGGAACCAGAAGGGATCGTCGGCGATGGTCTGGGTGCCGGTGGCGCGTTCCAGCCCGGGCAGCACGACGCCGCGCATCAAGCGGTGCATGGCGATATGCGCCGGGCGGATCCGTTTCAGCGTCTTGCGATAAAGTCGGAGGCTGGCATCAAGTACGCGCATCATGGTCATCTGTGCGCCGGGCGGGACGCGAGTAGGCTAAATGAGCGCCCGGCGGCGGTCAATCCTGAATGGTCACCGGTTGCGCCGCGTCTTCGATACATTGCGGGTCGGATTCGATGGTGTCCAGCCCCTGCAGGATATTGCCCAGGGTTATGTCATCGCCGCCGGCTCGCGCCAAATCCAGCGAGTCGCGCAGCAGCGCCCAGCCGCCGGTGCAATCGCCGGTGTAATAATGTGAAAGCCCGAGGCGATAACGGCAGGACAGGTCAAAGCGGCCGTCATCATGATCCAGGCAGGCTTGGAAGGCGCCGCGCGAACCCTCAAAGCGGCGCTCGCGGTAGTAGAGCAGCGCCAGCTGAAACTGCGCTTCGGGGTCGGTCGCGTCGTTGGCGACCGAGTCTTCGCAGAATCCAAGCGCGCGCGCGAACTCGCCCACCTTGCGGTAAGCCAGGCAGAGACGCAGCATGGCGCGGGCATTGCGCGGGTCGAGAGCCAGGATGTGGTCGTAGAGGTCAATGGCGCTCTGGTCTTCATCGCGCGCTAGGTACAAGCCGGCCAGCTCAAACTGCGTCGGCAGGTAGGCCGGGCGCAGGTCGATGGCGCGCCGGAGGTGGGTGATGGCGCCGCCATAGTCGCCGACAGATTGCAGGGCGTAGGCATAGGCGCGGTTCATGTCGGCGTCGTCGCCGTTGATGGACAGGCCCCGCTCGCCCGTCTCCAGCCCGTCCGCCCAGCGCTGATCATCGACGTAGGCGCGCGCCAAGGTGGCGTAGAGCGGCGTGAAGCGCGGGTCCCGCTCCAAGCCCGCGAGCGCGATTGCGATCGCCTCGCCCGGCTGGCCGCCCCAGGTGAGCGCGGCCGACATCAGCGCGGCGCCGCGGACATCGCGCGCGTCAATGGCGGTGATGCGGTCCCCGAGCGCGCGGGCGTCGTCGTAGCGCCCCAGCTCAATCAGGACGCGACCGTAATCATAGAGGTACGCGATTTCGTCTGGGCTGTCGGCGACGGCTGTCGCCAGCAGCGCTTCCGCGTCGCTGAAATCGCCATCAAGCGTCCGTTGAGACGCGCGCGCCGCCAGCTCGTCGGGGCGCGGCGTCGGCGTGGCTGGGTCAACGAGATTAAAGACGAAGCCTTCGACCATGTCCCGCTGCCAGACGATGGCCAAACCGAGCAAGAGCCCAAGGAAGGCGGCAATGATCATGTTGCGGATGGGATGTTGTTTGGGCTGGCGGAAGAAGGGCTGCGTATAATCACGCCGGATCTTCATCGCCTAGATGCCTCCGATCGGCGTCGGCGGTATCGGCGTCGGCGGTATCTGTGTTGGCAGGCGCGCGTCTTCGTAGCCGGGGCAGTTGGCGCGCACGCTGGCCAAGCCATCGTCGATGATCCCGATGATATGCGGCTCGCGCGTGTAGAGCCGCGCTTCCTGCAGCACATCCCAGGCTTTTGGGCATTGGTCGAGCACGTAGTATGACCAGCCGCGCATGTAGTAGCACTCGACGGCGGTGGAGCCCAATTCGACGCACTTTTCCATCGCTTCCAGCGTGCCCTCGTAATTGCGGCGCGTGTAGCGCATTTGCCCCAGCCACTGCCAGGCGTCGGCGTAATTCTCATCGAGTTCGGTCGCCGTCTCGCAGAAGGGGGTGGCGGTGAGAAACTCGCCGACTTCGGCGTAGGTCTGGCAGATGCGCAGGTAGGCTTTGGCGTTGTTCGGTTCCAGCTGGAGGATGCGCCGATAAATGCCGACAGCCATCTCCTGATAATCCTGCTGACGGTATTGGAGCGCGAGCTCGAAGTAGGGCGCCGTCAGATTGGGGTTGATGGAGACGGCGGTTTCAAGGGCGGCGATCGCCTGATTCCGTCGGTCGGTATAGATCAGCGGGATGGCGAAAGCGCGGTGGCTGAAAGAGTCGAGCGGATCGAGCTGCGTGGCCAGCAGACCGCGCTGATAGCCTTCGCTGTAGCGCCCGATATTGGTATAGGCGATGGCGAGGGCGGCGTGCAGGGGCGCGAAATTGGCATCGCGTTCCAGCCCGGAAACAGCCAGCGGGATGGCGGCGCCGGGATCGCTCCACATGAGCGCGCGCGCCTTCAAGGCGTACCCGCGCGGATCGTCGGGCACCGCCGCCATGGCGCGGTCGCCGATCTCTACTGCCTGCGCAAAGCGGTCTAGTTCTATCAGAATGCGGCCGTATTCGTAGAGGTAATCGATGTTGCGAGGGCGCTGCATGACTGCAAGTTCAAGCTCGGCCAGCGCTTCCTCGACGCTGCCCTCGGTATAGAGTGTGATGCCACCCTGAGCGTGTTGGCTGGGATACAGCGTGGGTGTGGCGCGCGGCAGATCGAGAACACCACGCGCGGCGTAATCAATGTCGTCGCGAGCGGCAAAGGCAAACGCAAGCAAGCCGACGGTGGCGCTGATTATCGCCAGCGTGAAGAGCAAAAGCGGGAGGCCCGACAAGCCGCGGCGTCTATTGCTGAAGAAGGGCTTGCTATAGTTGCGCTTTACTTTGCGGTAGGGTGGCATCGGCCTGGATTCCTGAGGCTTGCAACGATTATTCTACCACAAGGCGTCGGGCGAGCGGTTTGCGGATGAGATGGGCGAGTCATCGGCTCGTCCCTACGGATTTCGCCTCAGGGAAGTGAGGAGGCGGCTATGTATAATTGCGGGGTGAAAACAGAAGGGCGAAGGTAGAGAATGAGCAATCAGGTGGAATGGGCGAAGCGGATCGCGGCGCTGGCCAAGACAGGGCTGTACTACGCGCAGAGCCATTACGACGAGGAGCGCTATCAGCAGCTCGTTGATATCGCAGCTGAAATGCTGGCGCAAGCTTCTACCGGAGATGCGGCGCGAATCAAACTTATGCTGTCTGCCGACGACGGCTACATTACGCCGAAGGTAGATGTGCGGGGCGCTGTGTTTCGGGACGACAAGATTCTGCTGGTGCGGGAAGCGGTCGATGGATTGTGGACATTGCCCGGCGGCTGGGCTGATGTAGGCGATGCGCCATCGGAGGCGGTGGAGCGCGAAATTCGCGAAGAAAGCGGTTATGAAGCGAAGGCGGTGAAATTGATGGCGCTGGAGGACCGCAAGCGGCGGCATCCACCCTCGCTGAACGAAGTGTACAAGCTGGCTTTTCTGTGCGAACTGATGGGCGGCGAGGCGCGTACGAGCGCGGAGACAACGGCAGTCGCCTGGTTCGGCGAGGACGAACTGCCGCCCCTGTCGCAAGGGCGGGTGACGGCGGGGCAGATCAGGCGCTGGTTCAAACATTGGCGACAGCCCGACCTGCCGACGGAATTTGACTGAGGCCGATTCTGCACGCGCTGCCATGCGTTGTATACATATTTCACCACCGAGTACACCGAGGGCACACCGAGTGCACAGAGGGTCGCGTTGGCGATGACCTTCGGTTTCGAGCGTTCAGTTATGCGGGTGACTCACAGAGTCGCCCCTACATTATGCGATTGCAGGTGGCTACAGGCGAATCCTGAGTGGGCGAAAAGAGAAGTTTAGTCTTGGTTATCTTGTTGACTGTTGAGTGATAACAGATTAGAATCAGTTGGACAAATGTAAGTCTGTCGCTAATGATACAAGATATCATTTGCGGGGCGCCTTTGATGGAACGGCGACAATACAAGATCGGCAAAATGGACTGCGCCGGCTGCGCGCGCGAAGTGGAGAGCGCGGTGGGCAAGCTCGACGGCGTGCATTTTGCCCGCGTAGATTTCCTCAGTAATACGCTGCAATTGGTCGGCGATGTGGAGTTCGATCGTTTGCGGACGCAAGTCGAGGCGGTTGGCAAGACGATCTCTGGTGGTCCGGAGATACCGAACGCGCAGGCCGCGGTCGCAAAGCGGTCTGGTGTACTGGGATTTTGGGATTACCTCTTGTCGCGGCCCGCGAGCCGTCTAGCTGTCGTCGGCGGGGCATTGCTGGCTTTTGCCATTGTCGCTGACATATCGCGCCTGCTGCCGCCGAACGCGTCCAATCTGCTATATCTGCTGGCTATGCTGGTGGCGATCAAACCGATCGCGGCCAGCGGCGTCAAAGCACTGCGCATTAATCGCGAGTTCAATATCAATCTGCTGATGACCGTGGCCGCCATTGGCGCGCTCTTCCTGGGCGAGTATCTGGAGGCGGCTACAGTAATCTTCCTCTTCGCCATTGGCGAGGCGCTGGAAGGTTATACTGCTGACCGGGCGCGCGACAGCCTGCGGTCGCTGGTGGCGCGGAAGCCACCGACCGCGCATCGTATTGTCGGCGACCGCACGGAAATTGTCGCGGTTGAAGATTTGCAAGTGGCCGATCAGATTCGTGTGTTGCCCGGCGAGCGCATTCCGATTGATGGCGCCGTGACCGCTGGGCATAGCGATGTTGACCAGGCGCATATCACCGGTGAAAGTCTGCCCGCCTCGAAGGCGCCGGGCGAAGCGGTGTTCGCCGGATCGATCAATGGCGTGGCGGCGCTCGATGTGCGCGTCACACGATTGTCGCAAGACAGCACGCTGAGCCGCATCATCGCGCTGCTGCAGGATGCGGCCTCACGGCGAGCGCCGAGCCAAAGACTAGTCGACAAGTTCGCTCAAACCTATACGCCGGCAGTGATGTTGGCCGCCTTGGCTGTCGCTATTGTTCCACCGCTGTTTTTTGGCGGAAGCTTCTGGAATACGGCCGATGGCGCCGGCTGGCTCTATCGCGCGCTGTCGATGCTGGTGATCGCTTGTCCCTGCGCCTTAGTAATCAGCACGCCGGTGACGGTGATCAGCGCGATCACGGCGGCGGCGCGGCGCGGCGTCTTGATCAAGGGAGGCGCGCCCTTGGAAGCGCTCGCGGGCAGCCAAGTCCTAGCCTTCGACAAGACTGGCACTTTGACGCGAGGCGCCTTGGACGTCGAGGCCACATTCACCGACTTCTGCGATGGGAGCCCCGACTGCGAGCCCTGCGCTGAGTTGATTGCTATGGCGGCGTCGGTCGAAGCGCAAAGCACGCATCCCTTTGCCGGCGCGATCATGCGGACGGCGGCGGAAAGGGGCTTGCAATACGCGCGCGCGACGGGCGTGGAAACGCTGCCCGGCAATGGCGTTCGGGGAGAGGTCGACGGCAGGCGCGTTACTGTCGGGAGTCATAGATTCTTTGATGGCGAATTCGAACATACCGAAAAACTGTGCGAGATGGCCGAGTTGATCGAGGCGCGGGGCAAGAGCGCGGTCATGGTGCATGATGGCGACAATGTGCGCGGCGTGATTGCGCTGGCGGATACGGCGCGCAAAGAAAGCGCGCAGGTTGTGTCCGAATTGGGCGCGATGGGAATCGAATCCATCATGCTGAGCGGCGACAACAACCGCGTGGCCAAGGCGATCGCCGACGAGGTAGGCGTCGATCGCTTCTTCGGGGAGCTGCTGCCAGAGGATAAGTTGCTCGCGGTCGAGAAGCTAGCGGCGCAACACGGTCAGGTGGCGATGGTTGGCGATGGCATCAACGATGCGCCGGCGCTGGCGCGGGCGGCAGTGGGCATCGCGATGGGCGGCGCTGGCAGCGCGCAAGCGATTGAAACGGCAGATATCGTATTGCTGGCGCAGGGGCTGAGTCAGTTGCCAGCTACGATTCGGCGGGCGCGTTTCGCGCGGCGCTTGATTCGGCAGAACATCGCGTTGTCGCTTGGCTTGAAGGCGGCATTTCTCTTGCTGGCGGCGACGGGCAATGTGACCATGCTGGTGGCGGTGTTCGCCGATATGGGCATGTCGCTGGCGGTGACGCTGAATGGGATGCGGGCGTTAAGGGAGTAGGTTAGGAAGTGAAGTCGCGCTGGACGACTTGATTGAAAAACTTCGTCGCAAGAAATTCGACTTTGCCTTCTTCAACACCGCTCACAGTCCATGCGACGAATTTCTCATCTTTCATGTCATAACCGACTTGGTACATGTCCGGAATGTTAGATTGGGTGATGTCTTCTAGGGGGATGTACTCCCATTCGTAGTCTATTCCTTTTGCAAGAATGAGAACCACTGGGGTTCGTTCTCGCAATCGGTAATTGGGAAATCCAAAGAAGAACAAGTACCGTACACTTCTGTTGCCTCTTTCGAATATAATGCGAAAAAACCACGTCCTTTTCGCCGGCATTTCATTACTAAGACTTCGATACCTCTCCAAATCTAGAGAGGCATACTCTCTGAAATGTACTTTCACACTTCTAAAAGTTATCTGTTCGTTCAAGCTATCCACGATCTGCTTAAAGTAATTCTTAAATAGCTCCATACCACTAAGCCATACCGTATATTCGTTTGTAACTCGATTGAGCTCAGGACCCTCCAGGCTACGTCTAACAGTCTCAATCAGCTTCTGTCTCTTTCGCTCCTCCTCTGCAGCTTTTTCCCATTCGATTAAGCTCTCTTCTACGTTCTCGTACATCAATAGGATTAGCGGGGTCAAATCTCCCGCCAGCGAGTCTTCAAGCGAATCATAATATCGTAGTCTATCTTCTCGAGTAATGATACAAATTGTGTATCCCAAGCGCATCAATATCAGATTCATCAGGATGCGGGCTGTCCTCCCATTGCCATCGACAAACGGGTGAATTTGCGCCAGCCTAGCATGAGCCGCCGCGGCGCATACAATGGGAAAATTCTGAATTTCATCTTCAGGATCGGTGACGTTGACGATATATCTGCCTAATTCATCCATTTGCTGTGGGACTAAGTGAGAGTCCGGTGGCTCATAATCAGAGCCGGAAATCTTTACTCTGTTTTCTCGGTACTTACCTGCATGTTCATCGTCGATATCTGTGAGAATCAATTTGTGAATTTGCCTGACGTCGCTCACGGTTATTGGACGCTCTCTATTTACAGCTAACTCTTTCATAAAATCTAAGGCATGGGAAAGATTCTTCGCTTCCGCTTGGTCGCGCAATGATTTGCCCGTAATTGTTATGCTCATCTCTACAACCAACTGCGTTTCTCCAATTGTAAGCGCATTCCCCTCAATAGCATTTGAGTGGTAAATTCCTTTTGTCTTAAACAAGTTATGAATGTGTTCGAGCGTACTGGGGCTAAGTTTGCCAACGCGTCGCATCTCCAAGACGCGCTGGTGCAAATTCGCCAAACGCTCTTCAATACTTACATAGTAATCAAATGGAGTGCCAGCAACATTCTTAAGTTCATCCATACAGAACTCCTCCAAGGCGAAAGAGTATTTGTTTCACTTCGACGATTGTAAGGGAGTAGAGTTAGCGATTCTAGATGTAAGAATTCACCTCCGTGAGCGCGCTTTCCAACTGTAGGTATCACGGAAGTCGTGCTTGTCAACGAGCTCATCGTAGAGCCGGATGAAGCGGCGGCGCGTTTCTACGTCGAGGGTCACGCGCATTTCCCAGGCGTCTTCGTTGTCGCTGCGGTAGTAGTTTCGCCGGCGCCCAAAGCGGCTGAAACCGTATTTCTGATAGAGGCTCTGGGCGACGGCATTGCTGACCCGTACTTCGAGCACGATGAAATCGGCATTGAGGCGCAGCGCTTTGCCGAACATGCCGGCGAGGAGGATCTCGCCGAAGCCGTTGCCGCGGCAATTCGGATGGGTGGCGATAGTGCTGATGTGCGCTTCGCCTTCTATTTTCCACAAGCCGCCGTAGCCGACGATATCGCCGCGCCCGTTGCTTGGTCCCCGATGGCCGCGCAGCAGGCCGCTGAGTTGTGACAGCCAGCCATTCTGTCGCTGGGTGGCCGGCGGCGGCAATTCCGGACAGCGGTCTAGCACAACCATGTGGCTGACCGTGGATTCTTTAATCTCGAAGGCGTAGGAATCGCTCGACCAGGGCGGTTCGAAACACGAAGCGTCGATTGTCGCGACCTGCTGGATATCCGAAAGTCGCATGTAGCGCAGAGTCATCGACATGGCAAGCGGGAGACTGTAAGCCTACTTGCGCCGAGTGTATCTCTGATTGGATGGCTGTACAAACGGTCTTGGACAGCGCACGGGGCGCGACTGGAAGCGATGCGCGGATCGGCGCCCGCCGCGATTGTAAGCGCCGCGACGGGCAGGCCTTACATGAGCCTACATATTCATTTCAAAGATCTCAACGACATCGAGGGCGGCAACGTCAATATATGGGCAACGTTTGGCGATTGCGATGGCGGCGTCCATGTCGTCGGCTTCGATGATCGTTAAGCCGGTCAGCCGATCCGCGCGCTCTTCGCTGGACACGCTCTCGGCGGTTACGCGAGTTGGGGGACCCATGGGGATGCCTCGGTTGACGACGGCGTCTCCGAGTCCGTTGAGCCAAGCCATGTATTGCTGGTAGTTGGCTTGCCCTTCTTCCGGGCTGCTGAATTGAGGTTCTCCTACGTAAAGCAATCCAAATTGTGGCACGGTGATGTCTCCTGATTTAGTCGTTGTTTTCATCTGAATCCTGCATCAAGCATAACGGCGCGCCTTATCTGGTCAATACCAAAGTCAGAACAATTCAGACATGAGACTCTTGCCTTTGCGCGCCGAGCTGTGCTAATTTCAACAGCCGGCGGGGGATCATTGCTAAAGATTCTGAAATGTGTCGAGCATACAACAGACCGCCCGCCAGTTTGTTCATTGAGACTTGCGAAATGCTGAGCATCGACAATCTAAAAGCGCTGCGCGAGGCCTACAGCTTGACGGGCGGCAGCGGGCCCGAGGCGGTCTTGCGCCGCATTGGCGATCCTACAGAGCAGGCGATCGTCGCGTCTGCCGTCGAGCGGATGCCACACAGCGACCGGAATGTGCGCGTTCTGGCGCTGCGGGTGCTGGCGTATCAGCGGGGCGCGCGGGCGATGCGCGGGGTTTTGGCGGGACTGAATGACGAGAAGCGGCGGGTCTGCGCGGTCGCGATTCAAGCATGTCCAAACTATCTTGCGCATGAGGAAATTGTTGCGCGGCTGGAAGCGATCGCGCGGGAGGCGGGGCTAAAGCGCAAATTGCGGCGGCGCGCGCTCAGCATGCTAGCGGGCGACGAAGGTCGCTTATGCGGCGACTTGACTCCGGCGGTGGCGGCTGCGCTAGAGCGGTTGATGACTGAACCTGAATATCGCTTTGCCCTCTTATTCGGCTTGGTTCGGCTGGACTTGCATCCGCGGGTCGAGATGATTCTAGAGTCATTCGCGACTTCGGCTGAGACGGGTGAGCGCCAAATGGCCCGCCGGGCGCAGGCGGGCGAACGCGTTATTCATATTGACGGCTATTCCGCCGATGAAACGCTGCAACGATGGATTATGGAGAATTGCGACCGAGCGCATGGCCGCATGTACTATTGGCTGCCTAGGGCGGGCGACTCACAGCGTCGCCCCTACGGATTAAGCCGGTCAGAACAGCGGGATGCCGGGGACGAGCGCTCGCACGCGATATAGGGTCGTGATGCCCGTCAGGTAGATGCCGCGCAGGTCGGCGTCGCCGAAAGCGACATTCGTAATTTGCATCGGCGTGCGCAGGCGGCCTAGCTGCGTCCCATCAGCCGCGAAGACCTGCAAACCGCCGCCGGCGCAGCAGTAGATGTTGCCTTGGCAGTCGATCTTCATGCCATCCGGCCCGCCGGGACCGTCGCCGCCCGTTTTGGCGAAGAGTCGGCCCTTTGCCAGCGTGCCATCCTCGTTGACATTGTAGACATGAATGGTCTGCTCGGGCGTATCGTTGATGTAGAGCAGCGACTCGTCAAGCGAAAAGCACAAGCCATTGGGACGATTGAAGTCGGTGGACAGCAGGGTCAAGGCTAGGTCGGCGGGCGCCAGCCGGTAGACGCCGCAATAGTTCAGTTCGCGTTCACGCGGGATGCCGACCTTGCCTTCGCGTCCATAGGGTGGGTCGGTGAAATAAATGGCGCCGTCGCTCTTGACCACGATGTCATTGGGACTGTTCAACTCGTTAGCTTGAAAATGTGAAGCGAGAACGATCATCGTCTCGGCGTCATCCATGCGGGTGACGCGGCTGCTGCCGTGATGGCAGCTGAGCAGGCGCCCCTGTTGGTCGTAGGTATTGCCGTTGGCCATGTGGCTGTTGGCGCGGTAGACGCTGAGGCCATCGGCCTCCGACCATTGCAGCGTCGCGTTGCCCAGGATATCGCTGAAGCGGAGATGCTCTTCGTAGGGATGCCAAGCCGGTCCTTCGAGGAAGCGATGACCGGTTGAGATGGTTTCAAGCTCGGCATCGTCCGCGAAGAGTTCGCGCAGGCGCTGGTCATGCACATCAAGGTCTGCTGGCGGCATCGGTCTACCTCACTACTTGCGCTTGCGCTGCTGCGGCTTTAGCGTCTTGGCGTAGGCATAACTCTGTTCGAGATAGGGCAGCAGTCGCTCGGTGTCTTCGAGCAGGCAGTCGGGCGCGGCGGCATATTCTTTCATGACGGTTCCGTAGGTCTCAAGCAGCGCAGTATCAAATTCTGCGATGAAGGCATTGCGCTCGGCTTTGCCCATGCGCAAGCCAAGCACGCCGGCTTTTGTCAACTGGCTGAACATATTGCCCTGGTATGAGGTGTACGGCAGTTTCAGCCCGCCTTTCAATTCGATCTCCGGGTGCGCATCGAGTAGGCGCTTGTAGAGCGCCAGCTTGTCCGCGGGTACTTGATCGCTCTGTTTGCTCATGATCGCCTCCTGTATGTGACCCTAGTCTAGCATCTAATCATCCTCTGAAAGCACTGGTCTAGCAATAGTCAGCGTGCTTTACAGCGGCGTGATTGGATTGCGGATGTACTTGGACATGGCCATCGCTGCTTCCGAACAACTGGAATTGGCGAACTTCCTAGATACACGGCGCGGCGTTGATAGTCTCATGGAGCAGCCAGCGCGGGGTACTGATCCGAAAGCTCGAAACCAGATATCAGGGGGCGTCAAAGTAGGCGGCGCTGTCGTTCTGCACGGCGAGACTCACTATCCAGCGGTGGCGCGGCAGCATGTTTTCCGGCAGGGCGAAGCTAGGACAATAGCGGATGTCTTGCGATTCGTCGTCGTTCACACGCGGCTGCTTGGCATTCAAAGGCCGGCAGCGGAAGACGGTGGTCACGGAAGCCAAGTGGTCACCGTTGGGGTAGGTGATATTGTAATCGGCGCCGGAGAGCACGGCGACCACGGCTTCCGGCAGGACCTCGAGTCCAGCTTCTTCAGCGACTTCGCGGATGACGCATTCGGCGACGGTCTCGCCTGGTTCGACGCCGCCGCTCGGTGGCGCCCAGGAGTCTGTGTCGTGGCGGAGTTGCAGCAGGACTTCGTCGCGGTCATTAATCACGACGGCGGTCACGCCGGAGACGAGCAGGAGATCGGGGCCGATCTTGGCGCGGATGTTTCTGATGTATTCGGAAATCGGCATCGCGGTCAGCCGACGGAGACGGTGAGATCGACCGCGTTCTTGAGGGTGTTGGCGACGATGCAGGCGCGCTCGGACATCAAGACCAGCCTCTCAAATTCTTCTCGGTCGTCGTAAGCCGATGTCACCACCATATCGATGGAGGAGAAACGGGCGGGCGCTTCCGCCAGATGGCCGCTGACTTCGATAGCGATGTCGTGTATCGGCAGATCGCGCGCGCGGATGGCGGCGAGCAAGTTGCTGTTGAAGCAGCCGCCGAGAGAAGCCAGCAGCAATTCCCCGCCCATGGCGCCTTTGTCGTGGCCGCCTTTGGCTGCCGGGCGGTCAATATCGATGGCGTGTGAGCGGATTTGCGCGGCTGTGGTGGCGTCGTTTGCTTGGTTGAGGTTTACGGTGATTGTGGGCATGCTTGCTCCTTGTCAATCCCACGCTTAGACCCCCCCGTCATAGAGATGACGGGCATCCGAAGTTTCAGTGAGAGGTAACTCTTGAAGCGACGCGCTAACCAGTTTGGATGGCGTTAGCTTCAGGCAATAGAATTGGAATTGCATTCGAGCGTAGACGCTGCTAAAAACTAGTTGCAATTGCGGGCTATTATGCTAAACGCTATATCCAGCCGAGTTGGGCAGCAAGGTTTCCAGCGCCTATTACGAGCGATAATACAAATCCGATGCCGACTGCAACGCCGATTGCTTTAGTCTGGGTTTTCCGTATACCTTTGATTTCGGCGGTCAACTGGCGGGTCTGTTGGTCAATTTTCTCGGCAACGTACTCTTTAGTTGCGAGGCCCTCTAAGCGTCCTTCAATGTATCCGATTGCGCGCTGTTCATTGGGAGAGCCTGTTGCACGTTGTTCGTGAAGGTCTCTGTTCTGTTCCATAGCGATTCTCACTCATCGTAGGCGGATTACATAAACTATATCACATTTCTCGCACACGGCAATAGCCAACGCAACAAGCGGACCTTCGCCTATGCAAGGTCTTCTTTTCAGGCCTAGTGAATACACTGCCAATTCTTTAGGCTACAGCTGTATGCAAAACTCCATTCTTCACAAATGGCGAATTGGCTACGGATGACGAGGGCCTAGAATACGACGAGCGTCAAGTGCCTAGCCTTTGACGGCGCCCATAGTAAAGCCTTGCACGAGGCTGTCAAGGAAGAGGTTGTAAGCCAAGCCGACGGGAATGGCGATGATCAAGGCGGCCGCCAGCAGCGGCTGCCAGAAATAGACATCGCCGAGAATTAGCTCGGTGGGCACGCCGACGCTGAGCGTCCGTTGGGAGGTATCGGCGATGAAGACCAGCCCATAAATGAACTCGTGGAGGGTCAGCGTGAAGGTGAAGACGATGGTGGAGATGATGCCCGGCAGCGACAGTGGCAGAACGACGCGCAGGAAGGCTTCGACGCGATTGTAGCCGTCGACGAGGGCGGCTTCCTCCAGTTCCGGCGGCACCGCCTTGAAGAAGCCGCTGAGCAGCCACATGCTAAAGGGGATGGTGAAGGTCGGGTAGACGACAATCAGCGAGAGTGGACTGTCCTTCAACCCGAGCAGAACGACGATGCGGAACATGGGAATGAAGAGCAGGGTGGGCGGCACCAAGTAAACGAGGAACATCAGGATGCCGGCGCGTTCGCCCCAGGGTCCCGTCAAGCGGGCCAAGGCATAGGCGGCCGGCAGGGACAGCAGCAGAGTGATGACCACGACGGCGATGCCGACCAGGACCGAGTTTCGGATGAAATCGAGGTAGGCGGTGTTGTTAAATAGGGCGTCCAGATGCTCAAGCGTTGGGTCTTGCCGGAAGACAAAAGGCTGCGGGCGCCGGTACAGATCGCCATCCGTTTTGAAACTGTGCATGAACATGATGAGGAAAGGCGCGGCCGCGAAAAAACAGAAAGTCAAGACGACCAGATAAAAGGGGCTGCGGCGTAAAACATAGGACAACTCGGCGCGATTGAGGCCGTATTTTTGAAAGCGCCAAGCGATGCGCAGCCCGACCAGCATCAGGAGCAGGACCACCAGCAACGCCCAGAAATTATGCAGGATCCATATCAAGATGCTCATCAGCGCACCTCGGCTCGGCTGGCGGTGCGCAGCATGAAGATGGCCATCGCCAGCAGCAGCGGAAAAGCGAAGAGCGAAATGGCCGCGCCTTGCGCCAGATTGCCGCCTTCAATGCCGACTTGGAAGGAGTAGAGGCCGAGGACGCGCGTATAATCAACTGGACCGCCGCGGGTAAGCACGTATACGACCGTCATATCGCCGAACATGGTGATCATGCTGAAAAGCAGGGCGATGACCATAATGGGCAAGATCAGCGGCAGTTTGATCTGCAGCAGTGTGCGCATGAAACGCGAGCCATCGACCTCGGCTTGGTCCAGAATGTCCGTCGGAATGGAGGACAAGCCCGCCATCAGGATAACGGTCGCCAGCGGCGTCATGCGCCAGACTTGCACGAATATGACGCTGATCTGGGACAGGTCGGGCGTTGCCAGCCAGAACAGATTGCGGTTGTTGCTGAGGATGCCATTGGGACCGAGGAAGCCGGTCTGCAGCAAGAGATAGTCTACGGGACTGTATTTGGTATCGAGCATCCAGAGCCAGCCGATCATGGCCAATGAAACAGGCGTCGCCCAAGGCAGAATGAAGATGAAGCGCGCGAACCACTTGCCGGTGAAATCCTGCGTGAAGATGATGGCGAGGATGTTAGCGAAGATCAGAATGAAGACTTGAGAAACCAGGGTGAAGCGGATCGTCGTTTCGAATACTTGACGGAAGATATCGTTCTCCCAGACGGCCAGGTAGTTTCGCAATCCGACGAAATTGAGATCGGTATTGCCGACCGTGACATCGGAGAAGCCGAAGGCGATCGCCAACACGAAGGGGAAACCCACCAGGAGCAGCATGTAGAGCAACGCTGGCGCCAGAAACAGAGCGCCGACGAGTCGCCGGTTATCAAGCGGGAATGCAGGCAAAGAGAAGCGATACATCAGTCGGACTGCGCCAGAGTCTGCTGTTCAATGCGTTGCCCGCTGCTCCGGTCAAAATACTTGATGTCGCTGTTGTGGACGGCGAATTCGTAGTCGACCTCGATATCGAGCGAAACGCGCACGTTCGACGGCACTTTGGCGAGGGTCAGGGCGCTGTCATGCCCGCGCACGTATCCGTAGACGAGGCGGTCGGAGCCCAGATATTCAACGCGCTTGACGAAGTAGCGAAATATGCGCGAATTTTCTGGATTGTCTTGCAGGGTCTTGGGCAGGAAATGCTCGGGGCGGAAGCCGAATCGGAAGCCTTCATTGCTCAGGATATTCATGCTGGGCGAGCCAAGAAAGGTGGCGACGAATTCGTTGGCTGGGTCGTCATAGATGCGCTGCGGACTGCCGATCTGCTGGATCTTGCCCTCGGACATGACGACGATCCGATCGCCCAAGCCCATCGCTTCAATCTGGTCGTGGGTGACAAAGACGGCGGTGATATTCGACGAGCGCTGGAAGTCCTTGAGTTCGTCGCGAGCGTTTGCCCGTAGTTTGGCATCGAGATTCGAGAGCGGTTCGTCCAGCAGGAGCACGGCTGGCTGGGTGACCATGGCGCGGGCGATGGCGACGCGCTGGCGCTGACCGCCGGAGAGCTGGCGCGGCCGCCGGTCCAGCAGCGTGTCGATTTCCAGCAGGCGGGCGGTGCTTTCGACTTTGTCGCGCATGGCGCGCTTGCTGTACTTCTTTTCGCGCCGTTGGGCTTTCAGTGGGAAGGCGATGTTGTTGAAGACGTTCATGTGCGGGTAGAGGGCGTAGCTCTGGAATACCATTGAAACGCCACGTTTGCGCGGCGGCAGGTCGGTGACGTCCTGGTCGCCGATATAAATCTGGCCCGCGGTGGGTTTTTCCAAGCCGGCGATCATGCGCATCAGCGTCGTCTTGCCACAACCCGACGGTCCCAGAATCACAAGGAACTCGCCCTGGTCGATGGCGAGGTCGACGCCGTCCACCGCGCGAACGGCGCCGAAATACTTTTTCAGTCTGCTGAGTTGGACGATGGACATGGCAAGGCGTAATGGCGCGCGCGGGCGACCCAAGGGTCGCCCCTACGATTTCGCATGGTTCGGGCGAGCCACCGGCTCGTCCCTACGATTGATAGCGGCAGTGAGAACTACATGCCGCCGCCGACCATACCCCTGGCGCGCCATTCGCTGAAGATCTCCTCGACGCGTTCATGCGCCTGCGCTACCGCTTCTTCCGCGCTGAGCTCGCCCAGGGCGACCTTGGCCGTCATATTGGGAATAACGCTCTCGGCGAAGACCTGGCTAATGGCGGGATTGGTAACGCCCGGGAAGCCGAGGTGGACTGACCAGTCGTTGACGGTCTTCAGCACTTCA
>JAPOYS010000054.1 GCA_026706455.1 Chloroflexota bacterium | reverse complement strand
GACATGCTGATCACGCGCGAGAAATTCGAAGACGACATCGTGGCGGCGATGGGCGGCCGGGCGGCTGAGGAGATCATCTATGATCAGTTCACGACCGGCGCCAGCAACGACCTGCAGCAAGCGACGCGGATGGCGCGCGCCATGGTGACGCAATTCGGCATGAGCGACCTGCTGGGTCCGCGCTCGTATGGCAATGGCGGCGGCGCCGTTTTCCTCGGGCGCGAGCTCGCCGAGCAGCGCGACTACAGCGAGCACTACGCCCAGCAGATCGATGACGAGGTCAAGCGCATCTTGCAAGCGGCTTACGAGCGCGCCAAAAGCCTGCTGCTGGAGCAGAAGGGGAAGATGGACGAACTGGTGCAGATTCTCATCGAGCGGGAGACCCTCAACGCCGAGGAGTTCGTCGAGATCGTCGATGGTCCGGCGGCGGCGGCGGCGTAGTCTCCACAATTCAGTACATTTGTAGGGTGAGCCGCTGGCTCGCCCTTGTACTTTCAGCAGGCTTACTTCCAGTTTTCAAGACTGATAGAATCAACACTTGGCTTTTAGTTCGCCAGCAAGTCTTGGTTCAACGTA
This sequence comes from Chloroflexota bacterium, assembly GCA_026706455.1. Classification (GTDB taxonomy): domain Bacteria; phylum Chloroflexota; class Anaerolineae; order Aggregatilineales; family Phototrophicaceae; genus UBA6055. The sequence goes on along the minus strand of JAPOYS010000054.1, from coordinate 23,899 downwards.
TCAAATGGCGGGAGAACGAGTTGGCGCAGCGCTTCATACGGAAGGAAGAATTCGCTTACGATGTCTTTCTTTCTCATGCTTCGGAGGACAAAGATAATGTTGCGCGTCCATTGGCAATGGCGCTTCAAGAGTACGGACTGAGAGTTTGGTATGACGAGTTTGAGCTTAAGATCGGCGACAATCTGGTCGCGAAACTGAACGCGGGCATAAATGGGAGTCGTTTTGGAATAATCGTGTTATCAAAGACGTTTTTTGCCAAGCAGTGGACAATTCATGAACTGGATATGCTGGAACGTCTGTGGGTTACGGAGAACCACATACTTTCCCAGTCTGGCATGAAATCACCTTGGAGGAAGTCGGAGCTTTCCGCGCCTGGCTAGCTAACATAATTGGGCTGAGTACGGATACCAACACCATAACGGAAATTGCGGAGGAGATTCATGACGCGGTTCTAGCGTTGCTGATGCAGTAAGGGAGGATTAGGAGAGAGCGAGCCATTATCATCTTGCTGCGCTTTCCGTTGACCTGGCTAAACAAGAAGTGCTATAATTCTCAGTAGGAGCTGAGCAGACAGGATTTCGCCCATGCAGTTCATTAAGCATGATTTAGGACAGATGAGTGGTGGCGAGATCGTCGAGGTCAGCCTTACCGGCGCTGCATACGTCCGACTGATGGGCAGCGCCAACTTCCGGTTTTATCGTTCCGGTCGCCGTCACAAGTCTCACGGCGGTCATTTCAAGACATCACCGGTACGGTTGAAGATTCCATATCCCGGGCACTGGCTTGTAGCTGTAGACCTCGCTGGCTACGCCGGCGAAGTCGGTTCGTCCGCGCGCGTACTTTCCGGGGCAGCGATTTCAGGCTGATGAGACGATACGGTGGCGCAGCCGCGCTGCCAATGCGCGACCGCGTCCGCGCGCATGCAGCATATCGCCGGTGAAAGCAATCAGCCCAGCGCAGCCGCCATGTGACAGAACCGCATCCAATACCTGCTCCCATTCCCGTGCGGAGAAGGGCCCGTCCTCGCTGGAAAACGCGTCGACTTGCACAAAAGGCACGAGCGGTTTATCCGACTGCGCAGCCATGTCATCGAGGATTTCCGCCATCCAGCCGGTCGAGAAACCTAGAACATGATGATACAACATTGGCGAGAGATAGTCGGCCTGCGCTGACAATTCATGCAGTCGTTGCCCTAGCAAGCGCTCGCGCTCTGCTGATTTTGCCGGCACGATATCCAGCCCCAGAGGCTTGCCCGCCAGATGTTCATTAACGAGCATTTTCGCTTGAGCGACGAACTCGCTAATGATCCCGCACTTAAAATCAATCCATTCGTCCCGATGCGTTCGCAGAATCCAATCGGCCTGTTGCCTCGTCGCGCCGGCGGGAATTTCAACATCGGCGCAATCGGCAAAGCGCCTGAGCGTATAGTCGTCAAAACTCGCTTCCAGCGGCGCCGGGGTGTCATCGCGCAATTCATGTTCCCAATGCAGGGGCCAGCGGATGAAATCCAGCCATATCCCATCCAGCGCGTATGTTTGCGCCATTTGCCTGAGAACGTTAAGACGCGATTGCGCGTACGATTGGCAAGATGGCGTAAGGCCGATATACCAATTCATCCGCGGGCGCCGCCGCCCGTCTCGGAGGATGGGATGCAGTTCGGGATTTCGCGTCAGCGCATCGTTGTTGTTGAAGCAACTCAAGCCACCCATAAAGCGCAGGCCGCTATCCTGCGCGATCTGAATAATATCGCGCCGATAATCATCCGCTTCCGCAAAGATCGCGTTGACGCCATAGCGCTTGTAACGCCTCAGTTCGGCGCGCGTGTGGTCTGCGCTCCAGCGCTGCCAGGCAGGCGCACCTAAGTAAGCGCCAATGAGGGTCATTGAGCGGCTCCGCCTAGAAGAAGGCGACTGCCCCGGGTTTGCTCTGCGGCTATCAGCTTGCTTGTACTACGTCACCCGATGGCAGCTCACGTAGTGATCCGGGCGCACCTCGATCAGCGGCGGATCCGGCTCCTCGAAGCAGAGGTCAAAGCGCACCGGGCAGCGCGTATTGAAGTTGCAGCCGGTCGGCGGATTGGCCGGGCTGGGCAGGTCGCCGGCGATGATGATGCGCTGGCGGTTCTCCTCGACGGCCGGATCGGGCACGGGCACCGCCGATAGCAGCGCCTGCGTGTAGGGATGCTGCGGATTATCGTAGACTTCATCGACCGGACCCAGTTCAACGATCTTGCCCAGGTACATGACTGCCACGCGATTGCAGATATGCCGCACCATGCTGAGGTCATGCGCGATGAAGAGATAGGTCAGATTGAGCTCGTCTTGCAGCTCCTCCATCAGGTTGACGACCTGCGCCTGAATTGACACATCGAGCGCCGAGATCGGCTCGTCCGCGACGATGAAGCTGGGTTCAAGCGCCAGGGCGCGCGCGATGCCGATGCGCTGCCGCTGACCGCCGGAGAACTCGTGCGGGTAGCGGTTGATGAAGTAGGGGTTCAGACCGACCTTCTCCATCAAGGCTTCCACATATTGCTGGCGTTCCTTCTTGTTGGAATAAATCTTGTGGATTTGCAGCGGCTCGCTGACGATGCTGCCGACCGTCATGCGCGGGTTCAGCGAGGCGAAGGGATCTTGAAAGATGATTTGCATCCGGCGGCGCATCTGCCGCAGATCATTGCCGGTCATCGTCGAGAGCTCTTGCCCCTCGAATCTGACGCTGCCTTCAGTCGGGCGATAGAGCTGCAGGATCGTTCGCCCGGTCGTGCTTTTTCCACAGCCGGACTCGCCGACCAAGCCGAGCGTCTCGCCGCGGAACACCTGGAAGCTGACGCCATCGACGGCGCGCACAGCCCCCACTTGCCGCTGAAAGACGATGCCGGCGGAGATCGGGAAATGCTTTTTCAGGTCGGTAACTTCAAGGATGACGTCGTTCTGATCCAGGCTCTTGCGCGTTTCGACCGCCACGGCTTGACTAGACATGTTACGCTACCCCTTCGCGGATATCCGCCCAACAAGACATGACATGCGTTTCGTCGCCGCCGGCATTTGGCACCGTCTCCAGCGGCGGCCGTTCATCCCAGCATCGCTCCAGATTGAGGCGCTCGCGGACATCGCAGCGGGGCGCGAAGGGACAGCCGGCCGGCTCGTTGCGCATATCCGGCGGCGAGCCTTCGATCTGCGTCAGCTTTTCTTCGCCGCTGGAATCCAGGCGCGGCAATGACCCCAGCAGACCTTCCGTGTAGGGATGGCGGCTGTCGCCGAAGACTTCGTGCGACGAGCCCGACTCCATGATCCGCCCGCCATACATCACTTGGATGCGGTCGGCGATGCCGGCGACGACGCCCAGATCGTGCGTGATCCAGATCATCGCCATATTGAACTCGTCTTTCAACTGCTTGACCAACTCAATAATCTGCGCCTGAATTGTCACATCCAGCGCGGTGGTCGGCTCATCGGCGATCAACAGTTTGGGGTTGCAGGACAAACCCATGGCGATCATCACGCGTTGGCGCATGCCGCCGGAAAACTGATGCGGGTAATCATCCAGCCGGCGATAGGCGTCCGGGATGCCGACCATATCGAGCAGGTCGGCCGCCCGCTTGCGCGATTGCGATGTGTTCATGCCCTCGTGCAGCTTGAGCGATTCAGTGATCTGCGTGCCGATGGTCAGCACGGGATTCAGCGACGTCATCGGATCTTGAAAGATCATAGCGATTTCTTTGCCGCGGATCAGCCGCATCTGGTCCGGCTTGAGCGTCAGCAGGTCGCGCCCTTCAAAGATGACGGTGCCGGATTCGACTTTGCCGGGCGGGCTGGGGATCAAGCCCATGAGCGCCAGGGAACTCACGCTCTTGCCGCTGCCGCTCTCGCCAACGATGCCCAGCGTCTCGCCTTCATCCAACTCGAAGGATACGCCATTGACTGCGTATACGGTGCCTTCCTGCGTGTAAAACCTGACGATCAGGTCCTTTACATCCAGTAATACGGCCAAAATGCTACCCTCCTCCAACAACAAAGTCTCTATTGGGTGAACCAGATGCGCAGAGAGATTGTCGAACGATAGCTTTTCTTCCCGACTGATAGCGCCTTGCGGAAGCGTGCCAGACATCCGGACTCGCCAGCGATAAGCCAACCTTCACAAGACTCACGCTATGGTAACAGACAAAAGACAACTTTACCAACTTTGCCGCAAAACAGCCGAGCGCTCCATCCTTGTCGCGGATGGAACGCAGATGCTTATTCGACCGGGACGCGGACGAGTTCCAATTCCCGCTCAAATGCCGAGCCGCTGTTGAGCGCAACGCCGGAGACGCTGACGCCGGTGTGGTAATTGTAGAGGATCAGTTTGACGCTGTAATCGCTGGCGCTCAAGGCGCGCAGGTCCAGCAAGCGGAACTCCAGCGGATCATGCCCGATCACAAAGTCGCCCTGCTGGACCTTTTGGCCAGCCGCGTCAAACACTTGTATGGAATAGGCCTGCGTTCCGTCGCGCTCGTAATCATAGCGCCAGAAAAAGTACAAATGGAGCTGGCGATCGCGCATTTCGCTCAAGACGTAGCGGAGTTCGACGCCGTTGGCATATTGGACATTCGTCCGCTGATCGGCGTCCAGTAACTCGCAGGGAAAATCGGATGCGACAAAGTACTCGGCAACTGATTCATGAGACGTCATCACTTGCAAACAGAGCTTATGCCCGTGAAACAGTTTGTCTTCGGCGACGTTCTGCGCGGCTGACGGAACCTGTCGCCGGTCAGCCACGCGCAGAATCAGTTGATTGCCCGCCAATACTTCGTCCAAACTTGTGAACTGCGCTTCGGAACTTTGAATAGCTATCTCATCATCCGCTTCGTAAACGTGTACGAAATTCGCCCAGTCTTGAAAAACCGAGCTGTAATAGTCGAGCAGATCATCGTCGATTTGTCCTGCGGGACCGACGCTCAGCACCGTGACAGCCGGATCGGGGCTGACTTCAGTGGAGAGCGCCAAGTCCCGCCAATGCGGAAGCGACTCGTGAGCGAGCATGGCGCTGTTGCCGCAACTGCTGCGAAGATCGGCCAAACGATAAACCAATGCGTAATCATCGGCGTAAGCCGCGGGCACGCTGGCGAAGCTGTGGGGTTCCCAGCGCGTTGCATACATATCATCGTGCATGATGATGTGAGTAAATCCGTCCGCCAGAAGCTGGCGCAAGGCTGACTCAAAGGCGCCGCGATTCGAGGGGGTGCAATGGACGCCGGCGCCTCGCTTCCATGTACGCAGCAGTTGATTGCCGTCAATGTAAGTATAGGCGGCCGGCAAGACGCGATTGAGCGCGCCCTCCACTTGAGGATAGCCGCTCAGCATCTGAACGAAGTTGTAGTAACGGCGCGCGACGACCGTGTTCATGGGCAGGTTGATGAGGCGTATCGATTCTTCGTCTGCGGTCTCCAGCCAGTCCAGGAAGGCCAGACGCGCGCGGTCGACAGTAAATCCTGTGAAAGGTCCATAATAATATTCGAGCGACATGAGCGCCAGCAGCGCGAGCGCGACAGCCTTCCGTTTGCTCGCTGTCATCGAGCCGACCAGGGTTAGCAAACCGTAGCAAGCGAGAACCGCCAGTGGCAGCAGCGCGCCCAATACCCAGTGGTGATTGCCAGTGAAACCGCGAAAGATCGCGGGAAACAGATAATTGAGATAATGCTTCGGCAAGAGAATATCAGGAAATTCTACGCCAGCAATCGTGAGGAAAGTGCCGGCTCTCAAAACCAAAAATACGAGCAGCAGCAAGAGCCAAATCAGCATCCGGCGCCGGTAAGCATTGCTTGCCAGACCGACGCCGACCAGCAAAGCCGGGACGAATCCAAGATAACCAACTTCGAGAACATCGCCGGTCAAAGCCGGATGCCGGATAAAATCGAGCACGTCTTTGGACCGATTCTCCCAGTTGGATCGATAGGCGAGGACGGCTTCCACCTGCTCTCCGTCGGATAACATTTGCGCCAGGCGAGGCGCGCTGATGGCGACGCAGACAATGCCCGCCAGGATCGTCAGCATCCAGAAGCGCTGATCCCGCAAGCGCGAGCAGGCCAGATACAGTCCGTAGATGGCGACCGACAGCGCGAGACAGACGAGAACATAAAATCCTATATATACGGTCAAGCCCACCGCCAGGCCGCACAGTATCGCGTAGAGCCGCTTGCTTTCGACGATGGCGCGATGCAAGCAATAGATGGATAGCGGAATGGTGTAATAGGTCCAGAATTGCGCATCCGACTTGAATCTGAGCGCCACGCTGATCCCGACGACCGCGGCCGCAAACAGACATACCCACCTGTCCTTGATGAAGGTTTGGGCGCATACATAAGTCGCCAGCGCATTGGCAAAGAGAGTCAGCAAGAAGGCGAGGTTGTAAGCATTCGAAATCGGCAGCAGCGTTCGCAACAAAACATAAACGAGCATGTGCGGCACGGTATACTGGTGGAAAGCGAGCGACGCGCCCTGGGGATAAAAGAGCAGATCTGCATAGAATAAGTCAGCTTTGCCACGAAGTATCTGACCGCCGTACCAGCCCTCCCAAAGTTCAAACCAAACATCTTCTCCGCTCGTCGGAAGCCAGAAGGTATCGGTTTCCAATACGTAATAGAATGTCGGCCAAGTCATCAGGACGATGAGCGCCGGGATGATCAGGAAAAACGGGAGATGTTCGCGAAATAGCTTACGCACGTCGGCGCCTCGGGCGGGCACACGGCATTTCGATTGCTCCAGATCTGATCTCGCCGTATCCGCTCTGCATTAGGCTTTTGTTGCGAGCGCGCTTTGCCTCTCGGAGCGATACCAGCGGATTGTTTCGCGCAAGCCGGCGCGGAAGTCGGTGCGCGAGACAAAACCAAATTCGCGCTCGGCGCGGGAGACGTCCAGTTTTCGCCGCGGCTGGCCATTGGGTTTGCTCGTGTCCCAACGCAGCTCGCCGCTGTAACCGACCTCGTCGGCGATGATGTCAACGAGGTCGCGGATGCTGATCTCGGTTGCGCTGCCGAGATTCACTGGTTCAGCGCCGTTATAACATTCGGCGGCGCGGACGATGCCTTCGGCGGCATCGCGCACGAACAGAAACTCGCGCGTAGGCGAGCCATCGCCGAAGAGCGTGACCTGCGCGGCGCCGTTCTCTTGCGCGTCAACCATCTTGCGGATTACGGCCGGGATGACATGCGAGGACTTGAGATCAAATTTATCGTGCGGACCGTAGAGATTGACCGGCAGCAAATGAATGGCGTTGTAACCGTATTCCTGGCGATAAGCTTGGCTCTGCACCAGCAGCATCTTCTTGGCTAAGCCATAGGGCGCGTTGGTCTCTTCCGGGTAGCCCGCCCAGAGGTCGGCTTCCCGAAAGGGCACCGGCGCGAATTTGGGATAGCTGCAGACCGTGCCGATGCCGACGAACTTGGGCACGCCCGCCCGGCGCGCATATTCCAGAATCAGCGCGCCCATCATAAGGTTCTCGTAAAAGAACAAGCCCGGATGCTCGCGATTGATGCCGATGCCGCCCACATTGGCCGCCAGGTGAATGACCAGCGTGGCCGCGGGATGATCGGCGTATAAGCGCGCGACCGCCTCCTGTTCGCGCAAGTCGTAGTCCGCCCGCCGCGGCACGATAATCTCTTGCGTCGATCGCGCCTGCAGCGCCTCGACTACATAGCGCCCGAGGAAGCCGGCGCCGCCGGTTACGATAACTATCTGCTTACGCCAGAAGCTGCTGCTCATGCCCTTTCCTCTCCGTAGGCTGCCCGTATCATAGCAGAAAATCAGCCGCGCTATGCTCGATTTACACGGCGGAAGCAAGGGCATCTCACAACAGACGGGCGGCGCCAGTGGGCGGTCGCCTCGCTGTACATACACAACTCGACCGCCCTCAAGTATGATAGGCGAAAATACCCAGCGGAGCATGACGGAAAGGCAATCTCTTGGAACGCACACTGATCATCATAAAGCCGGATGCCGTCCAGCGGGGCTTGACCGGCGAAATCATCAAGCGATTTGAAGCGCGCGGCTTAAAGATTATCGGCATGAAGCTGCTGCATATCAGCCGTGAATTGGCGGAGAAACACTATGACGTACACCGCGAGCGTCCCTTTTTTGCTGGCTTGGTCGAGTACATCATCTCGGCGCCGGTCGTGGTGATGGCGCTGGAAGGCAGCGACGCAATCGCCGCGGCGCGCGCAACAATCGGCGCGACGAAGCCATCCGAGGCGGCCGCCGGCAGCATCCGCGGCGACTTCGGCTTGGAGATCGGGCGGAACCTCGCGCACGGGTCGGACAGCCCCGAGAATGGCGAGCTCGAGGTGGCGAATTTCTTCAGCGAGTCGGAGCTGCTCAGCGGCTGGCGGCGGGATGTGGATCGGTGGGTGTTTGAGTAGGGTTTAGGGAATTAGCGATGGCAGTAGAGCGGATGCCGATTACACCTGAGGTTCTGACCTGGGCGCGCGAGCGTGCTGGTTACAAGCTAGAAGAACTTGCTGCCAAGCCGCGCTTTCGCAAGATTGCCGATTGGGAGAGCGGTGGTCCAGGCCCTACGTATCTCCAATTGGAGGAAATCGCAAAGACACTAAGACTTCCGATGGCGGTGTTTTTTTTCCCTAAACCGCCCGATCTCCCTCCGATTGAAGAAACATTTCGGACCATAGGATCTGAGCAATTTGACGAAATCCCGCCCAATGTCCGCCTTCTGCTTCAGAAAGCGCGTGCATTCCAGCTAGGACTAAGTGAGTTGAATGATGGGCGCAATCCAGCGGATACGTTAATTGTTCGTGACCTACAGCTCAATCTGGATGACACGATAGAGTCCGCAGCTAACCGTATAAGGAGCGAGCTTGGTGTGTCCCTTGATGCCCAATTCGAATGGCGAGGAGATATCGACATAGCGCTTAAGTCCTGGCGGAGCGCCTTGTTCCGCGTTGGCGTTTATGTTTTCAAGGATGCCTTTTCAGCGGAAGACTATTGCGGATTCAGCTTATACGATGATGAATTCCCCGTCATCTACGTCAATAACTCGAATCCAAAGTCACGGCAGATATTCACCCTCATACATGAACTGGCTCATCTATTGTTTCGAACGAGCGGCGTAGACAAGCGCGGTGAATTCGAGAAAAAGCCGCAAGGTGAAATGGCGCGTGTTGAACGGCGCTGCAATGCTGTAGCCGGCGCTGTTCTGGTTCCAGACGCCGCCCTGGCCGATGAATTGCCTGTTGGCCCGCAACCAAGAGTCGATGCGCAACGTCTGGCTGCCAAGTTCAGTGTTAGCCGAGAAGTAATCTATTGCAAATTCGTCGACAGAAAAATAATCACGCAAGCCGAATATGACGCGGCTGCGGAAGCATGGACAGCGCAACTTGGGAGCAAGAAAAGAAATGGAGGCAATTATTATCGCGCAAAAATAGCATACCTTGGCGAGGAGTACATTTCGCTGGTGCTTCGCCGCTTTTACCAAGGGCGCTTTGAAGAAGAGGAGCTTGCAGATTATTTAGATACTAAACTCGGAAACATTGATCGCCTCGAAGAATACTTTTTTGGAGAGCGGCGATAATGTACGTCTTCGATACGAGTAGTTTCACAAGGCTTTTCAGTTGCTATCCAAATGACAGGTTTCCAAGCCTTTGGAAAAGATTCGAGGCAATATCTTCTAGTAGCAAGATAATGTCTACTCGTGAAGTCATGATTGAGTTGCAGGCTGGAAAACGTAGAACAGAGAGAGCTTACAACTGGGCAAAGGATCATCTGCAGTTATTCACGCCATTGATTGGCGAAGAGGCGGCCGCGGTTGCTGATATCTTCCAAATTGAGCATTTCCAGCAAATCATGCGACGGAAGCAAGGTGTCGTTAGCACAAGCGCGGACCCGTTTGTCATTGCTCGAGCGAATGTTCTCCGCGGAACTGTTGTAACAGAAGAAAGCAAGCCCCCGCACGGCGCTCGCATTCCAAACATCTGCGAACATGTTGGCATTCCATGTATCAAGCTAGACGAGCTAATGCAACGAGAAAACTGGACTTTCTGACCAGCATGAACACCTCGTCACGCGACGCGGCTCGCCCCGCTCCCGCCCTGCTCATCCTGCTCATCCTCCCGCTATTCGGCATCTTCGTCGCCCTGCTCATGCTCGCGTTCGAAACCCGCCAGGCGCCAGCCGCCACTCCCGCATTCGCGCCAGCGCCGCCGCGCGCGGTCGTCAGCTTTGCAGCGCCCGACTTCGAATTGCCCATGCTCGATGGCCTCACGCTCGTTTCGCCAGGCGACTACGCCGGGCGTCCGCTCTTCCTCAATTTCTGGGCGACCTGGTGCCAGCCTTGCGTGCGCGAGCTGCCCGCCTTTGAAGAGTTCATCGCCGAGCACAGCGCCGACCCCGCGGGGCCGGCCCTGCTCACGATCAACCTGGGCGAAACGGCCGCCGAAATTAGCGGCTTTCTCGATAGAATTGGCGTACGCAGCCTGCCGGTGGCGATGGACATTAACGAGGTCGTCAAGTTGGATTATGGCGTGCAGAACCTGCCGACCACCTTTGTGATTGACGGCGCGGGCAAAGTGCGCCATCTTAAGCTGGGCGAGATGAAATACGAAGAGATGGGCGTCTATCTCCAGACCTTGGAAGACGATGAGACCGCCTAGGAGCAGCGGAGAGAAGACATGGCGCGTGTTGAACTGAGTGACAAGGTCGCGCTGGTGACCGGCTCGGCGCATCGGGTGGGCCGCGTCATCGCGCTGGAATTGGCGAAGCAGGGCGCGAACCTCCTGGTGCATTACAACAGCGCGAAACCCGAACAGGTCCAGGAGACGCTGCATGCGATCGAGGCCTGCGGCGTCGACGCGTTCGCGCTACAAGCCGATCTCAGCCGCGCCGCCGGCGTGGACGCGCTCATGGCTGCGATCGAAGATCGTTACGAGCGCCTGGACATCGTCGTCAACAGCGCTTCGGTCTTTCAGGCGCGCGACTTGCTGGATGTGTCGCTGGCGGACTGGGACTTGACCATGGCGGTGAATCTGCGCGCCCCCTTCCTCATCACGCAGCGAGCGGCGCGCATCATGGCGGGCAACCCGGCGCCGGGCGGCGTCATCATCAATATCTGCGACGCCGGCGCGGATGGTCCCTGGAAGAAATATCCCCATCACGGCATCAGCAAGTCGGCTCTGTGGATGCTGACGCAGGTCAGCGCCCTAGCTCTGGGACCCGACATTCGCGCCAACGCAATCGTATCCGGTCCGGTGATGAAGACGGCGGGCTTAGGCATGTCCGATGAACGCTGGGCGAAGGTCGGCGAGCGCAGCGTGCTCGGCCGCACCGGCGTGCCCGAAGATGTGGCGCGCGCGGTCGTCTTTCTCTGCCGCGAAGACCATATCACCGGCGAGTTGCTGCACGTGAACGCCGGCGAGCATCTGCCCTAGCTCAGGCGCGCAAGCTGCGAATGCGGCGGAAGCCAGAGCCATAGGCGGCGTGCCCGGCGCCAATCACAATGAAGGCTTTCGGATCAGCGCGGGAGACCTCGTCTTTCAAGTCGCGCACCTGTGAGCGCGCGACGGTGACGTAGAGCATCGTGCGTTCCGAGCCGGTGTACTCGCCCCTGATCGTCCAACTGGTGACGCCGCGCTGCAGGCTGGCGAAGACGCGCTGGGCGATCTCCTCGGGCTTGTCGGTGATGATCATGGCGGTGCGGATCACGCTCGGGCCTTCCAGCACATAGTCGGTCGCCAAGCCCGCCGTGAAAAGCGCGACCGCCGCGTATAGGGCGCCTTCCCAGCCGTAGACCAAGCCGGCCGCCGCAATGATCAGCGTATCCGTGCACAGGAAGGTGGTGCTCATCGGGAAGCCGAAACGGCGCTGCAATATCAGAGCCAGGGTCGATGTGCCGCCGAAAGTCGCGCCGGCGCGGTAAACCAAGCCCACGCCGATGCCGCCGGTGATGCCGCCGAATAAGGCGTTGAGCATGCGATCCTCGCTCAAGCCCGTCTCGGGCAGATGGGGCGCAAGATTGTCGACCAGGACGGAAAACAACAGGATGATGACGGCGCTGCGCAGAATCACGCGGGCGCCATTTGGCAGCATGACATAACCCAATAACTGGATCGGGATGTTCAGCAGGAATATCATGAAGCCAATTGGCGTATCAAAAAGCTCGTTGAGCAGCGTGGAGGCGCCGGCGACGCCAGCCGGAGCGATATCCAAGGGCTGCAAGAAGACGGTCAAGGAAATAACGCCTACGCAAATGCCAACGGCGATGAGCGCATAGCGCAAACCAGCAGCGCGAATCTGAGCCAGCATCGAAAGTTCTCCCTTATCCTGCATACGGCAACCAGGCGCGTCAAAGCGAACGCCACACGATCAACACGGTTCTGCCCAGCCGCAACGGGCGGGCTGCGGCATTGTCGGAATTATCTCTAGTGATATACTGTTACGCCAGATTCACGGGGGGATTTCGCCGGATTATGGAGCCATGCGCACATGCCTTTAGTCGCCCACACAGATCTGCCCAGCTTTCATCGTTTGCGCCAGCGGGGCCAGGAAGTCCTGACGCTCAACCGCGCCCTAACCCAGGATATCCGCGAGCTGCATATCGGTCTGCTCAATATGATGCCGGACGCCGCGCTTGAGATCACCGAGCGCCAATTCATGCGTTTGGTCGGCAACAGCAATCAGATCGCCCAGTTCTATGTGCACGTCTTTTCCGTGCCCGGCTTGGAGCGCAGCGCCAAGACGAAGGCGTATATTGATCAGTATTATACGACCTTCGAACGCGTCCAGGAAGAAGGGCTGGACGCCCTGATTATCACCGGCGCCAACGTCGCCAACCCGAGTCTGGACCAAGAAGACTTTTGGCAGCCCTTGACCAAGGTCATTGAGTGGGCGCGCGTCAACGTGACCTCGACGCTCTGTTCCTGCCTTTCGACCCACGCGCTGATGAAATACTTTTACCAGATTGAGCGCGTCAAGCGAGACAGCAAGAAGTGGGGCGTCTTTGAGCATCGCGTCACGCAGCCGCAGCACCCGCTGCTGCGCGAGATCAATACCCGCTTCGATGTGCCGCATTCGCGCTGGAATTCGATCACGCGCGAACACATCGAAAAGGCCGGTCTTACCCTGCTGATCCAGAGTTTTGACGGCGAGGCGCACATGGCTGTCAGCCCCGACCAACTGCGCATGGTCTATTTTCAGGGACATCCTGAATACGATATGAATAGCCTGCTGAAGGAATACAAGCGCGATCTGCTCGGCTACTTCAATGGCAAGAATGCCCAGCCGCCCTACCCGGAAAACTACTTCCCGATTGAAGCGCGCGAACTGGCCGAGCGCTACATTCGCGCTGCGCAGGCGGCGCTGGAAACGGGCGCCGAATTGCCCGAATTCCCGGAGGAACAATTCACGCCGCATTTGGACAATACCTGGGGCGATACCGCCAAAGCGATATTCAACAATTGGCTGGGCTCGGTCTATCAGGTTACCAATCTGGACCGCCATATCCCCTTCGATGAAGGCGTCGACCCGAATGATCCGCTGGGGATAGTGAATCAAATGTGAAAGCTCCCTCCGATTAAGCGCGAATTGAACAAGAGAAGGAACTACCATTATGGCGCTGTTGACAGCAGAAGATTATCAGCGATTCCCGACCGTCACTCCCGATCATACCTACGCTTATGGCGCTCATTCACAGCAATTCGGCGAGTTGACTCTGCCGCGCGCGGCGCCGCCCCATCCGCTCATCGTCTTGATTCACGGCGGCGGCTACCGCGAGCTCTACGATTTGAAGCCGCTGGGAAGCGTAGTCGCCGCGCTGGCGGATCGCGGTTTCGCCGTCTGGAATATCGAGTATCGGCGCTTTGGCAACGGCGGCGATTATCCGCAGATGTTTCTTGATGTCAGCGCGGCCGCCGATTACTTGCCGCAGCTCGCGGCAAGGCACGAGCTCGATCTCAGCCGCGTCATCAGCATGGGGCATTCGGCCGGCGGCCATCTGGCGCTCTGGCTGGCTGGCCGGCACAAGATCGAGACGACCAGCCCGCTATTTGTCGCCGAGCCGCTTGCGGTTCATGGCGCGCTGGCGCTGGCGCCGCTCGCGGATGTCAGCCACGGCAGCGAAAGCGAGCTGAGCAGCGACGCGCTGCTGGCTGTCATGGGCGGCACGGCGACATCCGCGCCGCCAGCCTATGGCAACGGCTGTCCGCGCCAATTGCTGCCGCTGGGCGCGCGGCAACAGATCATCGTCGGGTCGGAAGACAAGGCGATGCTGGCGAATGCCCAACGATACGCCGACGTCGCCACAAGCGCCGGCGATGAGGTAGACCTGCAAGTGATTGAGGGCGTCGGGCATTTCGAAATCGTCGCCGTTGATACAGACGCCTGGGCTGAAGTTCGCAACGCTGCCGTCCGACTGCGCGAAGAGCTCGGCTGAAGTTGCGGCGCCAACTATGCTGCGAGATTCGAGTACGCAATGAGAATGATCGTAAAATGTAAGATCTCTCAAGAATAATCAAGCCTTGTAGGGGCGAGTCGGTGGCTCGCCCGCTCCTGCAATCGATTGCTGATCAGTATTCGCATGACCAAGTTTAGAAGGGAGTGTCGAACTTGGCGGCCATGATTCACACAAGATTGTTGTAGGGACGACACGTGTGTCGTCCTCAATTGCCAAGACAGGTTTAGGGAGAGCCAAGGCTTGCCCCTGCAAATCGTTTGGGGCGGGTAACATCCTTCACATTAGACGCTACCTTTAGATTGCTAAAATTGGGGCTGAATCCAAGCTCAGCATGAAAAGAGTGGAAGGGTGACGCATTAAAGATGATCACAAGACTGGCTCATGTCTGCATCGGCGCGACAGACCTGGCGGCAACCGAGCGCTTTTATGTGGATTCGCTGGGCATGGCGGTGGCATTTGAGTTTTTCCGTGGCGACCAGCGCATTGGCTTCTACCTGAAGGCGGGGGATTCCACATTCATCGAAGTCTTCGCCGAGCGGGAAAACCCCAACTTCGAGCGACCCATCATCAAGCATTTTTGCCTGCAGGTGGAAGACCTGGGCGCCGCAGTCGGCAAATTACAGCGCGCGGGCGTCGATGTCAGCGCCATGAAGCTGGGCGGCGACGGCGCCTGGCAAGCTTGGATCACCGACCCAAGCGGCGTGCGCATTGAACTCATGCAATACGGCGATGACAGCAGCCAATTCAGCGGCGAAAAGGTGACCTTGGATTAGCCGGTGGTCTCGATGCCCGCGCGCAGGGCGGCGTCCAGCGCCTGATCCCCGCTGGGCAGCCAATCGGCGTTCACGCGCGAACCGGCCTCGACCAGCAGCTTGGCGCTCGCCGGAATGTCGCCATCGTTGCGCCAGCTATGGTTGCGTCCGTACATGCAGGTGGCGAGGGGCGTGCCGCCATAACCATTCCGCCAATCCAGCGGCGGATCATCGTCGGCCTCCAGCAGCGCGCGGATGACATTGGCGAAACCGTGGAAGGCGGCTGCGTGCAGCGGCGTCATCAGGTCGTCATCGCGAATGTGCAGATCGAATCCGAGCGAGGCCATCAGCGCGACGACATCGGCTCTACCCGTCCAGGCGGCGTGAATCAACTGACGCCGATCGCCTTCCGGCAGCCGCGCCACGATTTCCGGATGATCCCGGGCGATGCGCTCGGCCGCCTCGCGATCGCCCGCCGCGCAATAAGCCAGAAGCTGCACATCAAGCGGGCTGTGCTCGACAAGTCTAGCGAAAATGTCGGCATGCCCGTACTCAAGCGCGACTTGATGCGGCGACAGTCCAGCCGCTTCAAAGGTGTAAACATACTGATGCGAGCCATCAGCCGGCGGCGTCAAGTCATAGCCGGCTTGGTTGACACGCGCTTGAATCGCGCCGGGATGCGCCGCCAGCGCTGCGTCCACAAGCGCCATCTCGCCCAGAATTACAGCGGCGAAGATATCGACATTCGCGCCGCGGGCCACCAGTTCACGCGCCGCGTCGTACGCGCGCGCGCCGAGCATCCATTGCAGCGGCGTCGAGGCGTGATCCAGATCGCGCGCTTCCAGGTCGGCGCCGCGCGCCAGCAGCCAATCCATCACCGCCGGCTCGGTCGCGTAGTGCAGCGGTGTTTTTCCGTCTCCGCCGCGCTGGTTGACGATCGACGCGTCGCGCTGGTAAGCCGCCTCCAGCCAGTCGAGCCAGCCCTGCTCGGCAGCCGCATGAACCGTGATCTCGGCGCCACGCTCGATTAGCCGCTGCGCCGCCTCGGCCGATGTCACCTCAAGGATGTGAAAATCGCCCGCCCACCATTGCGACTTGACATTGATATCGGCGCCATGCTTGAGCAGGACGTCCACGACATCGATATCTTCTTTGACGATGATGAGAGCGGTGGAGCCAAACCAAAAATGCGGGTCGTCTATCGTCGATTTGAGTTCGGGATTCTCCCTCAGCAGCGCATCCAGTTTCTCGGCGTCTTTAGCGTAGACCAACTGCTTGAACTGTTCCAGGGCGTCGCCGTATTCGCGCTCTTCCAGCTTGCTACGCAGGCGCAGCTCGCCCCAGCTTTGGGCGCCGTTCTCGCGGGCGATGACGGTGCGCGCTTCGCTCTCCGTTAGCGGGAAGGCGGCCGCTTCCGCGCGCGCGCCATACTTGACCTGCGGCAAATGCTGATGCACGCGATCGATGGCCTCGGCCTCGCCGGCGCGGAAGGCTTGCAGGAGCTCAACTGCCGCTGCGCGCAAAGTCTGCAAATCGAGATTATTCACTTGACTATCTGGCACGATTAGGCCGATTCATAGATCAACATGGCGCTGTCGACGACGTCTTGGCGGAAGTAGCGACTGAGGTCTTCAGCAGTGCGTAGATCGACGCGTCTGCCCAAAATCTCGCTTAATCTAATCTCCTGCCCAGCCATTGTAAGCAAGCCCACCGGCGCGCCAGGCAAATATTCCACCAACAAATCGACATCACTATGCTCGTACGCGTCACCGCGCAGAAACGAGCCAAACAAAGACAGACGCTTAATCGGCTGCTGTTTACAATATCTGCGGATCGCCGTCAGCGGCAGGTCAATTTCAAACGCGTCGCTCATTTATCGTCCTCGCCCGCTACCATTGTAATCAACCGCCGGGCTCAACACAACACCCGCCGCAGCAGCTCCGCATCCAGATTGCCGCCGCTGACGACAAGCGCCGTCGGCTTTCCGTTGCCCGGCAGCGCGTCATGCATCTGCGCCGCGACCGCCACCGCCCCGCCGCCTTCGACAACCCAGCCCTGCGTCTCCAGCAGAAAGCGCATGGCCGCCGCGATCTCTTCTTCCGAGACCAGCACCATATCGTCCAGGTAGTCTTGGCAGATCGGCAGCGTAATCGAGCCGGCTTCAATCTCGCCCGAGAGCGCGTCCGCCAGCGTGTCCCAAACCTGCGGCCGCTGCTCGTCATGGAATACGTTGTACATAGCCGGCGCCGACTCCGCATTGACGCCGATGACCTCGATAGCGGGATCGACCTGCTTAAGGGCGGCCGCGACGCCAGCGATCAAACCGCCGCCGCTGACCGGCGCGACGACGCGCTGGACCTTCGGCAGCTGCTTCAAGATCTCGAGGCTTATCGTGCCAGCGCCGGCGATCACGCGCGGATCGTTGTAGGGCGAGAGCCAGGTCCCTCCCTCGCGGGCGCGGCGCAGCGCTTCGGTTTCGGCTTCGTCGTAATTGTCGCCGAAGATGACTGCTTGCGCGCCATATTGTTTGACGCGCTCGATCTTTTTTCCGGGCGTGGTCGAGGGCATCAGAATCGTCGCCTTCGCGCCTGTCAATTGGGCGGCGTAGGCGACGGCGCCAGCGTGATTGCCCGATGAAGCGGCGATGATGCCCTGCGCGCGCTCTTCATCGCTCAGTGAGAGAATCGCATTCAGCGCGCCGCGAATCTTGAAGGAGTGGGTTCTGTTGGCGTTTTCCAGCTTGAGCCAGATCCTGTCGCCCAGTTGCGGCGCTGATTCCAGCGGAGTCCGCGGCAGATGCGGCGCGAGGCGCTCGCTGGCGCGGATGATGTCGCGCAGCGTCGCCATCGGCTAGAGCCCGATGCTCCGCAGATATTCGCGGTTGCGCATAGCCGATTCGAGCGGCGCGCCCATGCCAGGCAAGACATCCTGCTCCACCACGATCCAACCCTCGTACTCGATCGCTTCCAGCTCGCGCAGCACACCAGGAAAATCAACATCGCCTTGTCCCAATTCGGGGAAGATGCCCTCCCCCACCGATTGCGGACCATCCCATTCATGCAGCCGCGACTGCTCGTGCACAGCCGGATCATGGTCTTTGAAGTGCACGTACCAGATGCGCTCGGCGAATTGCCGGATGCCCGCCAGCGGGTCGCCGCCGCCGAAAGCCCAGTGGCCCGTATCGAAGACCAGACCGACGACATCGCCATCGGTCATATCCATCAAGCGCTCGGTTTCAGCCGGCGTCTCGATCCAGGTGCCGGTGTGATGATGCAGCACCGAGCGCAAACCGGTTTCGTCCAGGACGCGGCGGGCCGCTTGTTGCGCGCCTTGCGCGAAGACGCGCCAGCCCTCGTCGTCCAGGCTCATCGCCGGTGTGATGCGCCCCGAATTCAGACTGCGCATCGGATTGGTGTAGGGATCGGGTCCGAGCACGACCAGCGCCATAGGTCCGCCAACCGCCGCCAGCAGGCCCGCCGTGCGCAGGCAAGCCTCGATACTTTCTTCGTGTCGGTCCACATCCTGAAAATTGACATTGACCCAGGAACCCAAGAGCGCCAAAGCGCGCTGATCGAACTCGGCGCGCAATCGCTCGGGGTCGGTCGGCATAAAGCCCCAATCACCCAGTTCGCTGCCGGCGTATCCGCTAGCCGCGATTTCGTCGAGCACGCGCGCGTAGTCATAGCGCTCGCCTTCGATGTTTTCGATGACGCCCCAGGAGCAGGGGGCGTTGGCCACTTGTAGCATGGCTGCCTCCGCCGATTGCGCTTTCGCCGCTTGAGTATAGCAGAATCGGCTTTAATTCAAATGGCACCCAACATAAATACCGCAAGAGAAATGTTGACTTAAAGTCCGTAGACCTATCGTAAACAGGTCATTAACATTTTCTTCATGAATTCGGTTGGCGATATCAAATTGCTCTTTGGCCAGCGTGTCCGAGAACTACGTTTGTCAAAAGATCTGTCGCAAGAAAAGCTTGGCCAGCTATGTGGTCTCGACAGAACTTATATCAGTAGCGTTGAGCGCGGTCATAGAAATGTGAGTATCGAGAACATCTCCGCTATTGCTGCGGCGCTAGGTATGAATCTAACGGATCTATTCAGAGGAATAAAGATTGGCGGTCACACAGACATTTTGGAGAGATGGAATGTTACAGAAGCCGAACTGACATCTGTGGTTGAAGAGAATCCAAGTCTACGTGGATTCATGCTTGGATACATTGCGGAACATAAAGTTCGAGATTATCTTAACAGACAGCCTAATCTCTCCGTACTACACAAGCCTGACGATCATGATCGTCGAGGCGGCAGAAAAAATGACATGATTGTCAAGTACAGAGGTCGTGAATTCTCATTTGAAGTGAAATCGTTACAGACAAATACTGTCAGATACGATTCCGAAAGCGGAGTCTATAAAGGGCGAGTACAAGTCGACGCAAGTGATAGACGTCCAGTTACATTTCCAGATGGATCAGAACTCCAGACAACTTGTTTGCTCGCCGGCCAGTTTGATATTCTTGCGCTAAACCTTTTTCAATTCAGGGAGCAATGGGATTTTGCCTTCATACTAAATAGCGACTTGCCAAGATCTAGTTTTCATAAGTACACGTCATATCAACGACAGCATCTTCTGGCTACTATGGTAAAAGTGACGTATCCCATACAGCCACCATATACCAGTAACCCGGCAGAACTCTTACAAAAGCTCATCAAGGCCGATTCTACATAGTCTTGACGAACACAAGAAAATAGGAGTGATTCTTGCGCGCATGTCTTTGTTTCTTTATTCTGCTAACCCCAGGCTTGTTTTTTCGCATTACCACAAATAAGTCTTTTGCGTAAAAGCCTATCTTCGCGTATTCCAAAGTGATTTCGACGTGTGTTAGCCACTGTTTGTTCGCACTTACTTCATCTTGACATTTAACGATAAGAACGCCGTGCTTGCGAAGTACGCGATAAGCTTCTATTCCAGCTTCAACGTATAACTCGAGGACCGCAGCGTGCCACTTTGCTCTTGTTGGCCTTGCCGAGATTTTCGCTTTCCCATTATCAGAATAAGCCTCACGAAATGAAACGTGAGTACCAGCACCCCCGCGATGGTTGTTGTTCTTACGAAGGAGACCTTCCATATACGGCGGATCAAGTACAACGCAATCAATACTTGATTGATCATAGGGTAAATCCCTGCAGTCAACGCCCATCTTCAAATCGGTTGCCAAGACATTATAGTTTCCATCGGGAATATTACGCCAGAATACACCTTTACCGTAAGTTACATCTGCCACAGTTGAGAACAGTGGCACATGCAGTTCAAGTATTTTAGGAAACACCTCAGCGTTTGTTTCCTGATAGGCGGAGAATATAAGATCAGACGTTGACATACCGGATTGAGTCCTTCTTTTTCTGCTCATTGCAATGAACTCCTGTTGACAATAAGTAACAGTGTAACATTTGTTCCATATATTGCAACATTTAATTTCACTGGTTTCGGATTCCGTTGACTTATGAGGTCCGCCTGTTCTTTCGCCCTGTGCGTGAATCGACCGCGCGGCTACAATCCGTTTGTTGGCACAGCCAAGCATTCCCGTTTGGAGGGCAACCCGTCGATGAGCCAATTCAGCCACAAACGCTTGTTTCTGCCGGGTCCGGTTGAGGTGCGCCGTGAGATCCTCGATGCCCAAACCGCCTGGATGATCGGACATCGAACCGCTGATTTCGCCGAGCTCTTCGCGCGTCTGCAAGGCAAGCTCAAACGCGCCTTCTTCAGCGACAGCCGCGTCATTGTCAGCGGCTCGTCCGGTAGCGGCTTGTGGGAGGGCGCAATCCGCTGCGGGGTTCGCGACGAGCGCAAAGTCCTGCATTTGACCGGCGGCGCCTTCAGCGAACGCTGGGCGGACGTCAGCCGCGCCAACGGCAAGCGGGTCGATATAATTCAGGTCGATTGGGGGCGGGCGCATACCGCCGAGATGGTGGCGGAGGCCTTGGACAAGTCCAGCTACGACGCCGTCTGCGCCGTGCATAACGAGACCAGCACCGGCGTCACCAATCCGATCCAAGCGATTGGAGAAGCCGTCAATCAACACAAAGACACATTGTTCTTTGTCGACACGGTCAGCGGCTTCTTGGGCACGGAGTTGCGCGTCGACGATTGGGGCATCGACATCGCGCTCACCTCAAGCCAGAAAGCCTTCGCCTTGCCGCCGGGCATCGCCTTCGCCGCCGTCAGCGACCGCGCTTTGGAACGGGCGAAGCGCATCCCGAACCGCGGTTATTATTTCGATTTTCTGACGCAGGAAAAATCATTGCTGAAGAACAACACGCCGTCCACGCCGCCAATCGCGCTGATGTTCGCGGCCGACATACAGATGGACGCCATCCTGGCGGAAGGCGTCGAGGCGCGCTGGGCGCGGCACCGGGCGATGCGCGAGGCGACGCATGAATGGGCGCTGGAGCGCGGCTTCGGCTTGTACGCGCAAGCGGGCTACCGCAGCGATACGGTGACTACGGTTTCGAATACGCGCGGCATTGATGTCGACGCGATGGCCGCCTTCATGGAGAACGAGCGCGGCTTCGCGATGGACAAGGGCTACGGGAAAATCAAAGGCGCGACATTCCGCCTGCCGCACATGGGCGATGTGACGATGGCTATGCTGCGCGAAGTGCTCAAAGGCTTGGATGCCTTCCTAGCGCAGCCCCCATCCCCCGCCCCTTCCCCCAAAATGAGGGAAGGGGAGTAAGCAAGGATGGCTCGCATGACGTTTCACGTACTCGTTCCCGACAATGTGCACCAGAAGGCGCTTGACCTCCTCAAAGCCAATGACGTGATACGCGTGTCGGCGCCGGGGCTGCTGGCTCGCGCCGCCTTGCTGGAAGCTGTCGCCGACGCCCACGCGCTTATCATCCGCAGCGGGGTGAAAGCCGACGCCGAACTGATGGAAAAGGCGCCGAAGTTGAAGGCGATCGCCCGCGCCGGCGTCGGCGTCGACAATGTCGATCTGCAGGCGGCGAGCGCGCGCGGCGTCGTTGTCATGAACACGCCCGGCGGCAACACCATATCGACGGCCGAGCATGCCTTCGGGCTGATGATCGCGCTTTCGCGGCATATTGCGCCGGGGCATCAATCGCTGGCAGAGGGCCGCTGGGAGCGCAAAGCCTTCAGCGGCGTCGAGCTGAAGGGCAAGACGCTGGGCATAATTGGCTTGGGGCGCATCGGTCAGGCGATCGCGGCGCGCGCGGGGGCTTTTGAGATGGATGTCATCGCGCGCGACCCCTACCTGCCGGCAGCCGTCGCCGAAGCGATCCGTGTGCCTCTGCTCGATCTGGATCAGGTCTACGCCCGCGCCGACTACCTGACGCTGCATGCCATGGTCACCGATGAGACGCGCGGCATGATCAACAGCGAGTCGATCGCTACGATGAAAGACGGCGTCCGCATCATCAACGCGGCGCGCGGCGCGCTCATCAATTCAGCCGACTTGGCGGCGGCGCTGAAGAGCGGGAAAGTCGCGGGCGCGGCGCTGGATGTCTACGAGACCGAGCCACCGCCGGCCGATCACCCGCTAATCGGACTTCCGCAGGTCCTGCATACGCCGCATCTAGCCGCCAGCACAGCGGACGCGCAGGTCACTGTCGCCGTCGAGGCGGCGCAGTTGGTCGTCGATTTCTTGCTTGAGGGGGTGGCGGCGAATGTCTGCAATCTGGATGCGCTCGAAAGCTAGCGCTATTCGAAAACGATATCGCGATAGACTTGGTCCAGCGGGAGTTCACACTCCAGCATCTTGAGCGAGATCACATCAGTTGGGTCGGCAAACTCCTCAGAGAGCCAACCACTTTCGCCACGCGTATACAGTTCGGCGCAAATGCGGTGCTGGTCGACGATTAGGCAGGCTTCGATGGGCGGCGCCTCGTAATAGTAGCCGAGTTTGTCGACCCGATCGCGATCCATGCTGGAAGGCGATGTCACTTCAAGCACGACATAAGGATTGATGAGGTTGTATTCACTGACGTCAGAAGCCGCGGAGCGGCCCCTTACTATGGTGAGGTCGGGGTAGACATAGCGGCTGGGACTGGCTTGTACGCGAAGTTCGGCGGTATGAAAGCCAAAACGCGCGCGGTCGAGGCAGCTCACAAATATGTAGATTAGATTTCTTACGATAATGTCGTGATTGAAACTGACTCCAGGCATCTCGTATACCGCTCCATCAATATATTCGTGTTTGCGCTCCTGGCGCTGTTCCCATTCGAAATAGTCTTCGACCGTCATGACGGGAGACCGATTGATAGCCATGTCCAAGCTCCTCGCTGATTCAGCGATAGTATAGTCCGCGACATGCGAAATGTCATCAATTTAGCTCAGGGCCGCGCCGGGCTGCCATCGGGCAGGCGCGTCTGCGTCCACTCCTCGACGAAATCCTGCGCCGGATACTTCGCCGCCAGCGCCTCGTCGATGTCGATGCCCAAGCCGGGCTTGTCCTTGGGATAGAGGTAGCCATTTTCAACGACGGGCAAACCGGGGAAGATCTCGTAATCCAGCTCCGATGGGCGATACCACTCCTGCACGCCAAAGTTGGGATGCCAGAGATCCAGCTGCAAGTTGGCGGCGTGACCGACAGGCGAGGTATCGCTGGGACCGTGCCAGGCGGTGCGGATGCCATACATGTCAGCGAAGATGGCGACATTGCGCGCCGGCGTGATCCCGCCCATCTGGCTGATGTGCAT
>JAPOYS010000043.1 GCA_026706455.1 Chloroflexota bacterium | reverse complement strand
AGCGCCAGGTCGATTCCATCTCGCGGTCCATACCCCATTCCTGCAAATAGACCGCTCGCCAATGATAGATCTGGCCGAGTTTGCCGCTATCGACGATTTTCTTCGCCTGCTGCACAGCCGGGACAAAACGGTAGTTGAAGGCGACCATGTGCTTGACACCGGCCGCCTCCACGGCGTCCAGCATCGACTTGGCTTCTTCGGCCCTGCGCGCCAGCGGCTTCTCGCAGAAGACGTGCATGCCGGCGGCCGCGGCCGCATTGCAGGGCTCGGCATGGGCGTCGTTGGGTCCGCCATTGTCGAAGACTTGAATATCGTCATTGGCGAGCATGTCGCGCCAATCGGTATAGGCATGTTCGTAGCCATAGCGCTGCGCGGCCGCGCTCACCGCCGCTTCGTTGCGCCCGGCGATCCCGACCAGGCGCGGAATCGCCACCGGTGGATACATCATATAGGGGATCTTCTTGAAGGCATTGGTATGCGCCTTGCCCATAAAGGCATAGCCCAACATGCCGATGCCGAGCTCAGGCGCCTCAGCGTCCGTCCCTTCGGTCGCCATGCTGGTGAATGTCGCGCTCACCTGTTTTTCGTCAGCCATCGTTCATCTCCTCATTTGGTTCCAATGACCAGATTATTCTTCCGCAAAGGCGGCATCGAATGCGCGGCCCGAAGCGGCGAAGTCATTTTGCTTCACCCAGGCGGCCGACTCGGTGGCGCCAAATTCGCGATCCATGCCGCTGTCTTCCCATTCTACTGACAGGGGACCATCGTAGCCGGCGCGGTTCAGCGCGCGGATCATCGCGTCGATATCCAGATCGCCATGCCCGGGCGAGACGAAATCCCAGCCGCGCCGCGCATCGCCAAAGTTCAAATGCGAGCAGAGAATGCTGGTTACATTGTCGAGCGTCACCTTCGAGTCTTTGACGTGAACGTGGAAGATGCGGTCGGCGAAGCGATCGATGAACTTGACAGGATCAAAGAGCTGGTGAATGAAGTGGCTGGGATCGAAGTTGAAGCCGAATGCAGGGTGATGATCCAGCGTTTCCAGCGCCTTTTCGGCTGTGTAGATATCGTAGGCGATTTCGCTCGGGTGCGCCTCCAAGGCAAACTTGACGCCTTCGGCTGCAAAGACATCGAGCACGGGCCTCCAGCGGTCGGCGAATTCACGGTAGCCGGCGTCGATCATTTCGTCCGATGTCGGCGGGAAGCGGTAGATCATGTGCCAGACCGGGCTGCCGATGAAGCCATTGACGACATCGACGCCAAAAGCCTTGGCCGCGCGCGCCGTGTCTTTCATCTCCTCGGCGCAGCGTTCGCGCACGCCGTCGGCGTCGCCATCGCCCCAAAGCCGGTCGGGCAGAATGTCGCGGTGGCGCGCGTCGATGGCCGCCTCGGCCACGCACTGCCCAACGAGATGGTTGCTGATGGAATAGTAGCCCAAGCCATGCTTCTCAAGCACGTCCACGCGCGACTGAATGTAGCCGTCCTCGGATAGCGCTCGGTCGACCTCAAAGTGGTCGCCCCAGCAGGCCAGCTCCAAGCCATCGTAGCCGAAGCTCTTGGCTTTCTCGGCAATGGTCTCGAAGGGCAAATCGGCCCACTGCCCGGTGAACAAGGTGACTGGTCTCGCCATAAGACAACTCCGTTCTGTACTGTTTGCATAGCAATACACATTTCGACTACAAGTATAACGAGCAAGTCGCCCTGAACCAATAACGCGCTTATGTGATTTCGCTGCAGCCTGCGCTATTATCGAATGTTGAAGCGACAGCTAAATCGACGAACAATTGACCAGCCAAGAAATCAGAGAGGACAGCAACGATGTACAACGGGCTAAATGTTATTGATTTTCACGTGCATTTTCCGACGCAAAATCGCTGGATCATCGAGGGGGGACCCGATTCGCGGCGGCAGTATGTCGAGCGCCTGGGAGAACGACGGGCTGCCATCGCTCGCGAGTACGCCATGAGCTACAACCGGCAGTGGCGGGCGACCTGGGGCTTTGATCCGCCGGAGCGCAGTACATTCACCGACGAGGAGCAAGCCGATCGCT
Organism: Chloroflexota bacterium; assembly: GCA_026706455.1. GTDB lineage: Bacteria > Chloroflexota > Anaerolineae > Aggregatilineales > Phototrophicaceae > UBA6055. The sequence continues at coordinate 22,567 of JAPOYS010000043.1, read as the reverse complement.
GGGCGGCTGAGATCGAGCGCTACGGTTTGCGAGCCGTCTGCTTCGTGACCGGCGGCGGCAACAAGAATCTGGCCAGCCTGGTGCGGCGCCATCCGGATACCTTTATCGGCTACGCCCATCACTACCTGTTCAACGAGGGCGCCGCCGATGAATTGCGCCGCGCGGTGAACGAAGACGGCTTAAAAGCCTACAAGCTGCTGGCGCCGTCGCTTGATCGGCCCGTCGAGGATGAGGCTGGTTATCCCGTCTGGGAGGCTTGCGCCGAGTTGGATATTCCGGTCTTGATTCATTTTGGCATTCAGGGCAGCGGCGGTGGCGTCGCTTGGCACGAAAACATCAATCCGCTGAAGCTGCACAATATCGCCAAGGACTTCCCGGATGTGACCTTTGTGGTGCCCCATTTCGGCTGCGCTTGGATACGCGAGACGCTGCAGCTCTGCTGGGCTTGCGGCAATGTTTCGATCGACACCAGCGGATCGAATCAATGGGTGAAGTGGGTGGACGGCGATTGGGACACCAAGAAGCTCTTCCGCAAGTACATGGAGACGATTGGTCCTGAGCGCATCATCTTCGGCACGGATTCGAGCTACTTCCCGCGCGGCTTCGCCGAGCCCTATCTTGTCCAGCAGATCCGCGATGTGCGCGAGTTGAATTATCGCGAGGAGGATATCCAGCTGATATTCGGCGGCAATGCGGCGCGGCTGCTCAAAATTGACTTGTAGACGGCGCGCGACGGCCGCTGCCTAAACCGAGCAGCCAGGTTTGCGGCGCGGCGTAAAATGCGTTACGCTGATACTGTCCGAACGATACTGACGATGATGAAGGAGTAGAAAATGCTACGGTCACGATGGCTGGCAATTCTTGCAGTTCTGATTGTCTTGTTCTCGCTTGGCGCGATAGTCGGCGCGCAAGACGATATGGTCGAAATCGAATACTGGCAGTACAACTTTGGCGCGCGCGTTGACGCGATGAACATGCTGATCGAGCAGTTCGAAGCGGAGAACCCGGGCATCAAGGTCGTGCACAACAGCGACATCCCCTACGCCAACTTCCGCGATGAGCTGGCCGCGTCGGCGCCGGCCGGCGTGGGACCGGACGTGGTGACGCTATTCTACGGTTGGATTCCAGCCTTCGTGGATGCCGGTTACCTGGTGCCGCTGCCGGACGATCCCTTCAGCGAGGAATTCATCCTGGAGACCTTCTCGCCGATGGTCGCCAATTCCAAGTTCGAGGGCAGCTATTGGGCGATTCCGACGGCGGTGCGTTCGCTGGCGCTGTTCTGGAACAAAGATATCTTCGAGGCGGCCGGGTTAGATCCGGAGAGCCCGCCGGCGACGCTGGACGATTTTGTGGCGGCGGCGATCGCGACAACCGTTTATGACGGCGACGAGAGCGATATCTACAGCATCACCACCCAAGGCCATGCGCCCGCGCTAGCGTCTCAGGATCATCACTGGTTCCGCGAAGTGCTGATCCGACAATATGGCGGCGCCCCCTACAGCGATGACGGCCGCACAGTGACCTACAACAGCGAAGAGGGCTGCGCGGCATTCTCCTGGCTGGCCGCCTTTGAAACCGAGCACGTGACCGGCAGCAATGATATTCTGGATGGCTCTACCAACGCCTTCGTCAATGGCGAGACGGCGCTGCACGTGGATGGCTCCTTCCGCGTAGGCACGATCGCCCGGAATAATCCGGATCTAAATTACGGCGTGGCCGAGCTGCCCGTCGGTCCCAACGGTGAACAGCATACCTTCGGATCGTACTGGACGCATGGCATCACGCGCCGCGCCAATGAAGATCCGGCGCGCCTGGAAGCAGCCGTCAAGTTCCTGCAGTTCATCACCACGCCAGCAGCCGGCACGCTTTGGGTGAACAACGTTGGCGAATTGCCGGCGCAGCTAGCCGCCGCCAGCGACGAGGCGATTCTGGCGGATCCGATTCTCGGACCCTTCTCGGCTGGTTTGGCTTATTCGCACGCGACCTTCTTCGTCGATGAAAGCGCGCAGCGTCAAGTGCTGATCGACGCCTTCGACAATATCCGGCTGGGCGGCATGGATCCCTGCGACGCGCTGGATGAAGCGGCTGCGGCCGAACAAGAGCTGATCGACAACTTCTGGGCTGATCGGGAATAGCACACGGCGATTACTACTGTAGGGGCGGCATGCTGTGCCGCCCCCAATTCACAAAAAGCCTCAGTGGACGCTCAAGCAAAACTCGCCTACACATGTAGGCAGAAAGGGAAACAGACATGCCGCAGGGTAACCCCTCTTACGGCAAAGGGTATTACGATGGGCAGCAGGATGCGAAGGGCGGCGGGTTCGCTGGCTGCATGAAGAGTTTTCTGATGCTTGTAGGCGCCCTTACCCTGCTCGTCGTTTGTCTTGCAATCACAGGAGTGGGCGGATAGCCGCCGCGCTAGACGTGTGTAAGTCGCAATCTACGTCAGGCGTTCATGCGTCTGGCGTAGTTTACTGTGTTGTCTGCCTTGATTTGGCGCGGTATCTCAGATTTGACCACAGTAGACTGGCCTCGTTAGGACCAAGCGAGTGACCCTGGCAAAGAAAAAGGTCGTCTGGGCTTATATCTTCCTGGCGATACCCATCGTATTCTTCGCCTACATCCGCGTGTATCCGGCGCTCTTCGCCTTCCAGATGAGCCTGCACGATTACAATCCGCTGGCGGCCGAGCAGCCCTTCGTCGGCTTGGAGAATTACGAAAAGGTTCTTGAAGAGCTTGGCAAGCGGAAGTCGACGACCAAAGCCGCCTTTCAGAACACGATCAACTACGTCTTGCTCGGCGTGCCGATTCAACTCTGCCTGGCGCTGGCGATCGCGTTGATGCTCAATGAAATCCGCTTCATGAGCACGCTCTACCGCATTATGTTTTTCCTGCCCTTTGTGACCTCGACCATCGCTATCGCCTGGGTCTTTCGCATGTTGTATCAGCCGCGTTTCGGGCTCTTCAACGTGGTCTTACAACTCGTTTCGCTGCCGCAGCAGCCATTCCTCCGCAGCCCGCAGCAAGCGCTGCCATCGGTTTTGGCGCTGGTCATCTGGCAAGGCATGGGCTTCGCCATCATCATATTCTTGGCGGGCTTGAAGCAGATCCCGCGCACCTATTACGAAGCTGCCGAGGTCGATGGCGCCAGCCGCTGGCACACCTTTCGTTATATTACTTTTCCGCTGCTGAATCCCAGCATCGTCTACTTGCTGGTGTTGCAGACGATTTCTTTCCTGCGCATGTTCGCGCCCGTCGTCGCCATGACCGAACAGGGACGAGGGGGTCCCCTTGACGCGACCACGACGGTCGTGCTGCGCGTTTATCGCGAAGCCTTCCAAAGCTTCAATATGGGCTATGCCTCATCGCTGACGGTGATGCTCTTCGCGCTGATTTTAGGCGTCACGATCATACAACTCTCGGTCACTTCTCGTCGAATCAATTGAGGCGATCATGGCGGAATCGATAGCACCCTCCAATCTCTTCAAAGATCAGGGACCCGTCAGCTCGGTCGGCAAAGCCGGCGACGATTGGAAGTACAAGTTCTTCTCCTATCTGCTGCTGACGATGATCGCCTTCACGATGATCGTGCCCTTCATGTGGATGCTGTCCACTTCGCTCAAGCCGGAAAAAGAGATTCTGCGGCGCAACATCTTCCCGGTCGAGCCGACGCTGGACAACTATAACGACGTCATCAACAAGACCGACCTGCCCCTCTGGTACAAGAATTCCTTCATCGTGGCGGTCATGAGCACGGTGAGCGTAGCTTTTTTTGATTCGCTGGCTGGCTTCGTCTTCGCCAAATATGACTTCCCAGGCAAGCGCCCGATCTTCATTATCTTTCTGACGTCATTGATGGTGCCGACCGAGATGCTGCTCATACCCTGGTTCATTATGTCATCCAATCCACCAATTGGACCGACCTGGGTCGATACCTACTGGGGCATCGCTTTTCCCGGCGTGATCACCGCTTCGGGCATCTTCTTGATGCGTCAGTTCATGCAGGGCGTGCCGGACGAGCTGCTGGACGCCGGTCGGATTGATGGCGTCAGCGAATTCGGTTTGTATTGGCGCGTGGCCGTGCCCTTGAGCCTGCCCGCGATTGGGGCGCTTTGCATCTTCAATTTTCTCGGCAATTGGAACGCTTTCATCTGGCCCCTGATCGCAACGACGCGAAGCGAGATGTTTACGCTGCCAGTCGGCATTCAGCAATTCTCCTCCGAAGCCGACACGCCCTGGAATCTGATCATGACGGGCGCCTCGCTCTCGGTCGTGCCGCTCTTGATCGTGGTCATCATCTTTCAGCGCTACATCATTGAAGGGATCGCTCTGACTGGTCTGAAAGGCTAATCCGTGTCGAGCGACATGCCCGGCTTCCCGCATCCGCTATACGACAAGTATGTGCTGCAGCCTTTCTATGCGGATGCCAAAGCCCGCCTGTACGCGCCGATGATGGCAGCCAATCGCGCGCATGTAGTGATGCTGGCGCGCTGCGACATCATCACCCGAGACAACGCCCGGGCGCTGCTCACGGCGCTGCGGCAGGTCGAAGCGGAGGGCCTTGCCGGGTTGACGCTGTCCGGCGGCGAAGAAGATCTGTTTTTCGCAATTGAGAACAAGCTCATCGAGTCGGCTGGCGCGGCTTATGGCGGCAACCTGCAATTGGCGCGCAGCCGCAACGACCTCGGCTATGCGCTGACGCGGCTTGCGCTGCGTCCGCTGCTGCTGGCGGTGATGGAGGATCTGCTGCGGCTGCGTCAAAGTCTGCTCCGCTTCGCGCGAAAACACTTAAAGACGCTGATGCCAGGTTATACGCATACGCAGCCGGCGCAACCGACGACAATGGCGCATTATATTGCCGGCTTGCTGGCCAGCTTGCAACGCGATGCGGCGCGCCTGCGCTTCGCCTGCGCAACCAACAATCAAAGCCCGCTCGGCGCGGCCGCCCTGACCGGAACAGCCTTTCCCATCGACCGCCATCTGAGTGCGCGGCTGCTCGGTTTCGACGAGATTCAACTGAGCACATACGACAGCATTAGCGCCTCGGACAATCTGACCGGTGTGGCGGGCGCGCTGTCTACGCTCGGCGTCAACCTGTCCCGCTTCACGCGCGATATGCTCTTTTGGGCGACGCAAGAGAGCGGCGCGATTCGCATCCACGACAGTTTCATCCAGATCAGTTCGATCATGCCGCAGAAGCGCAATCCGGTCGTGCTGGAGCATCTGAGCGCGCGCATCAGCCGCCTGTTGGCGCAGGCGCAGGGCATCGTCCTCCAATGCCACAACATCCCATTCGGCGACACGCAGGACATCGAAGACGAAATCTTCCCGCCGCTCTTTGGATCGCTGGAGACGGCTCGCGAGATCATCCAGCTCTACGCCGCCGTCATTGATACGCTCGAGGTGAACGCAGCGCGCCTGCGCGGGCGGGCGGCGCTCGGATTCACTACGGTGACGGAACTTGCCGACACCTTGACGCGCGACTGTGGCCTGCCCTTCCGCCAGGCGCACAGCGTCGTATCGGCGCTGGTTCGCTTCGCGCAAGATGAAGAGTTGGCGCCAGCTGAACTTACTGGGGGAATGCTGAGGCGGGTCGCCTTCGATGAACTTGGACTGCGGATCAAGTTGAGCGAGGCCGCCTTCCAACGCGCGCTGGACCCGCAAGCCTTTGTCGACGCGCGGACGCTCCCCGGCGGCGCCGCGCCTGAGGCGACTGCAGCCGTCTTGTCGGTACAGGGAGCCAGCCTTGAAGAAGATTGGAACTGGCTGGAAGCCATGCGTGAAGCGCTGTCGGCGGCCGAACAAGAACTGAATGCCGCCGTCGCCGACTTGCTGGATTGAGGGCGTCGGCGATGGAGCTCGCCCACAATCAGCTTGGCAAGATCTGTCGTCAATCTGAGGCCGCGTCCTCGGGCTCCGGATCGTTGATATCTGACCGGCCCTCGAGCGTCATCAAATAGGCGACGATGTCGAAGATCTCGAGATCGCTGTAGATTTCCGCCCAGTTCTGCGGCATCAGTTCCGGGTCGAAGCCCTCGACCGTATAGGACTGGGAGTCGACGATAGACTGGTAGATGTATTCGGCGGCTGTCATCCCGGCTACTCGATTGGCGGCACGGTCCTTGATATTCAGCAAGCCGGGACCGATGTTTGTCTTTTCGCTGGTCGGCAGGTGGCAATTCGAGCAGGCGTAGTTGGCGGCCTCCTGGAAAGTCTCGAACAAGCTGGCGCCGTTGGCCGCGTCGCGCACGGCGACCAAGCGATCTATGGGCGACATTAGAGGCGCGCTCGTCGGCTCGGGACTAGGCGACGGCGCGAGCGTATTCGTCCCCGTTGGCTCGGGCGTCGGCGTTACTGTGGGCGGCACGGGCGTCGCCGTCGGCGGCTCCGTCGCCGGCGCCTCAAATGCAGTCGCTTCGACCAGGACCGTCGTCTCCGTCGCGCGGCGCATGACTGGCTCGGCCAGCGCGCCGCAGCCCGCCAGCAAGGCAATCATCAAAGCTAATGCGACAGCTTGCCATGCGCGATCGATAATCGACCGCTCTCCCGCCCGATAGTTCATTCTGGTCGTCCTGTTCCCGTTTGCGAAAAATGTCACAAGCGCTGCTGCGGGAACATTATCGCAAATCGATTTCCGATATTGTAGGGCTAACGCATCGCATTCCGCTTCTGTTTGAATCAAGGGGCTGCGAGCCACCAGCAAGATATGAAGTGGAACGGTCTTTAGGCGTCGCTAAGGATTCGCTCAGCGTATTCACATTTGACGGCCTTCGTTGACGAGGCGGTAATGTGCTAGACTAAAGTTGTCGGAATTCATAGGGCAAGAAAACCAAAATAGCGTGATCGAAAGGATGGCGCCACTCATGAAGAAGATGCTTGTATTGACTCTGTTGTTGCTCGTATCCATTGTGTATCCAGCGAGCGCGCAAGACGCGGACGCAGCGCCGGGACCCGGTCTGGGCGGCATCGTCATCGACGGCAGCACAGCGGGGGATCCCGCCACGTTTAATCCGCTGATCGGCAGCGACACCGCTTCCAGCGACGTCTACAGTTGGTTGTATCCAGCGATCATCGGCGTCAGCCCGCATACTGGATTGGAAGAGCCCAACTTGGCCGGCGCGATGGCAGCCGGCTGGGAATACGATGAGACCGGAACCGTTTTGACGATTCACCTGCGAGACGATATTAGCTGGAATGATGGCACGCCGATAACCTCAGCCGATTACTTGTGGTCGATCAATGCGACGCGCAGCGGACAGATCGACAGCCCGCGCGCCGGCATTTTTGAGACGATGGCCGATGGCACGCCGGCCGGCGGCAAGATCGTCAGCGTGGAAGCGCCGGACGACTATACGGTTGTGCTCACCTTCAATGAAGCGGATTGCATCTCCTTCAGCGATGTCAACGATGTCACTCCGGTGCCAGCCCATATCTTTTCCGAACTGTACGGGGACGATTACGCCGCCATCATGGATGAGCCGCGGCGAATTCCCACCGTCTCCTTCGGCGCTTTCAAAGATGTGGAGTTCGCGGCTGGGGAGCGCATCAGCCTGCTCGCCGACCAGTCTTATCCCGATTCGATCTTGGGCTTCGTCAGCCCATCCGAGATGGTGACGCTGCAGGTGGCTGATGAAAACGTCGCGACCGAGCGCTTCATCGGCGGCGAGTTCAGCATCTTGGCTGTGCCAGCGAAGCGCCAGGAGGAATTCCGCACGGATCCAGAATTGCTTGAATTCCCGCGCTACGAATTTACGAGCAACGGCTTCAGCTTCTTCGCCATGAACCACGCCAATCCGGATAACCCGCAGCCGGGCTTGGATGCCGACGGCAACCTCATCCCGCAGGAGCCGCACCCGGTCTTAGGGGATGTTTTGGTGCGGCAGGCGATCTCGCATGCGGTCGATATGGACGCGCTGATTGAAGGAATCCGCGATGGCAATGGCTTCAAAGTGGCCACGCACACGATCCCGACCTCGTGGGTATACAATCCCGAGTTGCAATACGAATACAATCCCGAGTTGGCGATGGAGAAATTGACGCAGGCCGGCTGGATCGACCACGATGAGGATCCGGACACGGCGCGCGTCTGCCAAGATTGTCTTTTCGCGCGCGAGGTCGATTCCGAATTCAACGGCAGTGAACTGACGCTCGATCTGCATACGAGCGCCGGATCTGAGATTGGCGAGCAGATGGGCTTGTTCTTCCAGTCGGAGATGAACAAGGTCGGCTTCAACGCGGACTTCGAGGCGGTCGATTGGGGCAGCGCCTTTTTGCCGGAGTTAGTCGGTCAGACATTCGACATGAACCTCTTGGGCTGGAGCCTCGGCTTGCCGGTCAACCCGGATGTCTCGAGCTTCTATTATCCTGAGGTGGACGTGCCGGGCTCGGGCTTCAATTTCGGTTCTTACTACAGCGCCGAACTGATCGAGCTGAATGACCAGGCGCGGGTTGTGCCCGGCTGCGATACCGAGACGCGGGCGGCGCTTTACGAACAGGCGCAGGAGATCCTCTTCAACGACATGCCCTACTTCTACATGTACGTCTCAGAAGCGATGACGGCAGTATTGCCGGGCACCATGAATTGGAACCCCACGCCATTCTCGCGCACGTATTCGATTGACGCCTGGGTTTCGCCGGCATTGGTCGCGCAATAACGGCGAACGCTAGCCCATGCCGCCAGGGAGTTGCCGCTTTCTGGCGGTTTTTTCATTCATTCGCCCCAGCAGGTTTGCGCGCATGCATAGATACATATTCCGGCGCATTCTGCAGGCAATACCCACTCTATTTGGCATCACCGTCATCGTCTATTTCATCATGCTGCTGGTGCCAGGCGACCCAGTCTCCCTGCTCGCATTCGACCCCAGAATCAGGCCCGATGAACGCGAACGACTCGCCAGACAGTTGGGCGTCGCCGACCCTTTTTACATCCAGTATCTGCGCTGGTTAATCGGCGATGACTGGATGATGGTCGACACGAATCTCGATGGAGAAGTCGATTCTTGGGGAGACAATTATGGCATCTTGCGCGGGGACTTCGGCACGTCGTTCAAGTTCCGCGGTTCGAATCCGCTTGATCTCATCGCCGAGCGCTTGGGCGCCACTATTGAGTTGAACATCTTCGTTTTGCTCGTAGCCATAAGCGGCGGTCTGGCAATCGGCGTCCTGGCGGCTGTGTATCGAGGCCGCCTGTTCGACAGAATCACGCGCGTCTTTGCCGTCCTCGGGATCTCAGTTCCCACATTCTTCTTGGGCTTCATGCTTATCATACTCTTTGGCATCGCACTGCCTCGATTCCTCGAGGGTCACGGAATCGGCGCGGGCTGGCCGCTTTTGCCGATGGGAGGCCGCTGCCCGCCGGTGCGGGGCGGCTGCCCGCCGCTACTCGAACGCCTGCATTATTTGATTCTGCCGGTCAGCGCCAGCGCCCTGGGTGGCATTGCCAGCTGGTCGCGCTTCATGCGCGCCACCATGTTGGATACAATCAGCAGCGATTACATTCGGACCGCCTTTGCCAAGGGTTTGCCTACTCGGAGCGTCTGGTTTCGCCACGGATTCCGTAACGCCGTCGCGCCCCTCACTGTGTTTCTTGGTCCGACGATTTTGGGGCTTATTGGCGGCTCCGTCATTATCGAACGAATCTTCACCTGGCCCGGAGTGGGCCTTCTGCTGTTTGACGCCCTCCTAAGTCGGGACCATCCGGTGGTCATGGCGAGCGTCGTGATCGGTTCCGTATTGTCTATCGCCGGTCTCGTACTCTCAGATATTTTGCACGCGATCTTTGATCCGCGCATTCGCTACTGAATTGCATGGACGCAAATGTGAAAGAGAAAGCGAAAAGTATCGCGACGATCGCGCATGACGACGTGGGCAAGCGGGATTTCAGCCCGTCTCTGACCTTGTGGCAGCGGGCGCTGCGCCGCATCAGGCGAGACCGCCCGACGATGGGGGCGATTGTTACTTTGCTCGTATTCGCCCTCCTGTCGCTGCTGGCGCCGGTCATCAGCGACGCGTTTCAAGTAGACCCTACCACGCAGGACTTGCGCAACAATTACGCTCCGCTCTTCGCGGCGGGTCATCCGCTGGGGACGGACGAACTGGGAAGGGACCATCTCAGTCGCTTGCTCTATGGCGGGCAAGTCTCGCTGGGCATCGCACTCGCCGCCGCCGTCCTCTCGCTGGGGATCGGCGTCGCGGTGGGCGTCTTTGCTGGCTATTATGGCGGCAAGGTTGATGACTTTATCATCTGGTTCGTGACCACACTTACCTCGATTCCAAGCCTGTTTCTGCTAATACTGATCTCCGCGCTTTTATCTCCTTCGCCGTTTACGCTGGTTTTGATCCTGGGCATCCTGAGCTGGACAGGCACGACGCGCTTAGTACGTTCCGAAGCGTACGCCATCAAGGAGCGAGAATTCGTCATAGCAGCGCGCGCGGTCGGCGCGTCGAATCTTCGAATCATGTTCCTGCACATCGTCCCTAACATGATCTCGCTGCTTATCATTGACCTGTCGTTCCAGCTCGGCAGCTTGATCCTGGCAGAATCGGCTTTGAGCTTCGTGGGCTTCGGTATCCGCGCGCCGATGGCTACTTGGGGCAATATGCTTAACGGCGGCTTGGATTACGCGCGCCGCGCGCCGCATCTGGTCTTCTTACCAGGGCTGCTTATCACCACGACCGTCTTCTGTTTCTTCCTCTTGGGCGACGGCTTGCGCGATGCTTTCGATCCCAGAATCTCGGACTAGCGCGGCGCCGAGCGGGCGGGCCCGCTGTAACGATCGCAGGCAGCGACGCCACATGCGCTATAGACAAAGTGAAACCGGAGTGATACGATTCGACCTTGTGTTGAAAAGCAATTGAGCGCAACAGAGGCGCCTCATCGTTTGAGAAGAGGAATGGGAAGCGCGGCTTCCGCAGGACTGGGACTATGGCAAATCATAAATCGGCGATCAAACGCATACGGCAGAATGAAAAGAGGCGGCTGCACAACCGCCATTTCCGCAACCGGGCGCGAACATTGGTCAAGAAGGCGCGCGAGGCGATCGCGAGCGGCGATCTCGATGAAGCGCGCAAAGCGACTCGGACTGCCGTGCGCGACCTGGACAAGCTGGCCAGCCGCGGCGTTGTGCACAAACGCAATGCGGCGCGCCGCAAGAGTCGTCTCATGCGACAATTGGCTGAACTGCAAGCCTAACTCCAGCCGAAAGGTCTTGAAGGGTTCAGGAGTCGGCTAGCGCGCGCCGACTCTTTGTGTTTCGAACGAAGGCTTGTATCGCGCCGCTCCAAGGAGCTTGAGCACGCGCTATAGGTCGTCGAGCAAGTTTAACACCGTGTTGATTTCATCCATCGTGTTATATTGCCCGATACCGATGCGCACCATGCCTTCCGGCCGCTGCAACCGCCGCATGATCTCCACGGCGTAGTAATCGCCACTCCAAACGTAGACGTTCTTGCCAGCCAAGTAGCGAGCGATTTCATCCGGCGCATGGCCCGCCTTGACCATCGCCACCGTGGGAACGCGTTGATCGAGTCTTGCGCTGTCGGTAATTCCGGCCACTGTCACGCCCGGTATCGCGCTCAACCCTTGAATCAGCGCCTTGACAAGCTTCCGCTCGTAGGTTTGTACGGCGACCATGGCGCGCTTCATATTGAGCCGCCGACCCGCATAGGCTGGCAGTTCGGCGTCGCCGAATTCCTCTCCCAAGCTTTCCCAATAGTCCAGGCAGGCGAGCAGACCGTTCCAAGTCTCGAAGCTCGGCGTGCCATGTTCCCAGCGATAGGGCGCAAGATCTTTCGCTGGGCGAACCTTGTAGGCGGGCAGCGCATTCAGAAGTTCCTGCCGACCCCACAGAATTCCAAGGTGGGGCCCATAAAACTTGTAGGATGAACAGAGTAGAAAATCACAGCCAATCTCTTCGACGTCAATCGGCAAATGCGGCGCGCTCTGCACCGCGTCCACCACGTGCCAAGCGCCGGCCGCGCGCGCCATGCCCGCGATCTGCTTGACCGGATTTACTGTGCCCACGGCGTTTGAAGCATGCACGGTGGCGACAACTTTCGTACGCTCGCTCAGCGCCGCCTCCAGCGAGCCCATATCGAGCGTGCAGTCGCCCGGGCCAATGTCGACCCACTTGATTTCCAAGCCGAGGTCCTGCGCGACAGTAGTCCAAGGCGCGATGTTGGCGTCGTGGTCCATGCGCGAGAGAATGATCTCATCGCCGGGCGATAGCAACCGGGCGATCGAACGACTCAAACCGAAGTTAAGCGTCGTCATATTGGGACCGATGACGATCTCCGAAGCGCTTGACGCGTTGAGAAAGTCGGCCATGCTTTCGCGCGTCCGCTGGACCATTTCGTCGTTGCGGCGGCTGGTGGCGAAGGCGCCGCCCGAATTAGCGTTCATCGTAAGGTAATACTGCGTCACCGCGTCCATCACCGATTGCGGGACTTGCGTACCGGCCGGATTATCCAAGAATATGGGCGTCGACCCGTCATCCGCGGGCAGATGCAAAGCCGGGAAACGCGCGCGAATGGCTTCCGCCTGAAATGTCATGTCCTGTCCCTCAGCGCCAGCGAGCTGCTTCGAATAAAGTTGCGTCGTACTATAATCCAGGCTAGGCGGAAAATGAATTTCGATTTTCACGCGGCGCTTTGGCAAACGCTCGAATAATCCGAATGCTCGCACCAATTCAATCGTATGCGGATCAATTTCCGAGTTCTTCAATGCTGGCGCGCACGCGCTTCGTCAACTGCAGGAAGTCTCGCTGATAGAGCATGTCGCTTGAGCGGGGACGCGGCAAGCCCACGCTGATGTCGGCTACGAGTTGGCCGGGCCGGCGAGACAGGACAATTACGCGGTCAGCCAGGAATACCGCCTCGCTGATATCGTGGGTTACCATGATGATGGTTTGCGTATAGCGCTGGCGCAGGCGCAGCAATTCGAGACTGAGCCTTTCCCGGGTCAAGGCATCGAGGGCGCCAAAGGGCTCGTCAAGCAGCCAAACGCGCGGGTTTTGGACGATGGCGCGCCCGAGGGCCACGCGCTGCGCCATGCCGCCCGAGAGCTCGGCCGGATAAGCCTGCTCAAAACGCTCAAGGTGGAGCTGCGGCAGCAACTTCCGTACGATTTTGTAGCGCGCCGCGCGCGCCATGCCAGCGATTTCCAAAGGCAGGGCGATATTGTCCAGCACCGTTCGCCAAGGCATCAGGTTGGCGTCTTGGAACATGACGGCAATGCGCGGCATCGGTCCTTCGATCAGCTCGCCATCGCAGAGGGCAGCGCCGGTAGAAGCGGGCGCCAAGCCGGCCAAAACGCGGATCAAAGTACTCTTGCCACAGCCTGAGGGGCCGACTACGCAGACGAATTCTTGAGCGGCCACGTCAAATGAGATTGGTCCCAATGCTGGCAGGGAGCCGCCAGCAGGCGCGCGATAGGCGACCGCTAGCTCGCGCAGGCTCAACCTCACTCGACCGGCCCGGGAATGAAGATGTTCGTGAAGGCCTCCGGCAAATGGACCGCCGCGTCATCAAGGAAGCCCATCGCCGCCAGTGTATCGCGCATCGCGTCCCATGATTCCAAATCGCTGTAGCCCAGGTTCTCGGCATCCCACAATTCGATAGTGTTGAGCAAGACCTGCATTTGCGTCAACAATTCCTTGCCAAATTGCTCGGCCAGTTCCCGCGCCAGCTGGCGGCGCGAAAGCGCAATGGCATCGCGCCCCGGGTGTGACGCGGCGAATTCCTGCTGTTGGCTCGCGGCCGCCTGCAGGACGCGCAGGAGCGAATCATCGGCCCGCAGGCTATCGACATGCTTAAGGCTGGCGAGATAAGCGGCGGCTGGATTATCAATGACGGCTTGCAAAGCCTGCGCAAAACCCCGTACCATGCGCGCCACTTCATCTGGATCTCCCTCCAAAAGCGCGCGATTGACAATCAGCCCATTTGATACCAGGTCGACATGCGCCGCGACTGCGATGACATCAATCTCGGCCACATCGCCGCAGTCGCCGTTTGAAGCAAGATTCTGCATTTGCAACGGTTCATTATTGACGTATACGATGGCGGCATCGACGGCGCCCAGGCAGAACACCTCTGGCGCATTGAATCCAATCTCGCGCAGATCGACATCATCTTCCGAAAGTCCGGCGCTTTGCAGCAAGGTGGTCAGCCCGCTGTAGCTGGCGCCAAATCGGCCCGGGATGCCGATAGCCAGTCCGCGCAAATCTTCGAGTTCACTCAGGTCGCGCGAATCATCGTACGCCAGACCGACCGGATACTGCTGGAACCATTCGAAAACGTACACGACATCGCGTCCGCGGGCGCGCGCGAGTATCACTTGCTCGCCACTAACGATGCCGAACTTGGCTTGGCCCACGGCGACCAGATCCAAAACCTCGGGCTCTTGCAGATGTTCGAGCGAGACATTGAATCCGACATCAGCGAAATAACCGCCTTCAATGCCGACGTAGAAAGGCGCGAACTGAACATTGGGTATGAAGGTCAGGAGTATGCGTTCGTCCTGCAAGTCCACTTGCGCCGCGACAGCAAAGGCGATTAGCAAGGCGGCGAAGGCAATGCGGCGGAAGAATCTCAACATGACAAGCAATCTCCTCGACTTGGCGGCTTATATGTTGGAGCGGCGCTGCCAAACCAGGAATCGCCACTCGACCAAAGCCACAAGTCCATACAGGCACAGCGAAATAGTCGTCATCGTAAGCACCGCCACAATCACGAGCGGCGTATCGTAGAGGTTGCGCGCGGCGGTCACCAGATAGCCCAAGCCGCTGCCTTGGCTGACAAACTCGCCGACGACAGCGCCAATGACAGCCAGCGTCGTGCTCGTCTTGAGTCCGGCCAGAATGACCGGCAGGGCGGACGGCGCCTCCAAATGGCGAAATGTCCGCCAGCGCCCCGCCTTCAACGAGCGCATCAGGTCACGGAGCTTTGGCGACACGCCACGGATGCCAACGATCGTATTTACCAAGGTCGGGAAGAATACGATCACGGCAGTGGTCACAACCTTGCTGGCCGGTCCTGAACCAAACCAAATGACCAGCAGCGGCGCGTAGGCGACAATTGGCGTTGACTGGAAGCCGACGATAATCGGCGCCAATATGTACTCCAGCAGCGGGAGTTTGGCGATTGCATAACCGACGGCAAGCCCAATCCCAACGCCCAGCAGGAGGCCGTAGAGCATCTCCTGCAGCGTGACGAAGGCGTGTTTTGCCAAGACGCCATCCGCCAGGGCGCCGACAAAAGCCCGATAGACATCGCCTGGCGGCGGCACGAGAATATGCGAAATGAGCTCTCGCTCGCTGATCCACGCCCAGAGCAGCAACAGGCAAATCACAGCAAGTATTGGCGACAGGCGACGCAAAAGCAGACTGAAGCGTACCCAAGGTTCCGTGTCATGATTGTGGGTGAGGACTGTGGGGCTTTTGCGCATGTCGCCCTTCCGTTGGGATAACGATTTGGAAGGGCGATATACGTCCGCGGCGGCCGCTCGCGGCGCATCCGTATATCGACCAGGCCTGCCACCAACGGCAGCCTGCCCGCCCTTCTCCCATCCGGACTTTCACCGTCGGCTCCGGAATCTCACCGGAATCCACCTGTGCGCCATTCGCTGTGGCGCAGCGCCAAGCGAAGGCGATGCCCAGGGTCGCGGGCTTGGCATGTTGCAACATGCACTACCGCCGGTAGGGACTTTCACCCTGCCCCGAAGGTTGGTCAAAATTTGATTCAGCTTAGTATAAGCAACAATTGAGGCGAAATCAATCTACTGCGGCTGGACGGATTCTGAGACAGCCGTCGGCCGCCGCTCGCTTTCCGCCTCAGGAAAATCGGGCTGAAAGCTGGCTTCCGCTTTCAGCAACGTAAATGCGAAGATACCGCCCCTGCCTTGGCTGTTGCCCTCCGCCCAGATACGCCCGCCATGCGCTTCGACAATATGCTTGCAGATCGCCAGTCCCAATCCAGCGCCCTCATCGCCCGAGCGGGATACATCCGCCTGGTAGAAGCGTTCAAAAACCCGCTCGCGCAGCGATTCGGGCACGCCCGGTCCCTTGTCCAATACTGAGACGGTGATTTCGTCAGCCAGGGCAGTAGCGGTGATCGCGATCTCTTCGCCTTTAGGAGACCATTTGATCGCGTTATGAATCAAGTTGCCAAGCACTCGCTTCAGCTGATCGGCATCGCAGAGCGCCTCAACCTTCAGCGGCACCTGGCTTACAATAGTGAGGTCTTTCATCTCCGCCTGTGGCTGGAGCCTTTCGATCGCTTCATCCGTTACCTCGCTCAGCGGCGTTTTCACCAGCCGCAGTATCGCCTCTCCCGACTCAATCATCGACAGGTCCAGCAACTCCTGCGCCAGCCAAAGCAGGGCGTCCGTCTCCATCGCGATTTCCTTTAGCGACTGAATGCTCGCCTTTCGCTTTGGCTTGTCCGCCTCCAGGAACAAACCTTCGATGATGAGGCGGATGCGGGTTATCGGCGTGCGCAACTCATGCGAAATGTTGGCGACCAAATCGCGGCGCGCTCGGTTCAAATGGACAAGTTCGGTGATATCCTGCATGACAACACCGATGAGGCAGCGCGTCTCCCCGCGCTTGATAACCTGGGTGCGGGCGCGATAGTTGGCGTCCGCGATGACAAAATGTTCTTCCAAGCTTTCTTGCTCGCGCAGAGACATTTGGACCAGACTGAGCAATTCGGACGAGCCAGTGAGGTCAAGCAAGTCGGCGTCAATCGGATTCCGCCCGGCAAACAGATTGTCAGCGGGCCGGTTGACCAAAACGACTTTCAGGTCTTCGTCAACAAGCATGGCCAGGTCGAAGCCTAGATCCGATATCGTCGTATAGAGCGCCTCGCTCATTTGGTGTTGGCGCTCGACCAAGTCCAGCTGAGACCGAAGCTTGCGAATCTTCAGGTCGCGTCGATCCAGGTCTGAGCGCAGCCCGTTCAGCGCCTGCCGCTGCCGGTACGCGTGGTAGGCAAAGCCTAGCGACAGCGCGACCGCAGTCATCAGAAGCAATTCCATCATCAGCCCTCGAAACGGTAGCCTACGCCGCGAACAGTGCTGATGCGTTTGGGGCTTGAGGGGTTTTCTTCGATTTTCTCGCGCAACCAGCGGATGTGGACATCGACAGTACGCTTGTCCAGCGGGAAGTAATCGTGCCCCCAGACATTGGTCAGAATGAAATCTCGCGACAAGACAGCGCTTTCATTGCGCATGAACAAGGTCAATAGATCAAATTCTTTGTTGCTGAGCTTGATTTCCGCGTCGCTGCGATATACGCGGCGCGCAGTCAAATCCAGACGAAGATCGCCCGCGCTCAACACATCTTGCTTTAGGCCCCGCTCGGGAGAGGGGCGGCGCATTTGCACGCGCACGCGCGCCAAGAATTCGCCCAAACCGAAGGGTTTGACGATATAATCATCCGCTCCGCTTTCCAAGCCAACGATCTTGTCGACTTCGGCGCCGCGCGCCGTAAGCATTATGATCGGCACGTCAGCCGACTCGCTATCGTTGCGAATCATGCGGCAAAGACTGAGCCCGTCCAAGCCGGGCAACATGATGTCAAGAACAATCAAGTCAAAGGAATTGCTGCGCGCCATGCCCCAACCGGTTTCACCATCGAGAGCAGTGAGCACCTCATAGCCTTCTGCCCGTAGTTTGTCCGCAAGGTTGGCAGTCAGCTTTTCTTCGTCTTCAACCAGCAGAATCTTTTTCGCCACCATCGTCTTTCATTATGGGACCGCCAGCGCTTTGAGCATACACCATAACCAATAAGTCTATGTTAAGCCACTCGCCATAGCATTTAAACATCTTGACGCGCCGCGAAAAGACGGAGCGCCTGATGACGATGGGAGGATTGCTTTTCCTGTTCCGGCGAATCGGCGGCCCGCGCAATAATCGTCATGCGCCGTCGCTGCATCGGCGAGGCGCGCAAGCGCAGAGGCAAGAGACGGGAGGCGGCTATTCGTTGACCGCGCGGACTCCACCAAGCGCAGTCGCATGAAGCGCAGCGCGTCGGATCGCCAGCGCTACCATCTCAGCGGCGTAAGCGCCAACAAGGGATGGATCGGCGGCGATATCGCCGGTGGCCAGCGCGAAGATGGTATCGCCGTCAAACATTGTGTGGGCGGGGTTCACAGCGCGCGCAAGACCGTCATGCGCCATCTGCGCGACCTTAGTCGTTTGCGCTTTGCTGAGCCGGCCATTGGTGGCGACAACACCAATCACCGTATTCTCGCATTCGGCATCACTAGACGTCGCATCTATCATGTCGGCCATCGCAGCCAATACGGACTCGAATCTCTTGCCGTCCGCCGATCGCAATCCGGCGATGACCTGCCCGTGTTCGCCCATCACGTTGCCAACAGCGTTCACCGCCATCAGAGCCCCAATCACAAGCCCCCCGGGCAAATCGATCGCCGCCGAGCCGATGCCGCCCTTGCTCGCCCGCTCATTGCCTCGTATCGCCGCGATCCGCGCGCCGGTTCCCGCTCCCACGCTGCCCATCAGCACCGGTTCGCTCGTGGCCGCGTCGCATGCTTGATAGCCATCGTCGGCGCCGGGGCGGATTGCCGGATTTCCGATAGTGAGGTCGAATAGAATGGCGGCTGGCACAATTGGCACGACCACGCCGCTCCTTGATTGATAGCCAAGGCCACGCTCCACATGCCAGCGCAGAACGCCATCAGCCGCTGCCAGGCCGAAGGCGCTCCCGCCAGAAAGGACGACCGCCGTGACTTCTTCGACGAGATTATGCGCCTGCAGCAAATCCGTTTCTCGCGTGCCGGGCGCGCCGCCGCGTACGTCAACAGCGCCAACTGTCTTTGGCGGACACCTGATCACTGTACAACCGGTGACGGCGTCCGCGTCTGTATAGTGCCCGACCATGAAGCCGGGAACGCGCGTCAAAGTGTCATTCTTCATCATCATCGTCGCCGTACTCGCGCTTGCCAGCCTCATCGGGCCAGATGAGCTGGATCTGATCGTTGCTCGCCTCCATTTGGTCCGCAGCCGCGGGATACAGGATGTCGGCCGCTCGGTTGTAATCCGCGGGGGCGACCAGCACCTTAACCTCGCCCAAATTGCCGAGCGTGATGCCAATTGCGGCGGCGCCCGCTTCCTGGTGAATCATGGTCGTTATGTCGTAAGTAGCCAACTTGCCGGCGATGATATGCGCTTCCTGTATATTATGCGTGATGAAAACGGCGATCCATTCGGGTCCGATCGCGTCGCTGTCTCGCCGTCGTAAGCTCATGAGTGATTATCCATATTCGGGTTATTCGCGCCTCAAGTTATCGGTAAAGTAGACTGGCTCTGGCTTGGCTGCAAGCGTGTAAAATGAAGTGCGAAATCGGCGGCGCATGTTAGCGGCTTGACCATCCACGGAAAACGGACAATCAATGAGGAAGATACCCAAGACCTTGCGCGGCCACTTGCTCATCCTTCTGGGTTTGGCGGCGCTCATCGTGGTGATGACCTTTCCGACAGCGGCGCGCGTCTTCGACTCAGACACGTTTTGGATTCCCACTGGCGACCAAGCGGATGCCTGGATGAAGTTTTGGGATGCTTGGTACGCTGGGCTCGTTCTGCGGGGCGAGGCCGACATGCAACGTACAGATCTGCTGTTTTATCCGCAAGGCCTTTCCCTGACTTTTCATAATTTTAGCATTGCGCACATGCTGCTTCTTGGCGGGCTGGGCAGCTTCATGCCCGCATCGAATGCCTTCAATCTGGTGTTTCTGCTTATCATCTTCGGCGTCAGTTGCGCCAGCTATCTGTACTTCCACTATCTCTTCAAAGACAAATGGATTGCGCTGCTGAGCACGATCGTATTCAGCATGAGCCCGTTCGTACTGGGGCACGCCCAGCACCCCGATGTCGGCTTCATCGCCACCATACCGCTGTCGCTTTATTTTCTCCATCGCGGCCTGCTGGAAAGCCGACACCGCTTGGTCGCCCTGTCAGCCGCAATAACGGGCATAACCGCCTATATTGGATTATATATCTTTGTTTGCCTCTGCATCACTGTTTTCATGTATATGCTCTACTTCGCGGCGGCACACTGGCGGGATCGCCGATTTCAGGTTTCCAGCGCGCTTTTCATTCTGCTTGCGTTGGCTTGTAGCCTGCCGCGCATCTATCCCATGCTCCAAAGCCGGGAAGCATTTGCCGATGCCATGCAGAAAACACTGGGACCAGGACGAGGAAGCGACGTGGTCGAGTACTTTGTAAACGTCCGACATCCCATTCTCGAGCCTGTTTATCACCAGCTTTTTCAGTTGGAAGACGCCGGGCTTGAACTATTAAATACATCGTACCTCGGTTACACAGTATTGATTCTGATCATAGCCGGGTTGGCGCTACCGCGTTATCGCCGATTGATGGTCCCCTGGTTGATTCTGATCTGCCCCTTTCTTTTGCTGCGGCTCGGCTCGATCCTTACAATTGGCGGGCGGCAGCATCCGAATATACCGCTGCCAAAGCGCTTTCTCGATGCGCTCGTGCCCGGCGTCTTCGAGGGCTTTCATACATCCGACCATTTCCAGATGGGCGTCTTGCTGCCCCTGGCTGTCTTGGCTGGCTACGGCGTCCTTGCGCTGCGACATCGGCTATCTGCGCGGCATCGACCAGCGCTGGCGCTGATTTGCATGGCGCTAATCGCCTGTGAGTACTATCAGCCTATCGAAGCGCGGATTGTGCCGAAGGAGCAACTTGCATTTCTGGAGACTTTGAATGGAGAGCCCGGTTCAATCCGCATAATCAATGCGCCATTTGGACGCGGAAATTCGAAGAATTACCTTTTGTATCAGACGTTCAACGGCTTTCCGCAAGTTGAGGGGCTTATCTCGCGCACGCCGGCAAGCGCCTACGATTATATCGACGCCAATCCAATTCTGAGTGAATGGAGACGCAATCGTGATGTCTTTTGCTCCGATGAGTATATGGATGGCTTTGAAGTGTCAGTGGATATCTTTCTTGAGGCCATAGACGATTTGGAGAACGATGGATTCAGTCATGTGGTATTTCATCCCAATCTTGGCCATGGTTTCTCCATACGCAAGAGCTTCGAAGCTGCCGAGCCAATTTATTCGGATGCCTATGTTTCGATCTACCGATTGAGCAATCTCCGAGCGAGTTGCCCTGGTCGAGCTTAGGTACTTGATCTCAGCGGCTCGCGCGCTGGGCGAAGTCGTCAAAGTCTTTCAACAAGGCGCAGGGACATAGCGGAACTGGATTGATTCAGCTAGAATGTTTGAAGAAATTCGACGAGCTTTGGGCCGATCGGGCAAGGACAGCAGTGCGCAAGCTTCTGCCATATACAGCACTGTTCATCATTAGTTTGCCAATCATTGTCCAGTTCGTCGCTAGCGCTTCAATACCCAAAACCGACTTGAGCAATCACTACGAGCAAGCGTTCAAAATGCCCGACGAAATCCATGTGGCGCATGCGCTCTATTACTTTTCTGTGCGCATCTATGACGTAATTCTGCCAAATGCGAGTCCAGTGTCGGTAAATGTCTTTTCGATGATTACGTTTATGTCACCGCTTTTGTTGCTCCTGTACGCTTTGCTTAAGCGTAGCGCGAAGGGCCAGCTCAGGGACTCTGCGATTGCCGGGCTGGCGATCTGCCTTTTCCTCATGGCGCCCATCTACTTTTTTGCGGACAATCGGTACATGACCGGATACGTCAATTCGATGGTATGGCATAGTCCGACCTACCACGCGCTGCGCCTGTTCATCGTGCCGGTTTCCTTGTTGGCGCTGCGGGCGGTTGATGGCAGCGCTCATCGAGATCGCGCAGAGCGCGCGTTTTGGACGCTACTTACAGCCGGTCTCCTGTCGCTGGCCACTTTTGCCAAGCCCAGCTACACCATTGCCTTGCTGCCGGGCTGCTGCCTGTTCGCGCTTTGTCGCGTCTGGATACGCCAGCCAGTTGATTGGTCCATGCTGCTGCTCGGCATCGTTTTGCCCGGCGCTGTCATGCTCGGGTTGCAGTACCTGGTCAATTTTGGAAACGGCGACGATGGGATTCAGTTCGGCGTGATTTTGTCAGCAAGATTTCACGTCGAATCCACTTGGCAGATTCCGTTCCGGATAATCCTGTCGCTGGCTTTTCCGCTGAGCGTATATTTGCTGTACTTTTCGGAATCCCGAAAGCACACATACCTAAATCTGTCTTGGCTGATTTGCATGCTAGGGCTGTTTTTCATGTATTTCTTTAATGTGACCGGTTGGCGTTCCAATCACGCCGTTTTCAATTGGACGGCCTACAGCGCCGCGTTTGCGCTGATGTATGCTTCGACGCAATTTCTGATGGAAAAGTATTCCGCGGCGCGCCGCCGGCCGATCCAAGTCACGGAGGCGATGAGGCGGCCAGTTTCGCTGAGGCCGATCCTGGTTGCAACGATGTTTGGGCTTCATGTGGGATGCGGAATCGTTTATTACTTCCAATTCCTGTCGTATCCCGGCTGAGGTTGGGAACATGCTCAGCAAAAGATAAAAAAAGGCGCGAGCAGGGGAGTGAAGTGTTGGCGGCGGCATACTCTCCCACATCG